>JARRKK010000362.1:0-3299 GCA_037388105.1 Ignavibacteriaceae bacterium | reverse complement strand
CGAAAATCAGCGTCAGCCCTTTTTCCATAACTATATATATTTGCTGCACAGTCTATTAAGATTTCGGTGCTATGCTCATCATCAGAATTGTAAACAGCATTGGCATCGTCAGTTAGACTATCAAACAATATTTTTTTCGCGTTAATGTAAGATTGAAAATCTTCATGAAAGTCCAGGTGTTCGGGAGTTATGTTGGTAAAAATTGCCGAGCTAAAAAATAGATTGCTAACTCTCTTAAGAGCCAATGCATGTGAGGAAACTTCCATCACCGCATATTTACAGTCGTTATTAATCATTTGAAAAAGAAGATAGTTCAAATTATTAGCTTCGGGTGTTGTTAATTTTGATTCAGTCTGAGTATCACCAACATAATTTGAGATTGTACCCAACATAACTCCCGAACACCTGGACTTTCATGAAGATTTTCAATCTTACATTAACGCGAAAAAAATATTGTTCGATAGTCTAACTGACGATGCCAATGCTGTTTACAATTCTGATGATGAGCATAGCACCGAAATCTTAAAAGACTGTGCAGCAAATAAATATAGTTATGGAAAAAGGGCTGACGCTGATTTTCGTATTAATAATATAGAATATGATTTGAGTGGTACTACTTTTACGATTAATCATAATGAGAAAAGTTATAATATTGAAACTTCGCTCGTAGGCGGATTTAATGCTTATAATGCTACAGCAGCATTTGCACTCTGCAAGTTGTACGGTATAGTTGAAAATCAAATAATAAGTGGTATTAAAAACACGAAGCAAATTCCGGGAAGATTTGAAGTTATTAATGAAGGAAACAGAAACGTAATTGTCGATTATTCACACACACCGGACAGTCTTCAAAAATCCTTGGAAGCTATCCGGAGTTTGAATAAAGAGGGTTCACAAGTAATAACCGTCTTTGGTTGCGGTGGGAATCGTGATAAAACAAAAAGACCTGAGATGGGAAGGATTGCCACTGAATTAAGCGATGAAGTGATTATTACTTCTGATAATCCCAGGAATGAAGATCCATTTGAGATAATTGAGGATATAAAATCCGGGATTGACAAAAAAACTTTAAAGTGATTTAAAACAGATAAGAGGCGATTAAAAACGCTATAATGGAAAGTAATAATCAATCGATAATATTAATTGCAGGTAAGGGCCACGAGAATTATCAGGACATAAAAGGTGTATTATCACATTTTTCGGATAAAGAAATTGCTGAAATTTATTTGCGTATTTGAAAATGGTGGTTTTAAATATTGAAGACCTGTTTAAACTACAGACAGCTAGAATATTTAATCCCGATGAAATAAAACTGATAAGAAATGTAACTATCGATTCAAGAGATGTAAAAAAAGGTTCATTATTTATTGCGATAAGAGGGAAGAATTATGATGGGCACTCATTTGTCAGGCAAGCTGTAAAAAATGGAGCTGCTATAGCTCTAATCAACCGAAATAAGTTGGCTGAGTTTGATGATATTGATGTTCCCTTCGTTACTGTAAAAAATACGACCAAAGCACTTGGCGAAATTGCTAAAATTTGGCGTAGGAAGTTAAATGCAGTGGTTATTGCTGTAACAGGAAGTTCAGGCAAAACTTCTACAAAGGATATAATGGCTGAATTATTAAGCGAAAAATATAGAGTGAAGAAGACTGAAAGTAATAACAATAATAATATCGGTGTGCCACTAACGATTTTAGCGGCGAACGAAAAGTATGATGTGCTAGTGGTAGAAGTAGGTACAAATCATTTTGGCGAGGTCGAGTATTCCGCAAAAATATTGGAACCTAACAATGCACTGATTACAAATATTGGTAATTCTCATTTGGAATTTTTAAAGAATAAAAGGGGTGTGTTAAAGGAAAAGAAAGCTCTATATGATATGGCAATAGCAAATAGTGGAAAAATATTTATCAATTATGATGATCCTTTATTAAAAAATTTTTCACCAATGTATAAAAATAGAGTTACATATGGTTTTGATAAACGAGCTGAAGTCTCAGGAAGAATAAAAAACTATACTTCAGATGGAAGGCCAATTGTTAATATAAAATATAAGAATACAATTATTAACACTGATTTGCCTCTTTACGGTGAACAAAGTGCGAATAACTATTTAGCAGCAATATCAGTTGCGCTTAAACTGGGTTTAACTAAAGATCAAATAAAAAAGGGTACCAAACGGCTTTCGGTTACCGGTAGTCGACTTAAAGTGAATCACAAAAGAAATTTTATACTAATTGATGATACGTACAATTCAAATCCTGACTCCGCAAGGTATGCGATTGAATTAGTTCATAGAGTTAAAACCTATAGCAGGAAGGTATTGATCTTAGGAGACATGTTCGAATTAGGAAAAGATAAAATAAAATTCCATCGATCTCTTTCTTCTGTTATAAAAAAGAATTTGATTAACGAACTTTATTCAATTGGGCCTGAAATGAAAGTACTATATGAATCGCTAAAGAATCAAAAAATATTAATAAAACATTTCAGAACCAGAAGATCATTGGAAAAATTCATCCGGAATTTTGATCCCACTAATTCAGTAATACTAGTGAAAGGATCACGTGGAATGATTACGATCCACCTGGCTTTGATATTTTCAGGTTCTTAACCTATCGTTCTGCAAATGCTGCTATAAATGGTCTGTTCCTGGCATTCTATATCGGACCAAAGGTAATTAAAATTCTTTCTAAAAATCAGATTGGTGAAGCGAAGAAAGAGGATGGTCCAGAATTTCATTGGTCAAAAACCGGTACACCAACAATGGGTGGTGTAATCATACTTTTATCAGTCATCATTCCTGTTGTGCTTTGGGCAGATATAAAAAGTACTTATGTCATATTAATTACAGTGGGTACAATTTGGTTAGGTGCTGTTGGATTTTTAGATGATTATTTAAAAGTAATTAAAAAATATCCGAATGGTTTAATAGCAAGATACAAATTACTTGGACAGGTATTAATTGGATTGCTTGTTGGTTCTGTTATTTATTTTTCACCTGAATTTGAAAGTATAAACAGCCTTACAACTGTTCCTTTTTTAAAGAATGTAAACTTTGATCTTTCCGTTTTCTACATACCTGTAGTAATATTCATTGTCACCGCAACTTCCAACGCGGTTAACTTAACCGACGGATTAGATGGTTTGGCAATCGGTGTCATAGCAATCGTTATGATTGCATTAGCACTACTAAGCTATGTCAGAGGAAATTCAATCTTTGCAAACTACCTCAATATTCTTTATTTGCCGGGTTCAGGTGAGCTATCGGTATTTGTATCTGCGTTAGTAGGTGC
>JARRKK010000361.1:0-4276 GCA_037388105.1 Ignavibacteriaceae bacterium | reverse complement strand
GCTACCAGATCATCAGGTGGTGTATTCCCGACTTTATTTTCAGAATATTTAATAAATTCAATATTAGGAATTAACTTTACCTCCGGGATAGGATGGTAATCAACACCAAGAATTACTAATAATGATGACGCGGTTGGATTAAAAGGTAAAAACGCAATCCTATTTCCCTCAGGATTTGGTTCAAACATTTTATCAACTCTACCGAGAAGGCTTATGTGATCAGATACATCACCACTTGCAAAAAATGATAAAACTTGTAACTTAGTATCAGTCGTCTCATGTAATTGTCTTGTTTGAGCTGAATATTGTAAACCTGCTTTTAATTTTTTTGCGTTGTAACCAAAAAATCCTTGTAAGGTGTACCAGTTTTCATCACCGGGGTTATCAGCATAGTCTCCATACACTTCTAAAACAAATACTTTTGAAAAGAACATTGAAAGCGATAGCATTCCAGATTTTCCTTTATCAACTTCCTGCTTATTACTACTTCCATTTGAGAACATTAAGTGATATCTGAACATACCATCATCATCAAATTTACCTTTACCAGCAATTCCAAAATCTCTGGAGCTAGCCATTCTTTGAAGATCTAATGGAGTTTTTTCGACAGAGCGATAATTCCAAACTTTTTCAATGATCTGAAAGGTTGGGGTTGGACTAATTCCAAGTATAACTTCCTGATTTGAAAATTTATATTTTAACCATGCATCTTTAACAACTGGCACAATTGCCACTTTCGAAGTAAAATCACCTTCATTACTCATTTCTAATCTTAAACGACTAGAGAATTGTTTATTCATGGTATAATCATAAGTAAAGTATATTCTTCTGAACCAGAATCCCCTTTGATCAACGAGATCAGATTTGTGATCATCAATGAAGTAGTAATAATCACCAAATGCCAAACCATGAAATTTTCCTTTACTTTCATTTTTATCCTGAGCTGAAAGAATTCCCAGGTAAGAAAAACTGAACAACAGAATTAGTAGAAACTTCAACATTTTTTTCCCTTTTGTTAATAATTGATTTCTTTGTTTATGTTACCAATATAATAAATGAAATTGAGGTAGGATTAATCAAATGATTAAGGGAATGTTATGAAATTGTTAACCTGAAAATGCAATTCCTGATTCTTTATATTATATATGCAAACCTGATTTTTTGTATTCAAAATCATGTGAGTAATCTGGAATCTCATCGTTGAAGAGATTCTCAATATGAATGCCGGAATGACGATGATTATAGTCCTCAATTGAAAACCCCATTTAAAAGTAGAGATAACTAATTTAGAAATAGAACTTGTTGAGATTTAAGAGATATATAAATTATTTATGGATCAATTTATTACAAAATCCCAACGAACTAAAATTAGAGTCATTTAAGATAGTAATAGAGAATGTTATTATAGATAAAATTAATTTAATCATGCTAATAACATAAATTGTTAAAGATGTTTTTCATTAATGATAAATTTTTACAGTAGGAAAGTATTGTCAAGTATAATTAAATCCTCTTTTGCTGTTAGCCTCTTCTCACTATTAAACGTCGTTTTCTTATTTGTTCTGGAAATGTTTCTTGCCCGATTTTTTGGAACGAGCATTGAAATGGACTGTTACCTGGCTGCTGTTTCTTTACCTGATTTATTTGTTACAGTTGCCATTTTGGGATTTAACTATGCACTCATCCCTACCCTGGTTGCTAAACTAAACAGTGATGAGCCACAACTTGCTTTCCAAATTCTAAATTCTTGGTTGAATCTCTCCATCATTATCCTGGTGACAATTGGATTAATGGGAACCTTATTTTCAAACCAATTAGTTAAATTATTTTTTCCCGGTTTTTCAATAGATAAAGTTAACCTGACTGCCGATCTTCTAAAAATGTACTTCCCTGTTTTAGTATTTAAGAGTAGTGCTACGATGCTTAGCAGTATTTATTTTGCACGACAAAAGTTTTTGCTGGCACCACTTGTACCTGTAATAGGATCCATTTGTGCCTTAACTCTTTTACTCATTTTTGTCCAGGAAGTAGGAATATATATTGCACCAGTAGCAATAAGCATAAGTTCTTTGATTCAGTTTTTGATATTAGTGGGAGTTTATTTATTTCAGGGTAATTTTCGTTTCGAAATTAGGTGGAACAATACGGATTTTAAACTTATTGGCAAATTGATGCTACCTCTTATCATCGGTGGTATATTTACTAATTCTATTTTTCTAGTCGACCGTAATATCGCTTCAAATTTAGATGCAGGTGCGATCTCAACACTTGGATATGCAACAAAAATAATTCGGGTTGTACTATTAATAGGTCTTGGCGGTCTTTCAGTTGTAGCTTTACCAAAAGTTTCTGAGTTAATCGCAATAAAAGATTATAATCAGCTACAAAACTTAAATCGAAAAGCATTAAGTGGAATTCTTTTTGTTTCAACTCTTTTCTATATCATCTTATTTAACTTTGGAGAACAATTAATAAGTGTGCTATTTCAATACGGATCATTTTCATCCGCTGATAGCAGAAATGTAGCTAACACTATTATTTTTTATGGTGGTTATTTAATATTTGGTGCTCTTGGAAAAAAAAGAAATCAAGTTTTTCAGTTTAAAAGAATTATTTATTGATTTCAGTAAATTTCTGGTTATTGGTGTTATTTTCATGATCTTAAACTTAGTTTTCCAATCGATGTATTCAAATTTTGATCTTGTCAGTTTATTCATTGGTGTAATTGTTACAATCTTTGGATTTATCTTTTTTTCATTCTTGTTAAAAATTGAACTGAGCTCAATAAAATTGGTTAAACGGCTACGGGAAGGTTTATCCAATGAATTATAATCATACTTGTAATTTATGTTTGTCTGATGATTGGAAAGAAATATTCAAGACTCGGGATTATATAACTGAATCTGAGAAACTGTTTTCTTTGCTCCGTTGTAACAATTGCGGATTACATATTACCTATCCTCAACCATCGCCGAGTGAAATAGCTCAATATTATCCTGATGAATATTTCTCGTATACAAATCAATCACTAAAGATTCCTCAAGGTACAATCATCCGGAAGCTAAAAAGAATCTTTGGCGATCGATATTACTATTTTCCTCCACCCAATATGCCGATAGGAAAAGCTTTTGAAATTGGATGTTTTAATGGTTCACATTTAAAAGCACTACAACTTCTCGGTTGGGAAGTTTCTGGTATCGATATAAATAAAAATGCAATCGAATTTGCAAAAGAAAAATTAGGCTTAAATGTTCATTCAGGTGATTTTCAGCAAACTGATATTCCAAAAAACTCATTTGATCTTGTGCAAGCAATGATGGTAATGGAGCACTTGTACGATGTAAGAAAAGCTTTGGGGAAAATTTCCAGCATAGTAAAGACAGGTGGTTTATTCATTTTTAATGTACCCAATCATCGGAGCTTTGAACGCAAAATTTTTGGTAGAAGATGGTTTGCATATGATATACCGCGTCATCTATTCCATTATGATGTGCGTTCACTTTCTAAATTTTTAGAACAATCCGGTTTCTCGATTGAAAATGTTTATTATCAAAAAGTCCCTTACACAATCATTCATAGTCTGCATTATATTGTGAAAGAAAAATTTGGGAATTCTAAATTAGGAAAGAGTATTGCTGATTGGTTATCAAACGATTCAAGATCAGCTTTTGTATCGTTCTATCACTTTTCATTTTTACAATCTGTATTCCATACAAGTGGAAGAATGATTTTACATGCCCGTAAAAATTAGATAATCGATATATGAACATCCTTTTTTTACCGCAAAAATCAATTTTGGGTGCTTCAAGCAGAGTTCGTGTTTACCAATTTCTTAAAATATTAAGCAGTAAAGATGTACAATATGATGTTATACCTGGATCCACAGAAAATCTTGATAAAAAAATTGTACAATCACCATCCTTCATCGTGAAATTGCAATGGTTTTCTTATACTTTTTTTGCTCGTCTCTTTGCTTTGTTTCGAATAAGGAAATATGATGTAATTTTTCTTCAGAAAGTCTCTTTACCTAATATTTTCCCGATTGTAGAAATCCTGATTCTATTGATCGGTAAGAAAGTGGTTTTTGATTTTGATGATGCAATTTATACTGCTCATCGTCCACATGGTTTTTTAAGAAGATTTTTTTCAGATAATAATAGTATTTCACGCATTATTGAGAAAAGTAATAGAATTATAGTAAGCAATAAATTTCTTGCTGAGTATGCTGGAAAATTCAACAAAAATATAAACATTATTCCATCAAGTGTAGATTTTA
>JARRKK010000360.1:0-3382 GCA_037388105.1 Ignavibacteriaceae bacterium | reverse complement strand
TAAATAGTTGCTGACAATTTGGATTTTTAAAATTTTAATGACTAAATTCTAACAGTCAATAGGAAATTTCGTAATTAAAAATAAAGGAGGGACTTATGGCATTTTCCTTAAACAAAATTATGCTCATCGGTAATCTTGGGAGGGATGCAGAAACAAGATTCACTACAAACAATGTCTCCGTTACAAACTTTAGTCTTGCAACCACCAATAGTTATAAAGATAAAGAAGGTAACTGGCAGAATGAAACTACCTGGCATAATGTAACATCGTTTAATCTTTCAGATTTCTTCAAAGATAATTTGAAGAAGGGAAGAAAATTTTATGTTGAGGGAAGAATTACGAAAAGGGAGTATAATGACAAGGATGGTAATAAGAGAACTTCTACTGATGTTGTTTCTGAAAAACTTATTCCACTTGATTCAACAGGGAGTGAATCTACAAGCGTGGATAGTTCAACAGGCGAAACAGTGGAAACACCACAGGTTGAAAATAATGAGGATCTTCCTTTCTAAAGTAATGTACAACAGAAGAGGCATAACTCTGTTTGGAAATTGATTGGCCAGTTAAGTTAATTATTCTTATAATATTTCTTGGAGCATCTGCTTTTTTCGCTAAAATTAAAATATATTGATTCACTTCTTGCAAGACCTCGCCGTTTATTAGTTACTATCTTAATTGGAAATACGGTATTTAATGTTGCTGCATCAATTGTAGCTGTTACCATTGCAATTGAAGCGACTATACTTACAGGTATTTCGGAAGAGCTGGCAATATTGATACAAATCATTCTGCTAACGTCGCTGATAATTCTGTTTGCGGAACTTCTGCCAAAAGTTTTTGCATCCAATTATCCAGTCTTATTTGCAAGTAAAATTGTCATTCCTGTGTATTGGGTCGGTGTAATTGTGTACCCTATTGCAGAAACCATAACTGAAATTATTATATTGGCGAAATCTAAGTTTGGAAGTGAAAAAACAACAACCGTATTAAGCAAAGATGAAATAACCGATTTAACAGAAATTGGTCATGAACAAGGAACACTGGAAGAAGAGGAGCATGAGCTGATTAAAAGCATTGTTTCATTCAACGAAATAGTGGCAAATGAAATCATGACACCTCGTGTTGATATAAAAGCATTTTCATCAGAGACCGATTTTGAACAGGTTGTTGAAACAATAATAACTACCGGATTTAGCAGGTTTCCGTTATACCTTGAAAATCTTGATCAGGTTCTAGGTATAATATACGCTAAAGATATTCTCCCTTATTTTAGTAACCCTAAACAGCAAAAGCTATTAAACCTGTCAAAAATTGTCAGAAAACCTATGTTTGTTCCAAAAACAAAAAGGATAAATGATTTACTTCGAGAATTCCAGGCGAATAAAATGCACATTGCAATTGTAGTTGATGAATATGGAGGAACTGCAGGAATAATTACACTTGAGGATGTTATAGAAGAAGTAGTGGGTGAGATATGGGATGAATATGATCAAACAGAAGCTTCACTAAAGTCTGTTGAGGGGAACAAATATTTAGTCCTTGGAAAAACATCTATTGATGAAGTCAACGAAACAGTTGGTGATGAAATCATCAGTGAAGAATCGGAGTTTGAAACTATAGGCGGATTAGTCTTAAAAATTGCCGGTTCAATTCCTAAAGAAGGTTATAATTTTAATATAGATAATTATAAGTTTACAGTAAAAGAAGTACATAGAAAAAGAATAAAGAAAGTTCTAATAGAAAAAGATATAGTTGATTGAAAAAAGGTTGTTTTCTAAAATTTATAATTATTTTTACAATCATGCTCGCAGCAAGTTTATACATAGTGCAAAATAAATTCGAAGAATTAATTTTCAATCCTGGAAAGGAATTGATACTCAAAACCTTTGAGGAAGGATGGGAGGAGAATCTTAACTTCGTTAAAGAATCGGCAACTAAAGATGAACTAAAATCATTACTTGAGCAGTACATTACAAAAATGAAATCCACTAAAAACCTGTCAAGCGAACAAACAAAAGAAATAATTCAAAATTTAGAGTCGACAATTAAAGATAGTCTCATCACTCCAACCGAACTGACAAATATTCGGCAACTTATAGAAAAAGAAATGTTAAATGAAGAATGATAGAAAAGCTGAAATTAAGGTAGGTATAACTTCTATAATATCGCTTGTTCTTCTTCTCTGGATATTGGCCTGGGCAAAAAATTTTCAGTTTATATCCACTGATAAGGAGATAGATATTGCTTTTGAAAATGTGAGCGGGCTGCAATTGGATGACGATGTAAGTGTTAGAGGGATGAGAAAGGGTTTTGTTAAGGATATAAAACTGGATAACACCAATATTCTCGTAAAGATTTCCATAGATGAATCTGTTAATCTTTCAGCCGACACACAGTTCTGGCTAACTTCAGTTGATTTAATGGGTGTTAAAAAAATTGAGATAATTCCAGGCAGCTCGGCTGAACCACTGGATTTAAATGTTGTACAGCGCGGTTTATTTCAAGCAGATATTTCAACTATGATGGGAACGATCGGATCGGTGAAGGATGATTTGTTTACAATTGTAAATGATGTTAGGATATCACTATCTGCTTTAAATGAATATTTAACCGATGAAAAGATGATGCATGATCTTAAATCATCATTAAATAATTTAAATAACGTTACAGCGAAACTGGACCGGATCATATCGGAAAACAGTGCAAACATAAATCGTATAACTGAAAACACCGCCGCTATATCGGAAGAAACAAAAATATTTTTTGATGAGAACAAAGGAAGTTTAAAGAGCTCTGCTGCAAACCTGAATAAAATTTTGGTTAAGTCTGATTCATTAATAACAAAATTTAATTTCCTGGCGACTCAGACAGTTGAGGGTAATAACAATTTAGGTAAAATACTAAATGATGATTCTTTGATGATGAATATTACGGAGTCACTTCAGGCTTTAAACAAACTTTCAAAACTGGTGCTACTCCAGCTTCAAACGGATGGATTTAAAGTTGATGCAAATATTTGGTAATAATGTAAAGTAATGGTAATAGGGATTGGAATTGATATAATTGAGATAAACAGGATTAAGAAAAATATTGAGAAACATGGGGATAAATTTCTCTCCAGAGTTTTTACATCCAATGAGATCGATTATTGCCTGCCTAAATCAAATAAGTATCAACATTTCGCTGCACGCTATGCAGCCAAAGAAGCCGTATATAAGGCATTAGCAAGCGGCTGGCAGGAAGGGCTTAGCTGGCAGGATGTCGAAATCTCCAATGAGCCGAACGGAATGCCAGTTGCAAATGTTAGCGGGAAACTTAAAAAATTCTTTTCCGATGATAAACAATTAAAAATTTCAATGAGCCATTCCAGTAATTACGTAAC
>JARRKK010000359.1:0-2775 GCA_037388105.1 Ignavibacteriaceae bacterium | reverse complement strand
TTCTATCTGGATGGTTATACTCGATTGGAAAATTATTGGTAATAAAAAACCGGACAAAATAATTATCATTAGTTTATGTCTTGGAATAATTGGTGTTGCACTCCTGACAATCTTAAATGATAGTGTGCTTATAAATAAAAATATCTCCGGTGTGTCTGTTTTTGCCGGAGTTGGGATAATTACTTTTGCAACATTCGGCTGGGCATTTGGTTCCCTATATTCTAAAAAAGTCAAAAACACAATTCCACTTCCTTACCTGGTTGGAATACAGATGTTAATTGGTGGGACAGTGTTGATGATCGGCGGTTCAATATTAGGAGAATGGAGTTACTTTAATATATCGCAGGTATCTTTTCTATCCATTGCTTCTTTGATGTACCTAATTCTGGCGGGTACGATAATCGCGCATTCAGCATTCTACTGGCTGTTGAGGGTAAAAAGTCCCGCAATGGTTGGTACATATGCTTTTTTCAACCCGTTGATCGCTATTCTTCTCGGAGTTTTATTAGCAGGTGAAATACTTACACCTGTAATGATGCTTGGAGCAGGATTAATACTCAGCTCTATTTTTATTATAAAGAAGTCGAGTTTCAGAATAAAAAAGTTTAAAAGTATCTTTAATAAAAATGCATTGATTACTAATCACAGCAGAAAGGCGCTTGAAATAAAATGATTGCAAGAATCTGGCACGGAATTGTTCCTGAATCTAAATCTGATGAATATCTTGAAATTCAAAAAAGATATGGCATAAAGGATTATAGATCTGTAGAAGGAAACCGCGGAGTATTTGTTTTCCGCAGGAATGAAGATGATAAAACTCATTTTTTATTGTTAACACTGTGGGATTCCGATGAATCTATACGCAGGTTTGCTGGTGAGGAAATAGAAAAAGCACGTTACTACCCGGATGATAAAGATTTTCTTCTTGAAATGGAGCCGTTTGTAACCCACTATGAAGTAGCTATAATGCCTGAAGTTAATCAATGAAACAACAGATCAAATATATCGAAGAAAATCTCGGCAGGTTTACAGAGGAGTTGAAGGAACTGCTGCGGTTTCCTTCGATCAGCGCTGACCCGGCTTTTGATAAATATATTCTGAATTGTTCAAAGTGGCTCAAAGATCATCTTAAGAAAATCGGTTTAAGAAAAACCGAATTAATTCAATCCGGGAAACATCCGATAGTTTATTCAGAATACATTTCAGATAATTCTGCGCCGACAATTTTAATTTACGGTCACTATGATGTTCAACCTCCGGATCCGCTTGATTTATGGAAATCAGATCCGTTTGATCCGGTAATAGTGAACGATCTCATAATTGCACGTGGTGCAGTTGACGATAAAGGACAGATGTTTAGTATTCTGAAAGCGATTGAAACACTCTTAAAAACAAAAGGTGATTTACCTTATAATCTAAAGCTGGTTTTAGAGGGGGAAGAAGAGTGTGGCTCAACCAGCCTGTTCGAATTTATTAAAAACAATAGAGAGAAACTTAAAGCCAATATTGCATTGGCTTGCGACACCGCAATGCTTTCGGAGAACATTCCAGCGATAACAATTTCACTAAGGGGAATTTTTTATGCTGAACTTTTTGTAAAAACTTCTAACCGAGATCTGCACTCCGGGGTTTACGGTGGGGCAACAGCAAATCCATTAAATGTTATTTCAGATTTGATGGACAAAATAAAAGATGACCAGGGTAAAGTGATTATTCCTGGTTTTTATGATGATGTCGTCGAGCTTGATGTAAAAGAGAAAGCAGATATAAGTCAAATTCCTTTTGATGAAAATGAATGGTTTGGTTTAATTGAAGGCTCAAGGATAAAAACTGAGAACGGCTGCTCAATCATTGAAGCGACTACAAGACGACCATCATTCGATGTGCATGGTATTCGTGGTGGATATATAGGAGAAGGATTAAAAACCGTTATTCCTTCCGAGGTATCGGTGAAATTTTCATTCAGACTGGCACCAAATCAAAACCCGGATAAAATTCTTAAAAGTATGAAGGCTTTTTTAAATGTGCATATCCCTGATACAGTTAAGTATGAGCTTCGTGTCCTGGGTACAGCAGACCCTGTATTAATTGACAAAGACAATATCTTCCTTACAAAGGCTGTTGATGCATTGGAAAAAACATTTAATACCAAAGCATTTCTTATAGGTACCGGCGGTTCGTTACCGATCGTTACCTCAATTAAAGAAGATTTGAAGATAGATACGATACTAATGGGATTCGGACTTGATGAGGACGGAGCGCATGCACCGAATGAGAGTTTCAGTCTTAACAGGTTTAAAAAAGGCATTGAATCATTGACCCGATTTCTGGGCAGTGAGAGTCTATCTTAAGGAAATATTTTAAAAGGTACTAGATTCCGTATAATCCATAAGAGTGATTGCAAAAAAATAAGTGCTAATCTGATCGCAATTAAACTCCCTGCCAAAGGCTAATTGGTAAAAAAGAGGAACTTTTGGGTTTTAGGAGAGTTGCACTTTTTATTAGCCGTTGCTCAAAAAAGCTGAATCCAAATCAGAAAATTTCTATTGCTTATCAATTTTCCACAATTTATTTTTGCCCAATCCCTGAATGAAAGGTTTGTAATTAATATTAACCTTCAATTTCATTCTTAGACCGTCCCATCAGTCGGACTTGTTTTGGCTGAACAATTCACAATTATAAATTATTTTTTAATGGAGGATCTATGAAAAAGATGTATTTAATAATAGCTTCAATTGCTATTATTTGTTTACTTATTGCCGGTTTTCTTGGCTG
>JARRKK010000358.1:0-2780 GCA_037388105.1 Ignavibacteriaceae bacterium | reverse complement strand
TTCGCTTTCTATCTTTATGTCCGGTTTAATTATGAGTATAACACCGGGGAAAATTGGAGAATTTTTAAAATCATATTTGGTGAAAGAAGTTACAAATGAACCCATTAGCAAAACAGCTCCTGTAATTTTTGCAGAGCGGGTAACTGATTTTCTCTCACTTTTAATTATTTCAATTGTTGGCTCCTACGCATTCGATTACGGAATTACATTATCTATAATTGTTTCAGCATTTTTCATCATATTAATTATTATTATCAGTAACAAAAGGCTCTGTCTTAGTATTTTAACCGGTCTCGAACGATTTACTCTTATAAAGAAATATCTGACAAGTATTCACAATACGTACGAAAGTTCTTATCAGTTACTTAAGCCATTACCTTTAATCATCATGACAATTGTTAGTCTTATTTCATGGGGATTTGAATGTTTGGGATATTACTTAATTCTTTTAAATTTCGATGTTGATTTTGGATTCTTTTGGACATCATTCAGTTATGCATTTGCAATTATTGCAGGTGCCGTCTCTTTGCTTCCGGGAGGCTTAGGTGTTACTGAAGGATCACTAACTTTTCTTCTAGTTAATAAAGGAATTCCAGATAGTACAGCGGTGGCAACAACTTTGCTGGTTAGAATTGTGACCCTCTGGTTTGCTGTGGTCGTTGGCATTATAAGTGTCTTCATTTACCAAAGAAGGTTTGGTAAATTAAATTTAGATTCAGTTAATAATTAGTAGAAAAGAGAGATTAACAAGTGGGGATTTCAAATAATTAATGTACTGAAATCCGGCACAAAAATTTCTATAAGATTAATTATGGCTTAGTTTTGTTCTTTAAGAGAATTATGTAAATAATAGATATCTGCTTCAAAAAAGGCTAAAATTAAGCCATTTTATTGATTTTTAAGGGTTCAATTTGTATATTAAACTAAATTAAATATTGATTTACAAGGAGTATACAATGTCACAGGATAACAATTTTAGTAGCGGTGTTTTATTAGGCTTTCTAGCTGGTGGTGCAATGGGTGCAGCCCTTGCACTTTTATTTGCACCCAAAACCGGTAAAGAACTTCGTCAGGAAATAAAATCGAAGACTGATGATTATTTAGATGACGCAGACAAATATATTGCTGAAGCTAAAGATAAAGCAATTCATCTTATTAACGATGGTAAAAAAATGTCTGAGAAATTGATAAAGGATGCTAAAGAAAGGTCTGATGAATTACTAAGAGACGCTGAAAAAGTTTTAGAAGATGCAAAGTCTAAAACAGATGAATTTGTAAAAACGGGTAAAGTGAAGGTTGAGCAGAAATCCGGTCAGATCAAAAGTGCTATCAAAGCGGGTGTTGATGCTTACAAAGAAACAAAAAAATCATAGTAAGTTTATTAATATATGGGCTTACTGGATACTCTTCTTATAATTCTGATAATATCAGCTTCGGTACTCTGTATTGCTTTGGTCTTTTATATATGGAAGTTATATTTATCAGTTAAAGCAATACAGGGTGATCTAAGCAAGCTTACTAATAATCTGCAGCCGCTTATTGATTCTACTTCACAACTAGCTAGTAACCTTACAGATATGTCTGATAATGCACGTGGGCAACTTAATACTTCAAAAAATATTGTAACAAGTATCAAGGAGAGGGTGGATACAATTCTGGATTTTGAACAGTATGTGAGAGAAGGTATCGAAGGGCCGATAAGGACTTTCATTCGGGAGATAACGGCAATAAATAACGGGGTAAACACTTTCTTAACTAAATATCGTAACAAAAATAATTAATATTAAAAATTAATCATCTTTAGTTTTTAAGGAGGATGCGCTTGAAAGAATATGGAACTGAAGCCATTCGCAATATTGCATTTGTTGGGCATGGCGGCAGCGGTAAAACATCTTTATCTGAGTTGTTCTTATTTACGGCAGGCGAAATTAACAGAATCGGAACCGTAGAAGAGGGAAATACAATCTCCGATTACACACCAAACGAAATTGAAAAACAAATCTCCATATCAACCGGATTAATGCACTTTGAGTGGAATAGCAGCAAACTCAACATATTAGACACACCCGGATTTTCAGATTTTATCGGTGAAGTGAAAGCGGCGCTAAAAGTTTGCGAGACTGCAGCGATAGTTGTTAAATCAGCTGAGGGTGTGGAGGTAGGAACTGAATCTGCCGCAGAATTAATGAGGGAATACAATCTAGCCAAAAGTATTATTATTAATAAAGTCGATAATGAGCATTCCACCTTTAATGAAACTCTTGCAAATGTAAAGGATAGAATTACTTCCGGTACAACAGTTATTACTTATCCGGCGGTGGAAGGTATTAATTTTGATACCGTGATCGATGTAATGAAAATGAAAGCAGTTACTTATGGTGAAGCAGGTACAAAGAAAGTTAGCGAAAACGAAATACCGGATGATCAGAAAGAAGAAGCAAATAATTACAGGACTGAATTAATCGAGAAGATAGCTGAAACTTCCGAAAGTTTGATGAATAAGTATTTTGAGGAAGGGACATTATCAGATGCAGATCTGGAATCCGGACTAAAGAAAGCAATATTGTCGGGTGCTATTGCTCCGGTGTTTGCAATGTCTTCAACAAAAGGAGTTGGGGTAAATAATTTTTTAGATTTTGCATCTCAATATTTTCCCTCGCCCGGTGATACTGATGGTGTGGAAGCTTCCCTTGCTGGTAAAGAAGAAAAAGTTCTTGTTAAAGTAGATAAAAGTGGTGAACCGGTAATATTTATATTTAAAACCATTTCAGAACAGCACG
>JARRKK010000357.1:0-4075 GCA_037388105.1 Ignavibacteriaceae bacterium | reverse complement strand
AATAACTCTATTTTCGTTTCACCAACTTTAAAAAATGCAGTTCTAACTTTTTGATCACGGACTTCTTCTACCTTATAACATTTTAATCCCAATGTATTTTCATACAAACTTATAGAGTCTTCAAGATTTTTAACTGCAATCCCAATATGTTCTATGTGCGAAATTTTCATTAAAAAACCTTTAAGATGATTTTTAAATAATTTTTACCTGGTCTTTATACTCTCCAAATACATCTCTTAATGTATTACATATTTCGCCCACGCTTGCATAAACTTTTACTGCATCAATAATTAATGGCATCAGGTTATCATCACCACGAGCAGCATCGGATAAAGCTTTTAGTTCTTTCTCAACTTCATTATTATTCCTTTCGGATTTAACCTTCGTTAGAAATTTTATCTGCTCTTCCTGAACTTTCATATCAATCTTTAACAGATCATTTTTTTCGGTTTCTTCAACAGTATATTTATTTACTCCAACAATAATTCTCTCATTTGATTCAACTTCTTTCTCAAATTTATATGCTGCTTTCTGTATTTCTGACTGTACAAAACCTGTCTCAATTGCCTCAGTCATCCCGCCCATTGCATCAATTTTATTAATATAATCTTCAGCTTCTCTCTCGATTCTATCAGTCATTGCCTCGATATAATATGAACCGGCTAAAGGATCAATTGTATTTGCAATACCGCTTTCTTCCGCAACAATTTGCTGAGTTTTCAATGCAACTCTCACTGAATCTTCTGTTGGAAGTGCCAATGCTTCATCTTTCGAATTCGTGTGAAGACTTTGTGTTCCACCCAAAACTGCTGCAAGTGTTTGAATAGTTACCCTTACAATATTATTATCAACCTGCTGCGCTGTTAATGTAGAACCCGCGGTTTGAGCATGAAATCTGAGCATCATCGATTTTGGACTTTTTGCATTGAATCTGTCTTTCATAATTCTTGCCCAAAGTCTTCGGGCAGCTCTGTACTTGGCAACTTCCTCCAATAAATCATTATGTGCATTAAAGAAAAATGAGATTCTTTTTGCAAATGTCTCAACATCCAGACCTACATTCAAAGCAGCAGAAACATAGGCTATACCGTTTGCAAGAGTGAATCCAACCTCCTGTGAGGCTGTAGATCCTGCCTCACGAATATGATATCCGGAAATTGATATTGTATTCCATTTTGGAACTTCATGTGCACAAAAGTCGAATAAATCCGTAATTAATCTCATTGATGGCTTTGGAGGAAAAATATATGTTCCGCGTGCTATGTACTCCTTCAGGATATCATTTTGGACCGTTCCCATTATTTGATCTCTACGCACACCCTGCTTTTCGGCAACGACAATATACATTGCAAGTAAAATAGCAGCCGGGGCATTTATTGTCATTGAGGTCGATACTTTATCGAGTGGAATTTTATCAAATAATATTTCCATATCTTTCAAAGTATCAATCGCAACTCCAACCTTACCCACTTCACCATATGCAATCTCGTTATCACTGTCATAACCTATTTGCGTTGGAAGATCAAAGGCAACTGAGAGACCAGATTGACCTTGCTGAAGCAAATATCTGTACCTGTTGTTTGATTCTTCAGCATTTCCAAAACCAGCATACTGTCTCATCGTCCAGTATCTTCCACGATACATTGTTGGTTGAATACCTCTTGTAAAGGGATATTCACCCGGGAAACCCAGGGACTCATTATAATTTTCTTTAATATTTAACGGTGTGTATAATTTGTCTACAGGATGGAAGGAAGCCGAAGTAAATTCTTTTCGTCTTTCAGGATTTTTTTGAACGAACTTCTCATAAACATTTTCATCCCATTCTTTATACTTTTCCGAAATTTCATTATTAGTTGTTATATTTTCCAATATCCACTCCTTTGTATCAAATTAATTTCCAAAACTAATAATTAATCGCTTCAGATTAATTTATCTCACAATGGTTTTAATAGCAAATATGAACGAAGATTAACTATCATCTATCACTAACGTTAATTATGATAATTAATTACAACCATTGCAGTACAATTAAAACTCTATTAGAAAGGAATAATCATTTATTTTGATTATTGTTATTCAAATTTATTAATGATTTGAATCATAAGTTGAATGACAAAATGATTTTTAATAAAAGCCTGATCGGATTAATTTTGGAGGTCACAATTACATTCTTACTATCTTGAATTCTTGCAAAGAAATTCCACTTTATCTATATTTACTGGCTAAATTTCAACGTTTTCTGCCGGGGTGGCGGAATTGGTAGACGCACAGGACTTAAAATCCTGTGGGAATTTATTCCCGTGCCGGTTCGAGTCCGGCCCTCGGTACCAGAAATGTGCTGAATTTATTTCCATACTTTGGTTATTTAAATTTATTAACTGGATACCAAACTTAATATGCTTGGGCTCTTAGCTCAGTTGGTTAGAGTGTCTGCTTGACGTGCAGAAGGTCATAGGTTCGAATCCTATAGAGCCCACACAACGGAAATAGTTCCGTTTTTTTATACTATATAAATCGAGATGAGTAAAATAAATATAACTTTTCCTGATGGTAACACTAAAGAATATGATGAAGGTGTTACAGGTTTTGAAATTGCAGAAGATATTTCTCCAAGACTTGCTAAAGAAGTTCTCGCAGTAAAAGTTAATGGAAGCGTTATAGATCTTAACAGACCTTTTAAAAAAGATAACTCAATAAAATTTCTTTCATTTAATGATAATGAGGGGCAGGAAGTTTACTGGCATTCAACTTCTCGATGTTGATATTAATTCTGTTCTGCACGAAGATGATCTGAAAAAGATTGAAGATAAGATGATTTAATTAAGTAAACTAGATAATCATTTCGAGAGAGTTGAATTATCAAAGGAAAAAGCGATCAGGTTATTTGAAGAAAAGGATGATGAGTATAAGCTGGAACTTCTCTCCGGGATGGACGAAAATAATGAAACTATAAGTATTTATAATGAAGGAACGTTTACAGATCTCTGTCGTGGTCCTCATCTGCCTTCAGCAGGAAAGATAAAATATGTGAAACTACTCAATATATCTGGTTCATACTGGAGAGGCGATGAAAAAAATAAGCAGCTGCAAAGGATATATGGGATTTCTTTTCCAAAGAAAAAAATGCTCGATGATTTCTTGTACATGCTTGAAGAGGCAAAGAAGCGTGATCATCGTAAACTTGGAAAACAACTAGATTTATTCAGTATTCATGAGGAAGCGGGGGCAGGTTTAATTTATTGGCACCCAAAAGGAGCACGGGTCAGAACAGAAATCGAAAACTTCTGGCGAAAAGCACATCAGGATAATGGTTACGATTTACTTTATTCACCTCACATTGGAAAAAGCTGGCTTTGGGAGACGAGCGGTCATCTTAATTATTATAAAGATAGTATGTTCGCAGAAATGGAAATCGATGAGCAGGATTATTACATCAAGCCGATGAATTGTCCGTTTCATATTATGATGTATAAAACCAAATTACATTCATATAGGGATCTGCCTTTGCGCTGGGCTGAACTGGGAACTGTTTATCGTTATGAAAAGAGTGGAGTGCTTCACGGACTAATGCGTGTGAGGGGTTTTACTCAGGATGATGCACATATTTTTTGCACATATGAACAGGTAGAATCCGAATTAATTGAAGTAATACGTTTTGCAATTATGATGTGGAAAGCATTTGGTTTTGCAGACTTAAAGTTTTATCTCTCCACAAAACCTGAAAAAGCGATAGGTTCAGATGAGCTTTGGAATAAAGCTGAAAATGCGTTAAGAAAAGCTTTGGAAAATGAAAAAATCGAGTACGTGATGGATGAAGGCGGTGGTGCTTTTTATGGACCAAAGATTGACATTAAAATAAAAGATGCTTTAAACCGTGAATGGCAGATGAGCACAATTCAGTTTGATTTTATGTTGCCTGAAAGATTTGATATGTCCTACATTGGTGAAGATGGACAGGAACATAAACCTATTATGATCCACCGAGCATTACTTGGATCAATTGAAAGATTTTTTGGTGTTCTTTTAGAACACTTCGGCGGTGATTTCCCGATTTGGTTAGCACCTGTTCAGG
>JARRKK010000356.1:0-2789 GCA_037388105.1 Ignavibacteriaceae bacterium | reverse complement strand
CAAAAATCCACTGGCCACCTGTCCTTTGATAAAATCCTCCGCGATCAAGTAAAAGTGTTTTTGTCAATGTCCCGAGTTCAAGTTTTATTTGTAGCGTTTGACCCCTTCGAAGATTTGCGGGAAACTTATCATTCTTAAACAGCATATCGACCTGGAACCTGCCGTTTGTTACTTCAGGATAAACCTTTTTTACTACCAGCCTGAATTCTTTTCCGTTTATATCAACTGAACCTTCCTGACCAACATTGATTCTTGAAATATAAAATTCATCAATATCTGCCCTAACTTTATATTCCTCAACAACGTCAATTTGTCCCAATCGTTCACCTACAGATTTAGACTGGCCGATCTCTGCATTTAACGCAGTGAGTTGTCCACTTATTGGAGCTTTTATCGTAAGATTATCAATACTTTCTCTTATGAGACCGAGGTTTATTTGTAATCGTCGAATGGACTGATCAATTTGCTCAAGTTGTGAAACACTTAGTATAGAATCTTTTTTAAAATTTTCTTCTGCAAGCTTTTTCTGTTCAATTGAATTGAAGTAATTATCTTTTGCCTGATCATAATCGTCCTTTGATGTTAGTTTCTTATTCCACAAAACTTTTTCCCTTTCATATTTTCTTTTATCCAGTTGATATGTCAACAATACTGCAAGTAAAATCCTTTTTAGGTTTATAGAATTTTGCTCAATTGAAAGTCGACTGTTACGAGCCTCATTGATCTGCTGATAGGTAAATGTTTCCTGCTGAAGAGCACTTAATTGAAAGTTAGTGTTAGAGAGTTTAAGTATCTGATCTCCTTTCTTCAACATTGCTCCTTCTTCTACAAATTTCTTTTCCACAGCACCACCTTGCACAGCATCAAGAAAAACAGTAGTTATTGGAATTATGTTTCCTGTTACAGGAATAAATTCTTGGAAATCTCCTTCCTCAACTACAGAAATAGTTATTTTTTCTTTCTCAACATTTAACTTTGAACCGGCATCGTTAAGAATAAAAGTTATTAATGTTAAAAAAATTACTCCTCCACCAACACCAAGTTGAAAGTTTCTTCTTTTGTAAAGAGGTTCTCTTTCTATTTTTCTGTCCAATTTTCTTCTTGCTTGATTTTACTTGAGTGAAATAAAGAATTTGTTTTTCAGAATAGGCAATGTGCCATATTATAGAGTTTCCTTTTACAATTAACAGCAACTGATCAGCAGCTAGCTGAATTATTTGTAATCTCAGAAAGAAATAATTGAAACTATTATCAAAGCACAAAAACTTTTAAGTGCTTCAGGAAATCATTTCATATTATTCTTATGTTGAGGCAAGTTAAGGCGGGTGGTAGATATAGTATAGAACGATTTTGATCTTTGGTACTTTTTTTACCTTAGCTGTATTTAATCAAATCGGTGTTTAGCATTATAATCAACTAATAAACTATTTTAATGGAAGTTTGTTCTTTGCCTTCCTTTTCTTGTAAACACTCGGCTGCATTCCAGTTTCTTTTTTGAAAATGCGTGTGAAGTAGCTTTGATCTGAAAAGCCGGTTAAATAGGCAATCTCAGATAACGAATACTTATTGGATTTAATTAATTCTATAGCTTTTTCAATTCTCAATTTCCTTATATATTCGCCAAAGGATAAATTATCAAAATACTTTGAAAACTCTCGAGAGAGATAAGCTGGATGAACTTTTAGACTACTAGCAATCTGCTGCAAACTCAGTGTGAAATCCGTATCAATCTGATCCTGAATCATCTCTTTTATTTCTCTTACCCATTTGGGTGCTTTTTTAGAAGTAGACTTATTGCGTATGAATTTTTCAAAAAGATTATGTAATAACTTTTCTGTTGGATTTTGTGTATGCTTTTCATTTTTTAAGTGCTTTGCCCATGAATAGAGAGCGTCGTATATAATCATCCCCTTTTCAAGAAGTTCGTAGTCATCTTTAATATTAAAGGATAGACCCGAAGAAATTGCCCATAAACCCGATGACTGATCGGCAAGATCATACCTGTCTGTATCTGCCCCCCTAACAATATTTGCCATAGTTAAAACAGCAGGATCTTTTATTTTATATTTTTTAACAAAATAGTCAAATGTACATTGATCTCCGTAATGAGTGAATTCAACTCCAGGAATGTCGAATGGAATTGCTTTTAATTTTCTTGCTTGCTCTTTTACTTTTTTAAATGGGTAAAAATAGAACTGAGCCTCATTGTCAATAAATCTTTTTATTAGCCAGGGGCTGGCAATCCGATCAATCTTTGGACGTTCACGGGTAATCCATTTCATAGTCTTTCCTAAATTTTTTTGGATAGTTATATAAAAAACGGATTAAATCAAAAAATAATTTAATTCAATAACAATAGAAGTAAAACTCATCGGTTCCGGAAGAATAACTTTCGTTTGCTGAAAGGAGAGCTATAGTGCAATGTAAGTTATTTTGGTAGTTGAGGAGAATATTTTCTTCGTTGGTCTAAGTCTAATAATATAATAGTTTAAGGCCTAATTAGAGAAGAAGCAAAATATATATTATGCTGATAGAAAATTTTATATTTCAAATCCATCTGATGAAATAAAAAGTAGATGAGATAAAGGGGATGCTTCTACAACTTCCTCGCAACAACAACTACAGTTTTTAGGTTTTCAACAACGCCCGCACCCTCGTTTATTGCTTCGAGGAAGATGATGTATATCCCAATTCGCAAAGTTTCACCGTCATTAGCCAAACCATTAAAAACCACAGAACCTGATGAACCGCTTGCCTGACTACCCAACAACGTTCGAACCAACCTACCA
>JARRKK010000355.1:0-2799 GCA_037388105.1 Ignavibacteriaceae bacterium | reverse complement strand
GATTTTTTAACAACCGAGCTTATTAAAATCAATATTTATTACAATTATTTCACAAGTATCATCTTCTTTACTGATAAAAATTTCTCACTTTCAAATCTGTAAAAATAAACTCCTGATGGTAGAGCATTAGCATTAAATTCAATCTGATGATATCCTTTATCAAGTTCACCTTTAAATGCTTCTGCAACCTTTTCTCCCAATGAATTATAGACAGAAATTTTCAATTCAGTTTTTTCTGGTAATGCAAATTTTATAATTGTGCTTGGATTGAACGGATTTGGATAGTTTTGGGATAATGAAAACTCTATCGGTCCTTTTATATCAACTTCAATTTCCTGGCTGTACTTAAAAGTACCATCAAAATCAATTTGCTTTAATTTGTATAAGTAAGCTCCTGGTATTTCTATTTTATCTTCAAAACTATATTTTTTTATTTCAGTTGTGGTTCCATTTCCACCAACAAAACCCAACAAATCCCATTCGTCATCAAGCGTCATGTCCGTCGTGGATCTGGCTCTTCGAAGAATTTCAAAACCATAGTTATTTGCTTCTGTTGCCGTAATCCAATTAAGATATACTTTCTGATCCTTCACTGTTCCGGTAAAGCTTAACAGTTCAACAGGTAGTGATGAACCAGTACTTCCTAATGTAAATTGTCCTAACGTGCTCACCCCATCAAAGGTTACTGTCGTTGATGTCATACTCGATGCACCACTTATTAACACTGACCAGCTGCTGTCACTCGTACTACTTCGGTTGTATAATACCAGGTTCGCTTCATCACCTAATTGCAGGTATCCCGTTGGTAATGTGAATGTTACATTTGCTGTATAACTGCCGGGAGTTCCATATACTTCTACTACCCAGTATCTGTCATTTAATGGACTTGCCACCGATGGTAGTATGTTCGGTGCGTTTAATATCTCGGTTGAGATTATGTCTACAGGATTATCAAATGATTCTGTAGTTGTTAATGAAAATGTGCCCAAATTTAATGTCCCGCTCGTGAAACCTGCTGTGCTGTTCACCAATCCCCCTCCAAATGCTGCTGTCGAGGCTACCCGGTTACTATCTGCCATATTAGTCATTGTTCCGTGGTTAGTTCCCTTCGAATCCATAACTAATGTACCAGAGCTTTCATCCAACTTCCAGTATGCAACTAAATTTGACTCTAATTCCGGTGTTAAAGTTATATGCATATTTTCCCTTATCTCCATCTGTGTCCTTACGTCATTCCAAAGTCTTATTTCATCCATCTCCCCAATGAATCCTATCATATCCCCAAGTAGTAGATTATTGCTGTTTGTTGATATTGCTGTTGAATAATCTCCTGTTGAACTCTGTGTTCCGTTTAGATAGAGTTTCATCTCATCAGTACCACCTGCATCCTTATCGTATGTCAAGCAGATGTGGTTCCACTCACTGGCATTAATACTACCCGAAACACTTTGGTTATTTATTGTACCGAAAACTTTTGAGTTATTTGTACTAATACCATAAGCCAGGGATTTACTTATTCCTGCTGCGGTCTGGTTGCTGAAACTCATAAAGGTACTGGGAGAATTTTGGTTCCTGTACTCTGTTGCAATCCAGCTTGAATCACGGGGTGAGTTTGAGACCCGAACTTCATCGATCATACCGTTGAATTCTCCACCTCCGCTGAACCCACTATCGCCTAAAAGGAGGGGGTTAGGATCATTTCCAAAAGTACCGGTCATTGTGCCACCTCCAGAATAGATACCATCAATGTAAAAAGCCACTGTACTTCCACTACGTGTTACTACTACATAATACCATTTGGTTGTATCGATTGGATCATCTGACACTAAATAAATTGGTGTTGTCTGGTCTGACCAAAATACGACATAATCCGGAGCCGCATTTTCGGCAATAAAGAATGTATAATCGTAAACGGTTCCGGCTCCACCGTCAGTTTTAGAAATAATGTCACCATAGTCATCCAAAACATTTCTCTTTATCCAGGCCGATATAGTAATATCGTCTGTTATATTTATACTTTCCGAGTAATCAACCAGAATGAAGTCATCCGAAGCATCAAAATCCTGTGCATTGGAGATCTTCCCTAATGTTGTTTGATTCGGAACCATACTGGTATCTCCATTACCTCCCCGACCATGATTTCCATTTATTGTTCTATCCCGGAACTCATCAACAGAGCCGTCGCCATTTTCCTCTAAATGCCATATTCCCTTATAATTTGAATCCCAAACATTTACCGTATCCTGTTGCGATGAACAGGTTGAATTGCCGTAATACAAATAAAACTCTGTGTCAGCACTTGATGATAACGAGGGTATCTTTACCCACGCTACTAATTGACCTATGGATCCATCATACTTCTCTATCTCATGTGATAACCTTGTTCCATCCGTCAATATAAATAATATATCATCTCCATCCGGTTGTATTTGTCCACCATTATCGGAGTCTTTCAATTCATCATCGGTTACAGATACCAATACCGGAAAATCAGTCAATGTAGACGAAACTTTTGTATAGTCTATGGTTATTAACTTTTTATATGCCCAGGAACTTGATGAGGGTTTAAACCACCCTTCTATTGTTATTTTACTTGTCATGTTCAATGCAGGGGCATTCGGAGCATTTACAAATCCATACCTTCCATCTGGGTCACCTCCTCCATTAAAATCCAATGCATTCCCGGGATTTTGAGCAAAGATATTCTCTGCTGAGAATAGAATTGACAGAATCCCAATTGTAATCAGTAGGTTAAATTTAGTAAATGTTTTATTCATCACTGAATTGCCTCCAGGTATT
>JARRKK010000354.1:0-2800 GCA_037388105.1 Ignavibacteriaceae bacterium | reverse complement strand
GAGCTGAACTACGACTCAGTAATTCAGGTTCAGTTATACCAAAGCTCGACTTGGATTCCGGTTATAAAAATTATTTTAAGAGCACCCGCAATCTTCTTTATTCAATTTTTAAAAGAAACAAGTGCAAGATAGTTAAACACATTAATGTTGATAAGGAAGGTCAATCCAGAGATGGAATTTCTTTCAGTACTACTCATATGATTGGTTCGTGCAGAATGGCTGATAGTAAAAGTCACGGTGTTGTAGATCCATTCGGTGAGATTTTCGACTATCCGGGAATCTATATTACGGATGGTGCAGCTGTTCCAACATCGCTGGCGGTTAATTCAAGTCTAACTATACTTGCTAATGCAGAACGGATCGCTCATCACCTTGTGGAGAAATTTTCTGCATACCGCAAAGATTCCATGAACATCTCACAAAATATCAATTCGGGAATTAACCATTAATCTAATACCAATGTTGAAATTGATTTGCATAAAGATAATGACTACTCCTGCAGTTTACCTCAACATTTCTTCCTAAGCGAAGTATTTATCATGATAGCACTAAATAAATTAACTGCAATAAAAATATCAGCTTCTGTTGTTATACTATTAATATGCTATACAGTCATATCAAATTACTATGATTTGATTGAGAGCAAAGGATTTATAGATCAAATCTCATCGCTGGGTTTTTCAGCACTTATAATTGTTGTTCCATACTTTGTGATAATTTTAAGTGATACCTGGGGTTGGTTTAATTGCTTTAGTAAAAAAATGTTGCGAAGATCTTACGGGAAATTATTTATTATTAGAGCGGCAACCGAGGCACTTCAGACATCCCTTCCAGGTGGGGCAGTATACGCAGAATTAGTTCGACCTCACTTATTGAAGAAACATTTGCACCTTGAATATTCAGAAAGTATTTCGGCTAATATTATTACCAAAATAAATATTCTCGTTGCCCAGGTATTATTTTTAATTTGCGGATTGATGATCCTTACAATAAATTTTTCAGAAAATATATCATCTACTCAGTTTGTATCTATTCCTATGTTTTATCTTTCAACAGTCATTTTTATTTCTCTTATCTTTCTATTTACATATTTGCTTTATAAGCAAAATTTGCTACTCTGGATAATTCGTTTTTTAGATAGAATAAATTATAAAGTGGTTAGAAATTTTTTACGCAAAATCCAGCAGCCATTAATTGACATCAACAACACAATTTCTATTTTTTACCGAAATCATAAAACTAAAATATTCTTAACTATTGTATTCTTTTTCTTCACCTGGATTTTATTTTCTGTTGAGTCACTAGTCATTCTAAAAGTTATGGGGATCGATGCGAGCATATCTCAGATGATGTTGATAGAATCATTGATATCAATAATTAGGATATTTTTCTTCTTTATACCCGGAGCACTTGGTCCCCAGGATGCTGGTCTTATTATTCTGTTTAATCTGGTTGGACTTCCCGATCCTACTTTGAATGCGTTTATATTTGTATTATTAAAGCGCTCTAAAGAACTAATCTGGATAACTATAGGATATATCTTACTATTGTTTCTTGGAATTAGACCGGGTAATCTTTTTACAAAGAAGGGGATGAATTTTGCTGCCAGCGTAGAGATGCCTACAAAGTTTTAAGCCAATTAATTGTTTTTTCCAGTGCTGTTTCAATAGGTGTGATATTATAATTCAATTCAGTGATAGCTTTTTCTGAGGAAATTTTATAGCTATCAAGAACAAAGCTGAGCCACTCCCGGGTGATAATTGGCTTCTTGCGCATAAGTTTTGCATTGAATTCTAAAACCGAAGCTAAACGTAACGCACTTTTAATTTTCAAATATACTTTTAGATGCTTTTTACCGTATATTTTATCAGCCAATCTATAAACATATGCGAGTGTTTTGTTTTCGCCTCCCAGAATATACCTTTGATTAGACATATTACTATTTGCAGCGAGGATAATACCTCTTGCTACATCTTCGACAAATGCCCAGCTTGAAAATTGTTCTCCCCCGTCGATAAGGAAAGGAAGCCTGTTTTTTAAATAGAGATATATCGCCTTTGTAGCACCGTTAGCATCAGTTAAAGGTCCGATTCCAAATACTCTTGTTGGATATATAATAATATACTTGAGACCTGATTTCGAATATTCACAAACTAACTTTTCAGCTTTAGCTTTGGACTCGGCATACTTACTAAAATATTGTTCCGATTCGGTTAAACAACTTTCATTAATTATTGGCTGTTGTAAAAACTGATGTCCGGCTAGGCTTGAAACAAAAATAAATTTTTTCATCAAATCTACATTTGCTTCACCCCAGTATAATGGGTTTCGGTTCTCACCTTCGAGCATAAGACGTGCGGCTGCAACCACTGTAATTGGAAGCGGTTTAGCAGAGGAAATTGTAATTCCATGTGAATCAAAGAAATGATAGCTAATCATACCCGGATGCGACCTGCCACTGAACATATCTCCCTCAATCAGGCCATCGGGCAGAAGCCCAATGGTTTTTACACTTCCATTAAATGCGATATTTTTCCCAACATGATCGCCCAGGAAATGTAGGTTCTTTTTCGAATTCAATAATAATTTTGCTGTTCCGATTGTTCCTCCACCAAGAATGATTAATTTTGTTTTAACAGCAAATAATTCATCCGACTTTGTATCTCTGCACTTAACCTCATATCTAAAAGGCAAACCATTGATATTCGTCATTCTTTTTGTTGATTTAACGTTCGGGATCAAGGTTCGAATACTGAGTGCCTCAGTTTCGGTTAGGATTTGCATTCCTGATTTTTTTGCC
>JARRKK010000353.1:0-2805 GCA_037388105.1 Ignavibacteriaceae bacterium | reverse complement strand
TAATTATTCGTTCACTAGATGCTTTTCTTGTAGCCAAATTTACCGCACCTGCAATAGCATCTGCTTCCATATCAGATGTCAAAGCTTTATATAGTTCTATCCCCGCTAAATTATTTTGAGAAATCAAACTAAGGTCTGTACCTCTCTCTTGAGCTTCTGTTGTTGGGACTTTTACTCCATCAAGAGTAACATAGGCATACTTATCACTCATACCACGTAAGATGATCTTATTTGCTTCACCTCCGGATCTTGTAAGTGATACACCAGGTAAATGCCCAATTGTTTCTGCAACATTAGCATCGGGTAATTCCTGAATTTTTTCCTCTGAAATTACATTAATAATTGTATTTGATGTTAACTGCTGATTAATAGCAGAAGCTTGTCCAAGTGCCTGTCCAGTTATAACTACCTCTTCACCCTCTAAAACTTCAGGTATCAACTGTACGTCCAGCAGCGTTGACTTATTCTCGAGAACATCAACATCAAGATTCTTAGTTTCGTAGCCTATGTAAGAAACTTTAACTGTATACGTTCCAACAGGAATATTTGAAATGAGATATTCCCCGTCTAAGTTAGTTGAAGCACCAAGAGAAGTTCCTGTTAAATAAACATTTGCACCGATCAACAGACTTTGGTTTGTTGAATCAGTGATCGTTCCATATATCTTTCCCTGAGCAATGATGGGATTACAAAAGATTAAAATGATGAATGAAATAAATAAAAGATTTGTAAAAATTTTCATAAAATTAATTTCTCTTATATTTAAACATATCGAATTTACTTTCTGGTGATTGTCTGTTAAAAATGAAATAGGTTTTATAAACATCAGTGGACAAATGAATCAGTGAAATTCTATTGTATCATTTTTAATAAATATAGCATCTCTTATTACTTCAATTATTTTTTACTGAAAGAGTCAATTATATAATTTACGGTCAACATTATCCCAGCAAACTATAGCGATCAAACATTGACAACTGACGTACAATATCTGTAAAAAAGTGAAGCTTCTGTATTTTCTTTTAAAATGATGTGGTTACAAATTTCTTTAATATTTATTTTAGTCGATCTGAATTTCAATAGGATTATTTATTTGGAGAGATTACTTTTTGATTAGCATAGCTTCGCTTTGTGGGTCACATTTATTTATCGATTACTTAATCGTTTAAGTTACCGGTAATCTAAATGTCTAATTAATAAAAATATTTTAAAATGTCAACAAATAAATTGATTTATTTTTAAATACAGCCCGCATTAATTTACAACTGAAATCAATAGACCTATTACTAAAATTATCTTGAAAATTTGGCTAAAATTAAGGTTTTAGTTCAAATTTGATATAAATTTGATTACCATAAATAAATTATTAAGAGTCAGGAAAGTGTTTGTGAAAATTTGATGGTTTGTCGCCGGATAAGTTTAATTATCAAATCAATTGAATTGTTTCTTAAAAACAGTTAATATTTTTAATAATTACCATTCCTTTAAAATTACAGTTAATTTCATCTTCCATTTTTGATATACATAATCGTATTGTTCAGACAATTTTGTGTCTGGTTCTAAAACCCTAAGTTTTTTAAATCCTGGAAAAGCATCTTTGGCCGTTGGGTACAGCCCTACTCCAATACCTGATCCTCGTGCTGCACCTTGCGCTCCATCAGTATTATAAACTTCAATTGTTGTATTACAAACATTTGCAAAGGCTTCCCTAAATAGAGGACTCAAAAATAAATTTGTGTTTCCAACTCTAACTATATTAACATCTATTCCCATTTCATTCATAATTTCAACACCATATTTAAACGAAAAGGCTATACCTTCCTGCGCAGCTCTAATAAGATGACCTCTGCCATGTTTGTTAAAATTTATTCCCATAATGTGAGATTTGATATCCCGATTTTCTAATATTCGCTCTGCCCCATTTCCAAATGGAAGCACTATTAAATCATCAGAACCAACAGAAATATCAGCAGTCAACATATTGAGTTTTTCATAGCTATTCACACCACCCATAACTTCATTCTTTAACCAGCTATATAATATTCCCGTACCGTTTAAACATAATAGAACACCTTTTATCTGATTATCTTTTGTATAATTTACGTGTGCAAAAGAATTGACTCGTGATTTTTTATCATATGTATTCTTTTTTGTGATACCATATACCACACCTGATGTACCGCCGGTTGCTGCAACCTCTCCAGGATTTAATACATTTAATGAAAAAGCATTGTTTGGTTGGTCCCCCGCCCTATATGCAATGGGTATACCGGGTTTTAATCCTAATTCTTTTGCTGAACTTTTTGTAAGCTTACCCTGTAAGCCGAAAGTTGGAACAATATCAGCAATCAATTCTTTTTCCAGATTGTAATAATTTAATAGTTTATCTGAAATATCGTTCTCTTTGAAATCCCAAAAAATTCCCTCACTTAAGCCAGAAATTGTCGTATTAATTTCCCCGCTTAATCTTAAGGCAATATAGTCACCCGGCAACATTATTTTATAAACTTTATCATACAATTCCGGAAGATTATCTTTCACCCATTTTAATTTTGAAGCTGTAAAGTTTCCGGGTGAATTAAGACAATTACTCAGGCAATATGTTTCACCCAAATCATTAAAAGCTTGGTCTCCGATTTTTACTGCACGGCTATCACACCAAATTATAGATGGATATAGTACTTTGTGATTTTTATCTACAAGTACCAAACCGTGCATTTGATAGGATAGTCCAATCCCTTCAATTTTATAATTTTTATCACCTAATTCCGAAATCATTTTATTTGTTGCGATAACAACATGATC
>JARRKK010000352.1:0-2815 GCA_037388105.1 Ignavibacteriaceae bacterium | reverse complement strand
ATGCAATTGTATCTCCCGTTGCTTCATAATAGGCTGCAATACTCAACAAAGCATAGTGTTGGTAAAATGCTGTTTTCTCACCAGCAGGGTTGATCGGGTTACCGTTTATATCCAATTCCTGATACCATCCGCCATTGTTGCTATCCCAGGCATGCTCATACATCCAGTTCAGTGCATCGTTTGCGAGATTTAAGTAGGTTGTATTCCCTGTTAACATATACGTGCGAGTTAATCCATACACGTTTCTGGATTGCGTAAGCATATTCTTATTTGTACCCCAACTAGTTATAACGTTTCCAAATTTATCAATATTAGTAAAAAATCCTCCTCTTTGTGTATCCCAGGTTTGCAGCCAAAACTGCGCACAACTATCTGTGTACCCAATTGCCAAGGTTGGATTTTGCAAATACGGTGAAGTAGGAGAATATTGTGCTTTTAGTGAAGTACTACAAAAGTATGAGAAGAATATTACAAATGATATTATGAATTCTTTCATAATGAATAACTGAACAGATTGATATGTTTAACTTACTGAATACATTACATATCAAGCTACTCTAAAATTATTATTCTAATTAATGATTCAAATAATTATCAAAGCGTTTCTTCTTTAATTGGAAGAAGTGCGCGAAGCTCCGATGCTTTTGATTGCATTCCCCAGTTTTCATAAAGAGAAATAAGATTATTAATAACACGGATTGTTTTCTTATCCTGATCACCATATTCTTTCCGATAGATTGAAAGTGATTCTTTATACATCTTTTCAGCAGATGGATATTCACCTTCACTTTCCAAAACCGTTGCAAGACCCCTCAGTGTACTCGCCACATACTGATGTTCATTCCCCAGAACTTCCCTTCTAATTTCAAGTGCTTCACGATAGTATTTCTCCGCTGAAATTAAATCACCTTTCTCATAATTTAAAGATCCAAGATTATTCAATACAGTGGCAACACCGGGATGATTTTCACCAAGCAGTCTTCGTCTCATTTCCAAAGATTCTTTGTAAAGAGATTCCGCACCTTCAAAATCCTGTTTTGATGTAAGAAGCGCTGCCAGATTGTTTAAGCTTATTGCAAGATCAGGATGGTTATCTCCAAGTAATTTGCGATCAAGTTCTAAAGTCTCCCTGTATAAAGGCTCTGCTGCCTCAATTTCACCCATATTGTACAAAATATTTCCAAGGTTATTAATACTTTCTGCAAGATCAGGATGATCCCTATCTAAAAGTTTACGGCGTAAAGCAAGTGACTTGCGTATAAATGGTTCGGATTCTTTTAATTCACCTTGAGTAGCGTATAAAACACCAAGATTATTTAAGCTGGTTGCAACATCAAGATTTTCTTCACCAAGTACTCGTATACGTATATCCAGAGATTCCATAAAATGATTTTCAGCAGATTCATAATTGCCCTGATTCCATTCTAATATTGCCATATTCTCTAAGCTAGCTGCGACATCAATATTATCATCACCAAAAAGTTCACGTCTCTTCTTTAATGATTTTTCAATCAAATCTCCGGCATTATCATACAATCCCAGATTTTGATAAACCTTTCCCATCGTGTTCATCAGTTCCGCCTGAATTTCAGGTTGATCTTTTAACTTTTCATCAATATCCTCTGCTCCCTGATCCAGCAGCTCACGTGCAGTTATTGTATTACCCAGGGCTTCACTAGGATCGGACATTTGAAAAATATTAACTAAAAACTCCGATACTTGATGAGATTTTTCAGCTTCAATATTTGCCCGATCTCTCTCTTCCTTAATCCTCGTATTCTGAATTGATAAGGTTATTAAAGTTGCAAATATTAATGTTACTATTAATAACATAGCAGCTACTGCACCACGATTACGACGAATAAATTTTTTTGTTAAATAAATAAAACTTGGAGGTCTTGCTTCAATTGCCTCGTTATTCAAATAACGTTTAATATCATCTGCAAGATCATTTGCTGATCCATATCTTCTTGTACGATCCTTTTCAATCGCCTTCATTGTAATCCAATCAAGATCACCTTTTAACTGACTCACCAACGCTGGTTCAATTTGTACGGCTCCCTCAAAGCTATCTCCGGATTTTTTTAATAATGTACTTACACGCGTACTTGGTTTTGGCGGGACTTTTTCACGGATAATATTTCTCATCGCATAGTCTCCCACATGACGTAAATTTGCAGCATCAAATGGAAGACTTCCAGCTAATAGCTTATATAATATTACTCCAAGCGAATAAACATCAGATCTAGTATCGATATCCTGTCCACTCATTTCTGCTTGTTCCGGGCTCATATATTCCGGTGTTCCAATCATCTGTCCAATTTCGGTATACATCGTCTGCTCAGTTAATCTTTGAGCAGTGGCTTTTGCAACACCGAAGTCAATTATTTTAGGTATTGCCTGATTATCCTGAATTGTAATAAGAACATTTGATGGTTTTAAATCGCGGTGTATTATAGCTTTTTGATGTGCGTGCTGGACTCCCTCACAAACCTGTATTACAAGTTTGAGTCGTTCATTGATATTTAATTTATGCTTTTCACAATGTTCAGTTATTGGTATGCCTTTAATGTATTCCATTGCAAAATAAGGACGTCCGTTTTCTGTAAACCCGGCATCAAATACTTTTGCGATGTTTGGATGATCCATGATCGCAAGTGCCTGCCTTTCACTTTCAAAACGGGCAATCACTTCTTTTGTATCCATACCATGCTTGATTATTTTAATCGCTACTTTTCGCTGGAGTGGTTTTTCCTGTTCGGCTAAGTAAACCATTCCCATCCCACCTTCACCGATCTTTTGAAGAAAACGGTAG
>JARRKK010000351.1:0-2819 GCA_037388105.1 Ignavibacteriaceae bacterium | reverse complement strand
GTTGATGTGGGGAATAAAGGTAATAACTAGTAAATCGCGGGGAAAATTAATTTGTGAATACTTATGAGTATTATTCATTATTCCTTTCAGGAATACATAATTGCAAGACTTGTATATTCAACTGTATACCTTATACTACTTGTATATTCACAGAATTTTGTGCGAGCTCAGACAACAGGGACCAGCAGCGATACTCGGCAGCGTATTTCTATAAATAATAACTGGCGTTTTTTTAAGTATGATTCGACTGCTATAGCCGATAATCTTATCTATGATGTGCGTCCAACGGTTAATGATAATCAAGATAACAAACCAGCTGATACTGAACCAACTGAAGCAGAGAATATAGATGCAAATCAAATGGTTCTCAAACCCTGGATTTTACCAACTAGTAATGATTTTATAATAAATCCGGCTAAGTATTTTGTTCGCCCTGAAGGAAATCCCGGCAGCGATTTTCCATTTGTTCAAAAAGATTTTGATGACAGTTCCTGGGAGATAGTAAACCTCCCACACGATTGGGCAATCAAAGGACCATTTTATGAAGGACCAAATCCTGAGGTAGGGGGAGGCATGGGGAGATTACCCAGTCCCGGTATTGCCTGGTATCGTAAGAAACTTGACATACCAGCATCGGATTCCGGCAAATCTATCTTCTTGGATATTGATGGGGCGATGTCTTATGCCATGGTATGGCTAAATGGAAATTTAGTAGGCGGATGGCCCTATGGTTATGCATCGTGGCGTTTGGACTTAACACCATATATAGTTCCGGGAAATGAAAACCAGTTAGCTATTCGTTTGGATAATCCGAATAACTCATCCCGCTGGTATCCCGGTGGGGGAATATACAGAAATGTTTGGCTTGTTATAACCAGTGCTGTTCATGTTGGTCATTGGGGAACATATATTACAACTAGTGATGTTTCAAACTCTTCTGCAGATATAAATCTTGAAATTACAATTGATAATGATTCCCCAAATGATGCTGCCGTTAAAACAATAACAAAAATATTTGAGTTGGATTCTGATGGAAGATTAAAAGGTGATGCAGTTACTGAGATAAAAACATCAGAAACAAAAATTACTGCGGGGCTGAGGGTAAAAGTTGAAGGTTCAGTATTCATTAATAATCCCAAACTATGGGGTCCAGCTCCAACACAGTTTCCTAACAGATATTTTGCAGTAACTTCACTTTATCAGAGTGAAAAACAAATAGATCAGTATGAAACAATATTTGGAATTCGTTCTCTAAACTTTAATCCGAAATCTGGTGTATATATTAATGGAGATTTGATTAAAATTAAAGGTGTTAACCAACATCATGATTTAGGTGCATTAGGTGCAGCATTTAATACCCGCGCAGCTGAACGTCAACTTGAAATTCTTAGAGAGATGGGATGCAATGCGATACGGACTGCTCATAATCCACCCGCTCCGGAACTACTCAAGTTAACAGACAGAATGGGAATCCTTGTAATGGATGAAGCCTTCGATGTTTGGGAACGGGGGAAAACACCTCTTGATTTTCATCTCATTTTTCCTGATTGGCATGAGCAGGATTTGCGTTCTATGATTCGGAGAGACAGAAATCATCCTTCTGTTATTATATGGAGTTATGGTAATGAAGTTGGTGAACAATATACGGATCAGGAAGGCGCTGAATTAGGAAAACTATTAAGTGATATAATTAAGGAAGAAGATCCGACTCGTCCCACAACAAGTGCAATGAACTGGGCAAAGCCTAATATGCCATTTCCAGCTGTTATGGATGTAATTAGCCTTAATTACCAAGGTGAAGGTATTCGTCAGGATTCAATATTCGAAGGAACTAATCGTATACGTACTGCACCGCAATATAATGCCTTTCACAAAAAATTTCCCGACAAAGTTATTCTCAGCAGTGAGACTGCCTCCGCGTTTAGCAGTCGCGGTATTTATCTATTCCCTGTTGTTGATGATATAAGCTCATATGTAAGAGACGGCAGGGGTGGTGATTCAAAGATCCATCAGGTAAGTTCTTATGAGCTCTATGCAGTGGACTTCGGTTCATCCGCCGACAAAGTTTTTAGTTCAATTGAACATCATCCGTTCACGGCAGGAGAGTTTGTTTGGAACGGTTTTGATTATATTGGTGAACCTACACCATACTATGAAGCCCGAAGCTCGTATTCCGGAATTATCGACCTTGCCGGTTTCAGCAAAGATCGTTTCTATATTTATCAATCATACTGGTGCCCGGAACTTCCAATGGTACATATACTTCCACACTGGAACTGGTCCGAACGAGTTGGTGAAATTACACCTGTACATGTTTTTACTTCAGGCAATGAGGCCGAATTGTTCCTTAATGGAATATCACTTGGAAGAAAGAAAAAAGGTCAGAATGAGTATCGTCTAAGATGGGACGATGTAAAATATGAACCTGGTGAACTGAAAGTAAAAGCATATAATAATGGTGAAGAGTGGGCAGAAACTGTTGTTAGAACTACGGATGAAGCTGCAGGACTTGAGGTATCTGCTGATCGTAATGAAATTAATTCTGACGGAAAAGATTTATCATTTATAACCGTGAATGTAGTTGATAAAGAAGGATTAAGAATACCTATCGCAGACAACAAGGTTAAATTTGAAATTGAAGGACCCGGGGAAATAATAGCAACAGATAACGGTGATCCTACTGACTTTACTCCATTTCCCTCGCACGAACGTAAAGCATTTAGCGGATTAGCCCTTGTAATAGTTCGTTCAATGTCTGAAACTGCAGGATTGATAACTGTTACTGTAACATCACCAGAGTTAAAAGAGGCAAAAGTAAT
>JARRKK010000350.1:0-3162 GCA_037388105.1 Ignavibacteriaceae bacterium | reverse complement strand
GAGATAACTCATACTCCCGGTCATACACCCGAGCATATATGTTTCATAGTTTACGATTTAATTGGCGGGCAAGGCAGCCCAATGGGAATTATTTCGGGGGATTTTGTTTTTGTAGGTGATGTCGGAAGACCTGATTTACTTGAATCTGCTGCGGGAATAGAAAACGCTATGATACCTTCGGCAAAAGAATTATACGAATCTTTACAAAAATTTAAATCGTTCCAAAAACATTTACAGCTTTGGCCCGGTCATGGTGCCGGATCAGCATGCGGAAAAGCATTAGGGGCAGTTCCTTCTTCAACAGTGGGTTATGAAATACAATTTAATCCATCAATTAAAGCAACGAACTTGGAAAAATATAAAACAGGACATTTACAAGCATCAATATTTTTAACATAAGACAGATCATACAATACTACGGTTGTCTGTTAAGTAACACCAGATTTATCTATTTACTTATTACTGGAAGAGGAAAAAGCGCAGGAAGCTGTTATTGATTTGATAAGGATCGGTCTAGATTACATAAAAGGTTATTTTATGGATGAAGAACTTATTGAATATAAATCAAGTGGCGGCGAACTTTTAAAATCCCGGGATATTACTGCTGCTCAATTAAAAGAAATGCTTATTGATGAAAATAACTTCCTCCTTGATGTTCGCGGAGCTTCCGAACTGGAAGAGGTTGGTTTCATAAATGGTTCATATAATATTGCACACACACAATTGTATAATCACATTGATGAAATCCCAAAAGATAAAAGAATAATAGTGCATTGCCATTCAGGGGATAGATCAAAATGTGCCTCGTCGTTTCTGGAATCCAGGGGATTTGAAGCTGCAAATGTTGCAGGAGGAATTGTAGAGTGGATTACGAATGGTGAGAAATTAGTAAGAAAAACAGAGGAAGTTACTCAATAATCTTATTAAATATTCAATTCGATCTTGCATAGAAATTAAATTAAAAAAACATCTATATCGTATAGTTGTATACCCGGGATGTAATAAGCAAAAAGACTACAATCGTAGAAGTATAATCAGATAAAAATGAAATCAGGGTATGATAAAAAAGGAAGGGAGTGCCCTATAAATTTATTTCATCAAGCAGTTTTGGATTTGCATTCCTTATCGATTATGGAAATCTCAGGAATAGTTATAAGGATGTAACCTGGGATCAAATTGCGGTTGTGATTGGTACCGTTTTCAGATATTACTTATCAATTATACAATTCAGAATTGATTTTGAATTTAAATTTTATCATCCCGAAGATATGAAATTTATTTTCGATTAAGCCGTTTTTAAGACTTTGGTATTTCACTTTGGAGTTGGCGAAGCATTTTTATGATTCTTTAATTTGTTCACCTGAAGAATTTAATAATTCTTATTTTATTACTTTTAAAACCTTTTTAACAGGCGGGCGGGTGAGTATTAGAAGGTATTAATGTTTACTTTTGAGAAAATTTTATTCTCTGATTGCTCCGCGTGTAGGACTCGAACCTACAACCCTTCGGTTAACAGCCGAATGCTCTACCATTGAGCTAACGCGGAATAATTATTTAAAGCGTCACAAATATACTTGCACACCTAATTTTTATCAAGTTATGAATAGTCGACAACAAATATTATTAACAATGCATTATTATCAGTATCTCATTACAACATTCGAAGAACCAACGTAATCTTCCTGTCACAACAATTTGTTGGTTAACACACAAATCCTAAAGTCTTATTACCCCTGCTATTAACTTTTCAATCATCACTCTGTTTTGCCAGTTTTTTACTTTTTTCTCTGCCGCCAGCGCTTCAGCTCTAATATTAAACTTCTCTGTATAAACCAATTCCCAAGGTCGATATCTTGAGGTAAATCCCTTTTCTGTAGTATTATGATAAATTATTCTCCGATGTGGGTTACCTGATATACCAGTGTAACATTAATAAACTTTCAATGATTTTAATATGTATAAATAGTTTATCACTAAAAAAATCCCGATTCGGGTTGCAAAATTTTTTAGCGAGTAGCTATTAAACCTACATCCCGACTTTGTCGGGATAACAGCCGAATGCTCTACCATTGAGCTAACGCGGAATATTTATTTAAAGCGTCACAAATATACTTGCACACCTAATTTTTATCGAGTTATGAATAGTCTTTAGCAGTTAATATTAGCTATACTGAATAAGCTGCACCTCATTCTTTTATTACAAAAACAAACAAAAACTTCCACAGATTTTAATATTTACAGATTGTATCTCTCACAAAAAACCCGATACATACCGGGATTCAAAATTGATTTATGGTGACAGATTAATTCGACTAATTTTTGAATAAGTGGAATAGAATTAAAAAATTATTTCAGAAGAGAACATATCTATTCGAAACCCACACGACAATACTGACATAGACAATGGATTAAACTCCAATATAAACCAAATTATTTTCTTACAGATTTATCATTTTTGAAAATATTACAGGTAATTGTTACTAAACCATCGTTGATTTTTGCACAATTTAATTTTAATAACTCTTTTAAAAATTAAATAAACTTTCCTTGTTATCTAAAAACATTGGAATACCGACTATTATGACAATGTAACGAAATTTATGACGTATTATGTATAAATCACTATCAATTACTCTTCAATGGCATATGAATTGAAAAATGGGATTCAGATAAATGATGAATGTACTTTACTAGTTGCAAAATATTAAAAGGACAGATAAAAGATAAAATCAGGATATCGCACTTACTTAATCTCTGATAATTTTGATACTATAAAATAACGATTGCCATACTCAACTCAACCACCTCAATAAAGCCGGTTAATTTATTAGCCGGCTTTTTTGTATTATAACCAAAGAACGCCCGAAATTAAAAGTATATCCTTAATGAATGGATTATGTGTTTGAAAATGATTTTAATTTTTGCTATTTCTTAATGAGAAATGTATTTAATTAATTACGTTGGCGAGCGAATTGAGATTCATCATACTAATACTGTTCCTCTCAACCCAATTTCTCTTTCATCTCGAATTAATTTATGCACAAAATCCTAATATCAGTGTATCCGGTTTTATTACTGATGCGGTTACGGGCGAAGCTCTTATTGGTACAAATATTCTTGTGTACAAAGATTCTCTAAATGTAAATGAACCTCCGTTTACAG
>JARRKK010000349.1:0-5789 GCA_037388105.1 Ignavibacteriaceae bacterium | reverse complement strand
AACATAATTCATTTTGCAAATCTTATTATAACAAGTACAAATCAGGAAATACAAAAGCAATATGGCGATTATGAAAATACCACCGACGGTAAATTCTGCGTTATCCCTCCCGGAGTTAACCTTGCTCGTTTTTATCCTTATAATAAAACAATTGATTACGATAATAAAACTGCAAAACTTCTACAAATTATAAGCAGTAAACTGCATTCTTTTTTTGTTCAGATAGACAAACCCTTAATTCTTACCTTATGCAGACCGGATAAAAGAAAAAATATCGCCGGCTTAATTACAGCTTTTGGTGAGGATAAGGATCTTCAGAAAAAAGCAAACCTGGCAATTTTTGCTGGAATTCGTGTGGATATACGAACAATGGAGGATAACGAACGGGAGGTGCTTACTGAAATTTTATTACTAATGGATAACTATAATTTATATGGTAAAATGGCTATCCCCAAGCAACATGAAATTGAATACGAGGTACCGGAACTTTATCGAACTGCAGCTTTGACGGGTGGCGTATTCGTTAATGCTGCATTAACCGAACCATTTGGTTTAACGTTAATTGAAGCCGCAGCATGTGGAGTTCCTGTTGTTGCAACTGACGATGGTGGTCCAAGAGATATTCTGGAAAATTGTAAGAACGGAATACTGGTTGATGTGTCGGATCCCAAAAATATCAGTGATGCACTAAATAAAATAATTGATAATAAAAAAACCTGGTTTAAATTTTCTGAAAATGGGATTAAAAATGTTAAAAGATATTATACCTGGAATGCACACACAACTTCCTATATAAATGAAATAAACAAACTTATTGAAAGCAAACAGCAAAGTGTTGATGATTTTAACGCTTTTGGGAAAAAACTTTTTAAAGCAAACAAATTTATAGTTACGGATATTGATTATACCTTGATAGGTGATGATAAATATCTTGAAGAATTTATTCAATTATTAGATACCTCACATCAAAATATTGGTTTTGCAGTTGCAACCGGGCGTACGATGGATTCGGCTTTTGATATTCTTAAAGAACAAAAAGTACCGTACCCGGACATAATAATCTCATCAGTTGGTTCTGAAATTTATTACAATGATAGATGCACACATAAATAATCAGTGGAACAGGGAAAGAATACAAAGTTTACTTGCAAAGTTTGATTTTCTGCAATATCAAAGTGAAGACACACAAAGAAAATATAAGCTTAGCTACTATACCTCTGATGTACCGAAACACTTAAAGATGGTAAATGATATGCTGATAAAGAATAAAATTAAGGCGAATATCATATTCAGTCATGGTCAGTATCTTGATATCCTTCCGTACCGTGCTTCAAAAGGAAAGGCAATAAGATATCTCGCATATAGATGGAACATCCCTTATGAAAATATTCTTGTTGCAGGAGATTCCGGAAATGACCGGGAGATGCTTAAAGGCGAATTATTGGGTGTTGTAGTTGCAAACTATAGCGATGAATTGGAATCTCTGAGAGGTCAGAAAAGAATATATTTTTCTGAAAGGGAATACGCCGGTGGCATAATCGACGGTATAAAACACTATGATTTTTTAAATGGTGATGGAGTAAGCTAATGAGTAAAAAGGCGAATTACTTGAAATACTTAGTGAAATTAATATAACTAACAATGACGATTATCATGGAATTGAAGAAGTAGTAAACAAGTTTACCGAATCGGTACGTATCGGCCATACGCTAAATTTCGAGATAAGAGAAAAGATAGGTACTTCACAATATTATCAATTTAACTCAGAAAACAATGGTTTTCAGCCACTAAGTGCTGTTGAGTATTTAAAAGCGAAAGAAGAGTTTAAGAGCCCCAACCACACGAATGATATGCTAACTCTTAACTTTCAGACATTTTATGAGAAGTTTCCCAGTGTACGCGAATCAAAAAGTATTGGTAAAGGGGTAGAATATCTAAACCGATACTTATCCAGCAGCTTATTTACCAATTCTGAAAAACTGAGCACTGCCCTTTTTAAATTTCTTTTTGTTCATAAGCACAATTCAGAACAATTGATTTTAAATGATCGAATCACCAATCCTGATAAACTGATAACAGCTATAAACAGTGCTCTGGAGTTTTTATCGGAAAAAGAGGACAAAGAAAATTATTCAAAGTTTAAACATCAGCTGCAAGATTTTGGTTTTGAGCCTGGATTGGGTAAAACCGCGGGTCAAATAAGGGAAAGCCTAGAACAACTTGATGCTCTGTTACACTCACCGGATCATGTAGTTTTAAAGCAATTTCTATCACGCATTCCGATGGTTTTTAATATTGCGATCATAACTCCTCATGGTTATTTCGGTCAGGAAGGTGTACTAGGGAAACCGGATACAGGTGGACAAATAGTCTACATACTAGACCAGGTAAGAGCACTAGAAAAAGAATTGACCGAATCATTAAAGCAATCAGGATTAAACGTAAAACCCAAAATAATTATCCTTACACGTCTGATTCCTAATGCAGGTGATACCAAATGTAACCAAAAATTGGAAAAAGTTTATAGTACGAATAATGTTTGGATACTTAGAGTTCCGTTTCGAGAATATAACAAAGAAGTTACGGATAATTGGATTTCAAGATTTGAGATATGGCCATATCTCGAAGAGTTTGCTGATGATTCCTATACAGAATTATTAGCAGAGTTTAGAGGAAGACCAGATTTAATAATCGGTAATTATTCTGATGGAAATCTTGTTGCAACTATTCTTGCAAAAAAATTTGGAGTCACACAATGTAATGTGGCTCACGCACTCGAAAAGAGTAAATATCTATACAGTGGTCTTTACTGGGACGAACTAGAGGACCACTACCATTTCTCAACGCAATTTACTGCCGATCTTCTGGCGATGAACTCTGCTGATTTTATAATAACCTCAACCTACCAGGAAATTGCTGGCAGAGAAGACAGTTTGGGTCAATATGAATCATACAGAAACTTTACTATGCCTGGATTTTATAGAGTGGCAGGCGGAATTAATCTGTTCCACCCAAAATTTAATATACTCCCTCCAGGGGTCGATACAGATCTGTTTTTCCCATACAAGGAAAAGGAAAAAAGAACAAAAGAAATGACGGATGAGATAAACAAATTGTTCTTCTCGGAAAATAATTCTGTTGAATCAGTCGGACATTTTAAAAATCCGGATTTACCTTTAATTTTCTCCATGGCACGTTTGGATAAGATAAAAAATCTTACCTCGCTGGTTAAATGGTTTGGAGAAAATAAAGAGTTGCAGGAGTTAGCAAATTTAATAATTGTTGCCGGCAAACTAGATGCAGAGACAACAACTGATAAAGAGGAAAAAGCTCAAATAAATTTAATGTATGAGTATATAAATAAATACGATCTCAAAGATAAATTCAGATGGTTACCAGGTGATGGGGACAGAAGAAGAGTTCCTGAATATTACCGGGTTGTAGCCGATAAAAAAGGTATTTTTATTCAACCGGCTTTATTTGAAGGTTTTGGATTAACGGTTATAGAAGCAATGCGATCAGGTTTACCAACTTTTGCTACCCAGTATGGCGGACCACTTGAGATCATTGAGAATAACAAATCAGGATTTCATATTAATCCGGTAGAAAGTGATGAAAATAGTAAGAAATTTATCCGATTCTTCAAACAATGTCGTCAGGATAATATGTACTGGGATAAAATTTCAAATGCGGCTATTGAAAGGGTTGATAAAGCTTTTAACTGGCAATTATATGCAAAAAATCTTATTTCACTCTCAAAGATTTATGGCTTTTGGAAATACACAACTAATCTTGAAATGAGTGAACTAAATGCATACCTGGATTTAATATATCACATGCTATACAAACCGAGGGCAAAAAAACTTTTAAAACAAAAAGTAACTAATTAGTTGTTTTGTAGTAGTGAATGGCCTGGAATAACAATAAAAACAAATATATCTTGTTAAGATGTATCTTTATTTTATCAATCCCTGAAACGCCTGTTATAGAGAGTTTAACTTTCTTCATTAGTATAATCAAGAATATTAAAATCATAATAATATTAAGACTTTTCTAACAGAGCCTTATTTAACAAACCTTATTCTTTTGCTCCGACATTTCCACGTATAATTGATTTTCTTTTCTTATACCTCAGCTTTTCATTAAGTTTGCAGCTAAAATTTTTGCTGAAAATTCTGAATGAAATTCTTACGGAAGCTTTACGATTGGGTACTACACTGGGCTGAAACTCCATATGGACCTGCAGCCTTGTTTGTACTTGCATTTGCTGAAGCATCATTCTTCCCTATTCCACCTGACGCATTATTGATTGCGCTTGTGCTGGGTGTAACCCAGAAGGCATTTAAGTTTGCTACAATATGCTTAGTTGGATCTGTTACCGGTGCTTTACTAGGCTATGCCATAGGTCACTTTTTATGGTTTTTAACAACCTACCCGGCTTTTCAGAGAAAGATTTTAATGTTATTCAAAAATTATACTCGGAATATGATTTCTGGATCGTGTTTACTGCCGGATTTACTCCATTGCCATATAAAGTTATTACAATATCTTCGGGCGCATTCAAAGTCAGTCTCCCAATGTTTCTTATTGCATCAATAATAAGTAGAGGAGCAAGGATTTTTTTAATATCATTATTAATCTGGAAGTTTGGGCCTCAAATAAAATCATTTATTGATAAGTACTTTAACTGGCTGGCAATCATATTTACTGTTCTATTAATCTGCGGATTTTTTGCAATCAATTACCTTCTGTAGAATTTTTATTTGTTTTCATTCTTTCCTCAGCAATCTTTTTAATGTGCCCTGCAATTTGGGGATATCCCTTTAGAACTTCTTCAAAAAGTTCTCTATCCAGCCTGTATAGATCACTATAAAAAACACTTTTTACAGTTGCAGTCCTTCTTTTTTTGTCTGTAAAAAGAGCAATCTCTCCAAAAAAATCACCATCCGTTAGTACAGTTAACACTTCATTATTCGAAATAACCTCCAACTTTCCACGTATTATAAAAAACATTTCATGGCCGATATCATTTTCTTTAAATACATATTCATCGGGCACACATACCATTGGACGCATATGCAACGAAACTTCTTTTAGAAACTCGTCACTAACTCCTTTGAACAATGGAATGTTTTGAAGTATTTCCCTCTTAAGATGCACCGATACCTCATTTTGTAATCCCTGGGGAAGACTGGAGAGAAAAACGGATTCATCAAAACCAAGCCTTTTTTTCCATATATAGTTAAAGTAATCACTTACTCTTTTCTGCAATTTCACGGGAATGTTTCTATAACTAACAAATATCTTTAACTGTTCAATATTATTGAAGAACTGTGTTCGTGCTGGATTACTTTTGGATAAAATATTTGCCACGTTACCAATGATAAATCCATAGGTTCCAACACCTGCAAGCATAATTATCATCGCAAAAATATATTGTGCGTTTGTTATTGGGGCTGTCTCACCGTAACCAACAGTTGTAAGTGTTTCTATTACCCAATAGAGTGAAGTTATATATATCGTAACATTACCATTGTATTCTGTAAAACCTCTAAGATAAATCCATCCACATGCAAGCCAATGTGAGAGAAGTAATAACCAAAACACGAAAAATCCAAGGACGATGTAGTCGCCTAATATGATTGCCCTGTGACGTAGATAGCGCATAAACTGGACAACTCTTGTAAATTTAATTAGTCTGACGATTTCCAGTACCGGGGCACCAAAAATGAATGCAAATGGAATCGCAGCAAGCAGATCAACAACAAACCAGGTTTTTAAATACTTGG
>JARRKK010000348.1:0-4982 GCA_037388105.1 Ignavibacteriaceae bacterium | reverse complement strand
GCAATTCCAAATCTTGAATATATAAAAGCAATGGGCTTTAATGTTATTTGGGTTCTACCCGTAACTGAGGTACCAGGTAGTATTGATAATCAAATCAATATTGGATATTACATAATTGATTTTGAAAAAGTTGAAACTTCTTTGGGGACCGATGAAGATTATAAAGAGTTTATCCAGGAAGCACATAATCTCGGTATAAGGGTAATCCAGGATATAACCCCAAATCATACAGGCAGGCTTCATCCATTTGCTCAGGAAGCATTAACAATTGGTGATTATTCACAATATTGGAATTATTATCAAACCGAATTTATTTCACATAATAATAATGGCTTAGGTGATTGCGTAACCCCTGAGGGTATCTGGTACTACTGTGCATTTAGCGATGGTTTATTAAACTACAATTGGGGAGATATTGATGCACAAAAATATATGATAGATGTTTATGACAAATGGATAAGAGAATTTAACATAGATGGATACAGATTTGATGTTTATTGGGGACCTCATCGTAAATATGGTGAACAGAATATGGGTATACCAGTACGTAACAGGTTAAAACATATTAAACCGGATATACTGCTTTTAGGCGAGGATGGTGGTGTGGGTGTTGGAACTGAAGTTATTTATGCTGATAATGATGGCGGACTTGATGCTGCATATGACTGGACATTATATCACGATGCTATTAGGAGCTTTAACTTTAACTCAAATGGTATTAATAATTTGCATGCTAAACTTGATAACAATGGATATCATCCCGGTGAGAATTCATACTTTTTAAGATTTATGGAAAATCAGGATGAAGACAGAATAAGTTATGTATATGACTCATTTGAAAAGACAATGCCGATAGCCACCTCAGTATTTATGGCACCAGGTATGCCGCAAATGCTCAATGGACAGGAAGTTGGATTTGGAAGAGGAATGGGTGCACCGGGTGAACCAGATTTAAATGATAGAAGAAGAGGAATAATTGATTGGAATTTTGGTGGTAAAGATATGCTAACACCTCACTATCAAAAGTTAGCGCAAATTCGTGGTCAGTTCCCTGCATTTTCTCAGCACCGATTCAGCCGGCCGCCCGACTGGCCGTTAATGAAACCAACCGTATTCTGGAAAGTGTCGGTCTATTGGACTTAAAGTTTACCGGTGGGTTTGATCAGGGAGCTACTTACTGGGTAAACGATCTTTACAATGGAACAAGCTCACAGGTTATGGGAAGTGATTTAGCAAGCTTTTCCGTTAATCTTTCGTCGTATAGTTCAGCTATTTACACCATTTCTACTAGAGAGGAGATGGTTATTCTTCCTCCGTTACCACCAATCGTTTCCGTTGAAGATGAATTAGCTTCAGCACCCAATAGTTACAGATTGGAACAGAATTATCCTAATCCATTTAATCCGGCAACAACAATCAGGTATAGTGTCGTAAAGTCTGATAATGTCGCAATTAAAATCTACGATGTTTTGGGAAGAGAAGTTAAGACTCTTGTAAATGAGTTTAAAGAAAACGGAAACTTTCAGGTAACCTGGAATGGAGAAAATAATTTTGGTTATAAAGTAAATAGCGGAATCTACTTCTACAGGATTGAAACCGGCTTGTTTGTGGATACTAAGAAAATGATTCTATTAAAGTGATATCTTTACAGAAAACTTTGTTTAAAAATTAATTCTTAATCCGGTTCACACCTATGAAAAAACCCCCACTAAGTTTTTGGCAAATATGGAACATGAGTTTTGGATTCCTTGGAATTCAATTTGGTTTTGCGCTTCAGAATGCAAACGTAAGTAGAATATTTGAAACATTAGGTGCTGATATTGATAAGATCCCAATATTATGGATAGCTGCTCCGGTAACCGGGTTAATCATACAACCCATAATTGGACATTTGAGCGACAAAACCTGGAACAAGCTGGGTAGAAGAAGACCATATTTCCTTGTTGGAGCTATACTTGCATCAATCGGAATTATTATAATGCCAAATTCGCCAGCACTTTGGGTTGCTGCCGGAATGTTATGGATAATGGATGCATCGATAAACATTTCAATGGAACCGTTCAGAGCTTTTGTTGGTGATATGCTTCCGTCTGAACAGAGAACACAAGGATTTGCCATGCAGAGTTTCGAACTTTAGTGAGGATGATGAAAAAACTTCACTAAAAGAAAATGAGATTCGAACTCAACGGAAATTAGTTACAGCCCCAAAATTCATCAAAGATGGAATGATTTGGTTAGCTGCGGGAGTTGTTATCACATTATTTCTGGCATTCATTCTCAAAGAATCCGATTACGGTCTTTATGTATTATTTGTTGGTTCTATCATTTTCGGTTTACTTCAAATAATTGCAGGCACACTTACACAGAAAAATAAAACCGAGAATGGTTTCGTTGTAGTGTTAAATGATCTTTACAACATGCCGAAGACAATGCAGCAGTTGTCTTACGTGCAGTTCTTTTCCTGGTTTGCACTTTTTGCAATGTGGATTTACACAACACCTGCAGTAACACATCATATTTACGGTACATCCGATCCCACATCACCACTATATAATGAAGGAGCTGATTGGGTGGGAGTATTAATGGCTGTTTACAACGGGTTTGCTGCTATAATGGCGTTTGCTTTAGTTTGGATGGCTAAAAGAACGAGTCGTAAAACAGTTCATATGATTAGTTTATTTGCCGGTGGACTGGGATTAGCTTCATTTTATATTTTTAATGATCCTAACTTACTCATCATCTCAGAATTGGGAATTGGCCTAGCCTGGGCATCGATACTAGCGATGCCCTATGCAATACTCGCTGGTTCACTTCCCACTGAAAAAATGGGAGTGTACATGGGAATTTTTAATTTCTTCATTGTCATACCCCAAATTACTGCAGCTAGTATATTAGGATTTTTCACACGAACACTTTTTGCTAACCAGGCCATTTACACTATTTTACTTGGTGGGGTTGCAATGATAATTGCCGGCTTGTTAGTGATGAAAGTTGATGATGTGGATGAGATTAAATAAGAAATAAAGCTGTTCTCTTACTTGTCGTGTGGATTAAGTTAGGTCCAATCAAAAATTAAAATCTATTCTTTATCCTATTCCAGAACTTACTTCCAATCATCGAATCTGCATTAGCAAGAATTGTTTTTATGAGATCAAGTATATCCTGCTCTCCTGCCCAATGTTTTCTTACGATTTGAGGATCAACTTCATTGATTAAATCATTCAATACATAAGCAGCAACAGCTATATCATCAAGATAACCAACAGGTCCAAAGAATACCTCGGGTAATAAATCGATTGGAGAAATAAAGTATGCAATACCACCAAGCAACTTCATTTTCTTTTTTGAAGGGACATCCTTATCAACCGAAAGTTTGCATATTAAATGAAAAAGATCTGGTGCAGCTAATATGTATTCTGACCATCGGCTCTCTTTATCAAGATGTTTCTCAATCCATATCTGAACATCTCTTCTTAACTTTTTATAAAACTCTTGCTGTTTCGGATCCAATTAAACCTCATAAATGTTTATTCAATTATTTCAAATTGTATCACCCTGCTTCCTGATAGTCTTCTTTTTTCTCTTTCACCATGAACCAGAGTATTGCTGAAACGGCTAGTGTAAATGTGCTGACAATAAAAATTAAACTCTTATCCCCCGCTTTACTGACAGCTTGCCCTACACCGAAACTTGCTACTAACTGAGGTAGAACAACAGAAAGATTAAATAAACCCATAAATAATCCCATCTTAGCTTGATCGACTTTTTGTGACATAATTGCAAACGGTAAACTTATTGTCGATGCCCAACCAATTCCGAGTATCGCCATTAAAATGTAAATTATCGTTGGTGAAAATCCAACAAAGATTATCCCGGCATATCCAATTGCCATGCTTGAAATAGCGATTGCGTGGGTTTTAACTCTTCCAATTTTTCTTGTCAGCGGTTCAAGCACAGTTACCGGGAGAAGTGCACCTACTGCATTTAATATCAAAAAGCTAATAGATACTATTCGTCCCATTTCAATTTGTGTTTCTTCAGGAATTGTTGATCCATCAGTAAATCCATAGACTTTATATTGTACATAGGCAAACATGTAAACAAACATTGTTTGTATTCCGATCCACGTAAATGAATGTGCAGCAAGCACTTTTTTAAAACCAATTATTCCTGTTTCATGTTTCGATAAACCTTCTGAGTTTTTCAGTATTACTTTAAGAATAAAAAATATAGTTATTGCAAAACAAATTATTTCTACATAGTAATTATCCATTTCAAATTTGAATAATCTTGCTGTAATTGCGTAAACAGCATAGATTAAAAATCCCCAGAGTGGTTGTATATTATTCAGAATTTCCTTGAAAGATGCCTTGGATTTATTTCTGTCTGAACTCTCTCCCTCAGTATCTAACTCTCGCGGTTCTTCAATAAACAAGGTTGGAATAATTGAAAGAATTAGGACTAAAATTACCCCGAAATAAATGAGTACATAGTTATTCCAAACTGCACCTATTACATACGCCAAAACACCAAATGTACCCGAGATTGTTTGCATCCAGGAATAACCTTTTGTTCTTTCAATACCTTCCGGAGTTACATCTGCAATAATAGATCTGGTAGGATTAAAACTGATATTGATTGAAAGATCCAGTGTCAGAGCTACAGCGATTGCTACACCCAGTATTCCTCCAATACCTAATCCTGATGATATGACATCAATATTTGGTAGTGCCAACAACATTAATGCTGCAAGAAATCCGCCAATGAAAATGAACGGCCTTCTTCTTCCATTCCAGAACCACACATTATCGCTAATCATTCCAACAATCACCTGTCCAAGAATTCCAGCAATAGGTCCTGCTGCCCATACCAGACCAACATCATGAATTTCCAATCTATACTTAGTGGTAAGAATCCAGCTTAGAGCAGAAATCTGGATAGAAAGTGCAAAACCCATTGCAGTTGCAGGCATACTGAGAAGA
>JARRKK010000347.1:0-5307 GCA_037388105.1 Ignavibacteriaceae bacterium | reverse complement strand
GCATTGACCGGGGGTAGTTGGCCAGGCGCAAAACGTAACCTGTAAACGTTTGCACCATCCAGTTTCTGTCCATCTGCATCTACACGATATACAGGATACATTGCCTCTTGCTTCGAATTACCCCAGATGCCGATAGTTGCCAACATACGATTTAAATAATTGTTTTTCATATATGTGCGAGTACCGAAGACGTCTCCTGAAGTTATTTTCCCTTCGTCAAGCAGCTTCACTCCTCCAGCGAATTCAGCCCAAGCGTCAGCAATACCTTGCTCGAAAGCTGTCTTCATCTCTGGACTAAGATTGCTAGGGTCAAAATTCTTTCCTGCACCTATGCCGATCTTTGCGAAACGTTCCATTAGCTCTGTCTCTGTCGGATCGGTCGGGCAGAATTGTAAGACAAAGTTTAGAATGCTGAACAATTGCAGCGATGTCTTTTCTTCATCGTGTGTGAGTGGCTTTATGTAATCTATGGGTGATGCAGATTTGGGTGGAGTGGTGCCCAAAAACACTGAAAGTGGTTGCACCTTGTACTCAGATTGGATTCTCTTGACGTTATCGATGTCACCCGGATTAAATAACTGTGTGCGATAAACGGCGAGTGTCAACTCCGTTTCGCATCGAATCACTTTTGACACTCCCTCAGGTTTGTCACCTTTCCAGTTTGGTCCTGCTATCAGGAAACTTCCGCCATCATTGCCAGTGGAACGGCTGCCAAGATAGTTAAAATTGAAAGTGTATAGATCTGTGAGCTGGACACTATAATAGCGATCCTTCTCAATCTTCGGCATTGTCAGAACGATCGGTTCGGTGCGCAATTCCATAAAAAGCCATGAGTATGGCGTGTCGGAGTTTGGTGTCTGAATTGCCTTGTCGGCCGGTGTGTAAACATTTGGCTCGTTGTGGATTTCATTCATAGGCCCCTTGTATTCGGGATCATTTTTGTCCACGAAGTATCCGTACTCGATGCGGTAGCTATCAACCATCGGGTAACCATATATATAAGCTTCCTTAACGATTTGTCTTGCTTCTTCCGGTGTAACTTCAATCTTCTTTGAACAGGATATAAATACAAGGCTTGTTATTAATAGTATAATATAAATACGGGTATTTTTCAGTATACCTCCATAAAATTTTGATTGGATAATACTGTTAAGGGTGGTTGCAAAATATGTTTAAAAGAAAAAGTAAAGCTGATAAAATACATTTCACTGGAGTGATTCGCTTTCTGATAATCAATATTAAATCTCGCATTAAAAAAATATTTGTTCAAAAACTTTTGTAAAGTTATTCTTTTTTGTTCAATACTTACTAGTATACATTCGAGTGGAAAAATTAATAACGTCGCAAAGAAATAAAACTTATAACTTGGTTTCGCAAAAAGTTATTCGCTCATTTTATTGTTACGTTGTGCTTCTTCAAGTTTCTTTATGTCTTCCTGAGATAGTTGTGGACGATCAACTTTGATAGTCAGCTTATCAAGCTTTGCCGTTAATTTAAACGGTGGGTGATAATCCTCATCATTAACACCGGTTAATGTATCTTCACCTATATCAAAGCTTTCATCCCACTGTAAAATCATCGGAAGTGTTTGTTTCATTTCGATGGTTTGAACATCCTTTCCATCTACTCTGAGTGTTCCAGTACCGGGTTGTGCCAACCCGCTCATATTATTATATGCAAGTGTTCCAACACCCAGACCATTATACTTAAAGTCAAATTCAACTGTGTGCTTGCCCGGAGTCAGTGCTTCTGGTCCTTCCCACTTAACGCGGTTCAAATCGATCATGTTCCAGAGAAATACCGGCTTTCCTTTTAAAAGGTAGAATCCGTAACCGGCAAATCGTCCGCCTGAAGTAAGGATCATTCCCTCGGCTCCGTTTTGTGGCACTTCAATCTCTGCAGTGATTGTATACGAACAATTAAGCAGTAATGGTGAATCTCCCTGTGGAAGCCCGGTCATTGGCCGGGTGTATACAAATTCCTTTCGACCAGCAGTTATGTTCGGACGCGGTGCGATTATACGAGCTGCAACAGAAGCATCCATAGGAAAGACTTCATACTTTTTTGCTTCGTCGATAAACATCTTTTTCATTTCTTTAATTTTATCAGGATACTTATCCGCGAGGTCCTGAGACTGACTGAAATCTTTATTCAGATCATATAGTTGAAGCACCTGGTTGTTAAGTGGGTCCGTATTGGCTACACCAAAAGCTTCCCACGGCGCGCGGTTTACTTTCGTACTCAGCAACCAGCCCTCGTGATAAAGCGCCCATTGGCCCATCATTTCAAAGTATTGTGTTTTATGTCTTGATGGTTCTTCTGCGTTGGCTTTATCGAAAGTATACGCAAAGCTTGTTCCTTCTATCGGCGCCTGCTTAATTCCATCAACATATTCTGGTGCAGGTATTCCGGAAACCTCAAGCAAGGTTGGAACAACATCTATAACATGCATGAACTGCTCGCGCAAACCGCCCTTATCTGTTATATGCCCGGGCCATTGAACGACCATACATTGACGAACACCGCCGAGCTTGGATGCGTTTTGTTTAAACCATGTGAAAGGAGTATCAAACGCCCAGGACCAACCGGCTGACATATGGTTATAGGTTTGCTCGGTTCCCCAAACGTCATACCATTTCATCTGTGTCTCGACAGGCATCATATTAACACCATTGAAGAATGCAACTTCATTTGGTGTGCCAAGCGGTCCGCCTTCCGCGCTCGTTCCGTTGTCACCGTTTATATATATAATTAGTGTATTATCAAGTTTACCCATATCCTCAACTGCCTGAATGACCCGGCCTATCTCGTAGTCGTTGTAGGCTTCGTATGCTGCAAAAATCTCTACTTGTTTGATGAAGAGTTTTTGCTCTTCCGCAGTCAAATCTTCCCAATTCTTAAGGACATCTGTTGGCCAGGGCTCAAGTTGAGTATCTTCAGGTATTACTCCAAGGCGTTTCTGGTTTTCAAAAATTGTTTCGCGTAATTTGTTCCAACCATCATCAAAGAGATGCATGTTGTGAATTTTATCTACCCATTCTTTTGTTGGATGATGTGGTGCGTGAGTTGCGCCCGGAACGTAGTAACAGAAGAAGGGTTTATCCGGTTGTATCTGGTTAACACGATTTAAATATTCAATTGCATCATCTGCCATACCGGTAACTAGGTTCCATCCCTCCTTACCTAAGAACGGATAAATTTGAGTTGTGTTGCGAAATAGGTTTGGCTGCCACTGATTTGCATCGCCACCAATAAAGCCATAAAAGTATTCGAAACCCTGACCAATTGGCCAGTTATTAAACTGTCCAACCTGGCTTGCATCGAAGGCAGGTACGTTGTGGTCTTTACCAAACCATGATGTTGCATAACCATTGTCCAGAAGAATCCGGCCTATTGTTGCCTTGTCCTTTGGAACAATACTATTATATCCGGGGAATCCGGTTGATTGTTCAGCAATAACTCCGAACCCAGCCGAATGATGGTTACGTCCTGTAATCAGTGCGGCACGAGTCGGGGAACAAAGTGCGGTTGAGTGGATGTTATTATAACGCAATCCATCTTTTGCAATACGATCCATTGTTGGCGTTGGGATTACTCCGCCGAAAGTACTCGGTACTCCAAACCCCGAGTCGTCAGTCATAATAAGCAATATGTTTGGTGCCTTTTTAGGTGGCACTATTCTCGGCGGCCACCAGGGGGTTGAGCTTAGTGCATCATCTTTTATAACCCCTCCAAATTTTGGGTCCGGTGTTGGTAGTTGCTTCCATCTATTGTAGTTGTTGCACTTGGTGAACCAACTTTCCCCGTTGTTTCCTGTGCTATCGTTGGTGACACCAGAATGAACAAGCAGAAGACAAATATCCAAACTGCTTCTATTGTGAAATTTTTCATTTCACTTTCCTCCTCACTTATATTATTCATGATTCGTCTATTAAATAAGTCCACTGCAATCAAATTATAAGTTGCAGGGATGTTTGCAATTTTAAGACGAGTTATTTAAAAATTTCAACTCTTTTTGCGGGTTTTAATAGAATTGGTATGCTTATGGATAATCTTATTATAAAGATTTGCAGAGCCCTCACATTTAAACAAGAAAATTATGTGCTTTAATAATACGGTCGTAAAAGGATGATCCAATTAAAATCCAATGGTGATAGCAAAGACATTATTTGTTGGAATTTTTACCAATTTTTGTGATGATTTAGGATCTTCCTGCTCATGAATTAAGGGAATTAAAAATCCAATTGCGCTTCCAACAACTGCTCCCGTTAATATGTCCGTAGGGTAGTGCATACCAGCTATAAATCTTAGGTATCCAACAGTTGCTGCCAATAAAAGGGAACTACCCCATACGTAAGGCTTGAGCGAAGAATCGGGATTGTATTTTGAGAATGTAGTTGAAAGAAAGACGGCTGATGAAAAAGCATACGTTGAATGCCCTGAAAAAAATGACAGTGTAGCATCAGGACTTAATTTCTGTTCTTCTGGTACTTCATCATTATAAACATAAGGTCTGTATCGTGTTAAAGTTCCTTTTGCAAGATGCGGAAGAGAAAAAGACCAGATAAAATTTTCTAAATACATAATTGTATAGGTACCGCCATCATTCCAAACTGCCGATGATGAAAAGAGAAGAAATGGCGATAACACGGAGGTCAATAACAGAATATCACTCAACTCGGAAGCTGAAGAAGACCAATTATAAGTAGCTGATCTATCAAACGAATTTACATTTTCTCGTGAGAGTAGAGATAGTTCTTCAATAGTGAGCGGCTCCGTTCTTTTTATTAATTCCCTGTCAACTATTGCCAAAGAAAGACCCCCGCCAAAAATTACTACTTCCTTGTCTGCATCAAGAGAGTAAGGGGATTGGGCATTTAATACAGTAGGTGAGATACAGAGAGATGAAACAATCAATAATCCGATTACTGAAATAGGCATATTTATTGAAATACCGGTATTAATAATTCCTCTCTCATATATTTAATGTTATAGTTTAAATCCAAGCAATAGTTTTATTCTTCTGGATTTTACTTCAGACTCATTTATCAGATCTGCACTTTCCTGAGCATTAGGATCGGTTAGATCAATCGGTTGCTTTACGGTGTTAGTACCGAAGGCGTATTCTAATCCAATTGTGAAATCTGATTTCCCAAGTTTGAAAGTGGCTCCACCGGAAATATGGTAGAAATTCCAGGTAGATACAGCAAGCTCTGCTTTAGAACCCGGAACTCTTGCCGAAAAATCAGTTACAAAACTAGCGGAGAAAATTAAGTCTTCACTGCTAAAAAAATCAAAACCTATTCC
>JARRKK010000346.1:0-2855 GCA_037388105.1 Ignavibacteriaceae bacterium | reverse complement strand
GTTGGTTTTTAGGCGGTTGGATAAAGCATGCTCCCGACGCAATGCTATTCTATGCTCCCACCATTAATTCTTATAAAAGATACAAGGCTGAATCCTGGGCACCGACAAGACTTGCATGGAGGTATGACTACCGTACAGCGGGTTTCCGGGTTGTTGGAAAAGATAAGTCTTTGAGAATTGAATGCAGGATACCGGGAGCAGATTGTAATCCATATCTTGCATTTGCCGCTGCTCTGGCAAGTGGATTGAATGGAATAAAAGACCAGATTGAACCACCGGAAGTATTTGATGGAGATGTATATAACGCACAAGATGTACCTCATATTCCAAAGAATTTGACAGAAGCCATAAATATTTTTGAAAATAGTCCCTTTATAAATGACTGTTTCGGAGAGACCGTGCAAAAACATTACAGCCATTTTTACAGAACTGAACAAGAGTCTTTCGAAAAAGCTGTGACCGACTGGGAACGAAAACGTTATTTTGAAAGAATCTAGAAATATTAAGTTTATGAGAGGATAAAATGAGATTAAGAGATAAAGTTGCGATAATCACCGGTGCCTCAGGTGGGATAGGACGAGAGACATGTTTGCTATTTACTGAGCAAGGAGCAAAAGTAGTGGCTGTAGATATAAATGAAAAAGATGGTTTGGAAACGATACAAAAAATACGTGACACCGGCGGACAGGCATTGTTTATTAAAACAGATGTATCAAAGGCAACCGATTGTAAAAATATGATTGATGCGGCAATAGAACAATTTGGCCAACTCGATATCCTCTTTAATAATGCCGGTATTATGCACAGAAATGATGATGATGCTGTTAACACGGAAGAAGATGTCTTCGATCTGACATATTCGATTAATGTAAAAGGAGTTTTTCTTGGTTGTAAGTTTGGTATTCCGGCACTTAGAAAATCAGGTGGCGGGGTTATTATAAATACAGCGTCGTTTGTTGCAAAACTTGGAGCGGCAACACCACAGATAGCATATACAGCCAGTAAAGGTGCGGTACTTGCTTTAACCAGGGAGTTAGCTGTTGTTCATGCAAGAGAAAATATTCGTGTAAATGCCTTATGTCCCGGTCCACTTAAAACAGAATTATTAATGAAATTTCTGGATACTGAAGAAAAGAAACAACGCCGTTTGGTCCACATTCCGATGGGGCGTTTTGGACTTGCTAAAGAGATGGCACAGGCTGCATTGTACCTGGCATCAGACGAATCATCGTTTGTAACGGGTACTGAATTTATGGTAGATGGCGGTATTACTTCTGCCTATGTAACACCGGAATAGTGGTTAAATAATTCTTTTAGAGGAGAATAGAAATTGCCCAATAAAAATGATATTCCATTTGAAGGCTTGGCCATTGATGGCGATCGTGTAAAAGGTAGTGAAGATGGTGTTACTGAAATATTTGATCCGTCAAATGGGAAAAAGATTGCGATTGTAGCTCAAGCTTCTGTGTACGATGTTAATCGTACTGTTGAAGTTGCTCATCAAAGATTTATAAAAGGAGAATGGAACGCAATGAGTTCAAGAACCCGGGGACATTTGCTGCAAAAAGTTGCAGATCTTATCCGGGAAAAACTGGATTACCTTGCAAGGCTGGAATCGCAAAATGCCGGAAAACCCATCAATGCTGCAAAGGGAGAGATTGCTGCTGCAGCAAACTGTTTTGAATATTATGCGGGTGCTGTCAATAAAATTTATGGTCATACAATACCTGGTGCAGCCAATGGCAGCTTAATGACTTTTCGGGAACCGCTTGGTGTTTGTGCACTTATAACACCCTGGAACTTCCCGTTTTTAATAACTAGTTGGAAAGTGGCACCGGCACTTGCAATGAGAAATTGCATAGTTATAAAACCGGCTGGCGTTACACCGTTAAGTGCTCTGGCTCTTGCCGATCTGATCGTTGAAGCAGGAATTCCACCCGGAGTTGTTAATGTTTTAGCAGGCTCCGGAAGTTTAACTGGTGAAGCGCTCATTGCTCATCCCCTTATCCGGAAAATATCTTTTACCGGTTCAACAGAAATCGGGAAACATATTATGAAAGTCGCAGCCGAAGGCATCAAGAGGATTTCGCTTGAACTCGGGGGTAAATCTGCCAATATTATTTTTGCTGATACGGATCTTGAAACTTGTGTTGAATCATCATTATTTTCTGTTTTCGATAATGCAGGACAGGATTGCTGTTCCCGAAGCAGGTTTCTGGTAGAAGAGGAGATATTCGATTCTTTTGTTACAAAATTTGTTGAGCGTACAAAAAGAATGAAAGTTGGTCCCACCGATTCAAATGAAACAGAGATGGGTCCCTTAATTACAGCCCAGCATCGGAAGTCTGTTTGTAACTATATAGATGTCGGAGATAAAGAAGGTGCTGAAAGACTTTGTGGCGGTGAGATCCTTACTGACGGTGTTCTAGCTAGCGGTAATTATTTATCACCGGCTGTTTATGATAATGTTAACCCGGATATGCGTATAGCAAGGGAAGAGATCTTTGGACCGGTTGTATGTATAATGGCGTTTAAATCGGAAGACGAAGCCGTCACACTTGCTAATGATAGTCCTTACGGATTATCAGGTTCGATATGGACAAGGGATATTAGCCGCGCATTGCGTGTTGCACGTGCATTTGAAACAGGAATGATATCGATTAACAGCAGCAGCAGTGTGCATATAGAGGCACCTTTTGGTGGAGTAAAGCAAAGTGGTATCGGTCGTGAACAGGGCATGGCTGCACTCGAACACTACAGTGAGCTTAAATCGGTATTTATAGCCAACTAAGATTCAATCATCAGTTATAACTTGATTATCTCCCAAAATCTTACTGTTAAATAAACTGAAAAAT
>JARRKK010000345.1:0-2863 GCA_037388105.1 Ignavibacteriaceae bacterium | reverse complement strand
GTAAAAAGTACAAATGAGATTATGATTAGACTAAGAAATATTTTACGATACATATTTTTCACCTAAGTTTTTATTTGAAAATTCTGTTTATTAATAATTATTTCAGTAGCAACATCTTCTTTGTTTCTATAAAGGAAGCTGCTATTAACTGATAAAAATAAATTCCACTTGATAATCCTGTTGCATCAAACTCAACTTTATAACTTCCCGGTTGCGTTTCTTCACTGAAAAGTGTGACAAGTTCGTTTCCTAATACATCATATATTTTTAATGAAGCAAAACCTTCCCGGAGAATTGAATAATCGATGGTAGTTGAGGGATTAAATGGATTAGGATAGTTTTGAGAAAGTTTGAATTCTTCCGGATAAGCTGATGTATGTTCCACGCCGGTTACCCCATCATTTTTCCACCACTTTATTAAGTTACTTCCGTTGTGGCTGCTTCCAACAACTATATCTATTTTCTCATCACCATCTAAATAATCTGCATATAAAGGCCAGGGACGAGTAAAATTATTAGTGATTGTAAACTTTGTCCAGACTATCGGGTCACCTCCATCATTACGCCACCATGCAATCTGGTTAATACCCTGTCCCGTTCCAATAACGTCTTTATCATTATCTCCATCGAGGTCAATTGCATATGCAATACAGGCATTTGTAAATCCGCTACCAATAACCTGCTTTGTCCATACTATCGGATCTCCACCATCATTACGCCACCATGCAATTTGATGACCTAAGTAAGCGGCACCTAAAATGTCCAGATGGTCATCATCATTCATATCAACCGCCTGAACTCTGTGAGCTCCAATAAAATTTCCATCAACCAGTAATTGAGTCCACTGAATTGGTTGACCTCCATCGTTGCGCCACCAGATTACATCATTGTCCAGTATAGAGACACCAATGATATCATTATCTTGATCTCCATCCAGATCACCCGCAGTAACAGATTTAGCTAAGGTTACACTACTACTTAATATTTGCTCAGTCCATACAATCGGATCTCCGCCATCATTACGCCACCATGCAATTCTATTCAGGTCTGAAGATGCACCCAGAATATCCATATCATTATCTTTATCAAGGTCGCAGGCAAAAACTTCGTGAGCATTAGTAAAATTATCGGCAACGGTATATTTCGTCCACGAGATTGGATTTCCGCCATCGTTACGCCACCAGGCAATCCCGGGCGTACCAACATATGCTGCTCCAACAACATCTTTAAGACTATCACCATTAAAGTCCGCAGCATAGACTGAATGAGCAGAGATTACATTATTCCCGATAATAAATTTGGTCCAGACTACCGGATTGCCGCCATCATTTCGCCACCAAATTACTTGATTGTCTTCCAGGCTGGCAGCCAGTACATCCAAATCATCATCTCCATCGAGATCACTGGCATAGATGCCTCCGGTTCCATGAGTATTGTTATCAATAGTATATTCAAGAAAATTGATCTGTGCTAAATTTGTGGTCGCAAATATCAGAACAACAAACGTGATTTGAATAAATCGATAGAAAAATCTAAACATTATTTACTCCATAATGATTCTATAAGGTTATTTTTTTATCTACTTTTATTGATCAATGCTTTTTAAATCTGAATAATTTCCGTCTTTCAGTTGTGAGACGAATTGTTCCCACTTATCCTTAATGCCTGAATTCATTTTATTGTTGAAGGATTCATTAAACGATTCTCCATTTTGAATTTCCCATAAGAAAGACTTAAACTTTAATGAGTCTGACTCAATTATGAAAGTGACAAACATTTTTACCTGTTTATGAAACATCGGACCGGACAGGCTATTTGATGCTTTTTTTATAGTGCCAAAAATTTCACCCTCTTCTTCAGGAATAAAGTGCCTCCCGCTTAAAATGAAATTGACTGCCTCACTGTCACTTATGCCTTCACCGCCGCTGCCTGCGACAAAATCGGCTAAACCTTCACTAAACCATGCAGGGATTTTTCTTCGTGTAAAAAAACCTAATCTTTGCTGAAAGTGTAAATGTGATAGTTCATGTGTAAGGGTCTCCTCGTGTGTATCGAATCCGATAAAATTAAAAGCGCTAGGTGCGATATAAACGTCGCCCATCATAGCTGTCCCTCTAATGGGGAAACGTGTAATTGTAATTGCTGTAAATTCATTGAAACTTTTCTGTGTATTGCAAACATAAATTTTGAATGGTTCTTCAAATGGTAATCCGTGGACTTGCTCAACTCTTTCAATTGCTATTGGTACAAAACGAACAATACTATCAGCATAAACTTCAGCACCTGGTTCGTAGTAAACATTGTCGGCTAAGGAATGTTTAATGAAATAAGACTTCGATTTAAATAACGCAGTTGAATAAGGACTAATTAAAAAGGCAGCTATCAATACAATGAATATCGATAGCACTAATATTATCCTGCGTTTTTTAATTTTCATAGTTAAACGTATGCCCTTTTTGTTATACTAATTTATTTCAACAACAACATCTTCCTTGTTGCAATAAAACCTTTTACTCTCAACTGATAAAAATAAATCCCGCTCGGTAACTCTATTGCATTAAACTCAACATCATAATCCCCCGCCGGTTTTTCTTCATTTACAAGACTCGCAATTTCATCTCCTAATACATCATAGACTTTGAGTGATACATAACCTTCAGTTGGGATTGAATATTTTATTTTTGTACCTGGATTAAACGGGTTTGGATAATTTTGTGAAAGTTCAAATTTAGAAGGTGTAGCTTTATCCGGATTTTCCTCCACTTCAGTTACACTATCCACAATAGCGGTCCATAAACTTGGATAATCGTTGTCTATTCTTGTCCATACGGGGCGAACGATATTTTTATGAGCACTCACACCT
>JARRKK010000344.1:0-5800 GCA_037388105.1 Ignavibacteriaceae bacterium | reverse complement strand
TATTGCACCACAGTTTACGGCAATATATGGAGCTTTTGAACGGCTGCTTAAATAGTGAATAAGCTTTGCTGTTAACTCTTTTCCTGTTCCTGTTTCTCCCTGTATTAAAACGCTAGCATCGTAACTGGCATAATTTGTTATTTTATTTTTTATACCCATTGCATCCGGAGATTCTCCAATAAACAGCTCGAGTAATGAATGCTTTTTTAATAAACTTTCTATGGAATGAGATTTTATTCTATCTCCGTTGTTTATATACCATGAGATGTTAAACAAAATATCATCTGATTCTATAGGTAAGTGTATAAATCCCCAGGCAAATTCTTTACATTTTAAACAACACTTTTTCTCAGTATTTCCAACACATAATATTGGAGTAAAGGGGTACGCTTTTGGTAGTTCATGGAATTTTGATGTATCAAGTTCATTACCTTCACAATTATCCAACAAAACCAATATCAGACCTGGGTTTACACGAATATGACTAAAATCAAATTCTAGTGTATCCAGGGTCTGGTACGAAATAGAATCCTGAGTATTTATCACTCTAATTATCTTATCCTTTATTATCGAATTATAAGGATTAACAATTAGTATCAAAGATTCTTTCATAATCAATCTATCGGTATAATTTATATCCTTTTTTGCTTTAGTATCGTTCGTAATTATTTAATTCTCGTTTAATATATAATTCGATAATGACCAGCATGTCATGATTATGTAATGAAATTGTCATTCTTTTTGCTCTTATCCTTCATGGCACACTACTATTTTCTATTTTATTCAGTTTGATTAATACTATTTATTTAAGCCACATTTTTATTTATGATTTTCCACAATATCATAATATTCAATCTATTTTAAACGAAGGATGATAATATTTATTTCTAATTCAAATTGGTTCTTCATATTGATTGTAAATAATTTTATTGCACCTATCACAAACTACTAGTAATTTAAAGTTACTTTTGTTCTGTTAACTCCGGTATTCCTATTTTTAATACTATAGGAAAACGTGCAGGTAATGATTTGAACAGTACTTTAAAAAATAGAAAAGTACTCCTAACGGTTGATGCCATATTTTTTGTTCTATGTCTCTTTGGCTATTATCGTCTTACGCAAAAAGCTTACACTCCCTTCAACTTATTAACTCTAGATTCTTATTCAGTTATAAGTGATTTGGGGGAATACAATTCCATAATCGCTGTTGGGGACACTGTTTTAGAGATTGATGGATTTAGCTTTCATCTGGGAGAGGAAGTTGAATTATATACTGACAGAAAAAATATTGATGACAGCGTACAGGTGTCAGTATTAAAAAATGGAGTAACTGTAAGTACCTATGTAAGCCTTGCAAATTATTATTCATTAGTTGATCTCATAACAATTGCATTTGTTGGCATACTGTTTATTATACTTCCGATGGTTGTTGTTTTTAAATCTGATGATGAAGCAGCAATTATTTTTAACTGGGCAAGCATTGGTCTGGCAATGATATTGACAATGTCCCCAGCAAATTTCATAGTTGAGCCAGTGTCTTTAAGTTTGTTAATTCATTTTCTTTTTCTCTTTGCTTTCTGTTTGACACCCGTTATTTATATCCACTTTATATGTACTTTTACCTGTTGGGTATCTAGATATGAAAAGTTAGTCTTGACCTTGTTCTATACAAGTGCAATCATAATTGCTCTTTACCTGAGTTATGCTTTCCTAAATAGTATTTTCAATCTATCATTGAAAAATATACAAAACTATGTGGCCATCTATAACGATGTATTTCGTTACTTTCTTATATTCTGTACACTTTTTATTGTAGTGACACTATTTTCTGCATTCCGCAGTACAAATGATGTTATTACGAAAAGAAAAATAAAATGGTTAATTCTGGGCTTTATAGGACCCTTATCGTTTATATTTCTGTGGGTGATTCCAATTTTAATAATTCACCAACCTTTTGTTCCCGAATTTCTGATGAATTTACTTCTCATCACGGTTCCTGCTTCAATGGCTATAGCAATTGTTAAGTATCGACTGTTGGATATTGATCATCTAATTAATAGAAGTGTGGTTTATACAATAGCATTGGGTGGACTTATTATCACATACATCGTGCTTTTCACATTTATTACCTCTGTTGTTAAAGGGATTAATGATACTATCCCTGCAGTATCTGCGGCTGTTTTAGTAGGAGTGTTGTTACAACCACTAAAAACAAGGGTGCAAAAATTTGTTGATAGAAAGTTCTTTAGAGTAGAATATAATTATAGGGAAGAGCAAAAAAGATTTTTGGAAGACATAAAGAATACAAACAATGTTGAAACACTTGCAAATATAATTGTGACACAAGCTGATGAATTAATTCCTGTTGATAAAATTGGGTTTTTTATTCTGATCGAAACGAAAAATCGCATTAAGATGTTAGCTCATAAGGGATTCGATATTCTTGTAGGTAGAAGTTTAAAATTTGATGAAGAAAACTTAAAAACCAATCTTCCCCTTCCAGTCGCTTTAGAAGATAGAATTGAACAAGGTGTAGGAAGATTTTATAAGGAGGATGTGGATTTATTAAATACTGTAACTGCTACAGCTGCATTAACTATTGAGAGAATAAGATTACAACAAGAACTTATTATTGAACATCTTGAAACGGAACGTTTAGTTGAACTAAATAAAATGAAATCTAAATTTGTCAATACGGTGACACACGAGTTAAAAACACCTCTTACAGGAATTAAGCTAGCGAGTGAAAATTTGCAATTAAAAAATCGAAATCAGTCAAAGCAATCTCTGGAACATTTTCGGATAATTGATGGAGAAAGTGATAAACTGGATCAATTAATTAATAATATACTCAATTTCGCTAAAATTGAAGAAAGAATTCAGAGTTATAAAAAAATACCCTTTGAATTCAACCAATTTGTAAGAAAAACATTAATTGAATCTACTATCTAACTCTATCAAATATTCTGAGAAAAACTCAACTGTAATAGTATCTACGTATACTGAAAATCAATACGTATGTATTAAAATTGAAGACGAAGGATATGGAATTTCTGAAACCGAAATTGAGAATGTTTTCAAACCGTTTTATAGGTCTGAAGAAACAAACATTACATCACAACCAGGAACTGGTCTTGGTCTGGCAATAGTTAAAGATATTATGGATGCACATGATGGTAAAATAGAAGTAGAAAGTAAATTAGGTAAAGGAAGTACATTCACATTAAAATTTCCGTATGAAGGTAGCAAGTAAACAAAAATTATTAGTTATAGAAGATGATCAAGCAATCTTAACCGGGCTGGAAGATTATCTAAAAGCAGAAAACTATGATATAGTCTCAAGTCAGGATGGACTAGATGGATTGAATATTGCCTTGAGTGAACAACCAGACTTAATATTACTTGATGTAAATCTTCCAAGTATGAATGGCTTTGAAGTCTGCAGAAAGCTTAGAGAGGAAAAATTTATTAATCCTATTATAATTATTACTGCAAGTGTAGAAGAAATTGATGAAGTTGTTGGCTTAGAGATTGGTGCAGATGACTATATCAAAAAGCCATTTAACTTACGAGAAGTGCTTGCCAGAATACGAGCAAACACCAGAAAATACGAAAGGATAATTTTAACGAGTGAAGAAAAACAATCTAGAAGTGATGGAATATATAGAAGACATTTGATGTGTGTAATGTTCACGGATATAAAGAATTATTCTCAAAAGATGAATGAAGATGAGCATCAAGCACTGATATTATTACAAAAGCATAACATACTCATGAAGGAAATTATCGCAGAATATGATGGTACTATCGTTGAAATCATTGGTGATGCATTTTTAGTATCGTTTGAGAGTGCCGTTAAAGCTGTTAACTGTGGTATTGATATTCAAAATCGATTTAAAAGTTTTAATGAAGACAAATCTGAAAACGAAAAGATTGAATTAAGAATGGGAATTCATCTTGGAGACTTGATTGAATTCGAGGGTAAACTTAAGGGTGATGCATTAAACATTGCAGCAAGAATACAGCAAAATGCTGAAGCTAACAAAGTATGGATCTCTGAAAGTGTATTTTTAGCTGTGAAAGGTAAGACAAAATTAAAGTATAACAAACTTGGAACTCAAAAATTTAAAAATATTCATGAACCAATTACTATTTATAGTATAACTGAGTAGTTTGAATTTAGTTTCTTCTATGGTAATATCAATTTAAATAGTCAGAGGTAATAAGATGAAAAAAATATTAATTATCGAAGATGATCCTGCAATTTCAAGCGGTCTGGTTGACGCACTAGAGGAGGAAAATTTCCAAACTATGGATGTTGATAATGGGGAAAAAGGATTTAATTTGGCCAAAGATGGAAATTATGATCTGATTATTTTGGATTTAAGACTGCCGGGAAAAAATGGAATGGATGTTTGTAAGGACTTACGAAGAGAAGGTGTAAATACACCCATAATAATGGTAACAGCAAAAAAAGAAGAACTGGATCAAGTGCTGGGTCTCGAGTTAGGTGCCGATGATTATGTTACAAAACCATTTAGATTAAGAGTTCTCATAGCAAAAATAAAAGCGATACTAAGAAGAAATTTGGAAATAGTATCAGATATTGAAGAATGTTCTTTTGGTGATGTGTATATTAATTTTAAGGGACAGGAAGCAACGAAGAATAAAAATGCTATAGAGCTTTCAAGTCTTGAATACAAACTACTTAAATACCTTTGCCAGAGGGAAAATACTGTTATAGAAAGATCAACATTACTTGATGAAGTTTGGGGATATGAAAATTATCCTTCCACACGTACAGTGGATAATTTTATTTTATCTCTCCGAAAGAAAATTGAAGATGATCCTGCACATCCTATACACTTATTGACGGTTCACGGTGCAGGCTACAAATTTGTAAAGTAGTGTTGTACTTCAACAACTAATCTAATTAATCGCAAAAACTTCCTTCATTTTTACTGTTTCAGAAATTTTAACCTTCTTAAGCTTTCGTGATTTATTTGAAACAAACACTCTTTTCAGCGTATGGTAAACAGAAATGAAATTTGCCTTAAATGTTAAAGTTTATCAACAATTGAACTTTCAAGTCCATAAGAACCACCAGCGATTAATACAAACTTATTTTTCAGTAATTTCTTAGACATCTTTTTAAATATCCTATTTAATCCTGGATTAAAGTTTACGAAAGTCTTAAAGATTAAATAGTATAAAAATGTCACTAATTGTAAAAGAGTTTTGTAGATAAATATGCTTTTAGAAACTTTTTTTGAAGTAATAAAAGATTGGTGGTAAATTATAAGGGCTATCAGCGAATATTGTATAATTAATAATTTATAAAGTATACGATAAAGTCTTGATAGATGGGCAATGAAATCGAATATTGTGTTTCTCATAAACAGAGAAAAAGTTTTGTTAAGTCAGGATTGCATGATTCGGAGAAAAAAATTTGTCGCATCATTTACCAGAAAAACTTGATTAACCATTTCAGCGGATTAAGTGAAAATTCTTGATACCATGACCAAATTCTTCTTAATATATTGAAATGAAAATAATGCTTACTGGAGGGGGTGGATTTATTGGAAGTTATGTTCTACAATATTTGTTAGAAGCGGGGCATCAAGTGAATGTTTTGGTAAGAACTCCTTCAAAGCTTGTTAACCCGAGCCACACTAATCTGAATGTATTTGAGGGTAATATTCTCGACTCAAAATCTGTGGACGAATCAATCAAATACTGTGATATCATCATTCATTTAGCCGCACTCGTAAGTGCTACTGCACTAAATCCCAAAGAGATT
>JARRKK010000343.1:0-7316 GCA_037388105.1 Ignavibacteriaceae bacterium | reverse complement strand
TAAACTTTAAATATTGCTTTGGAACGGAGAACCCACTCCTAATGCCTCTACCACCTGCGGGAATTATAGCAAGAGTTTTCATATAATTATCATTTCTTGTTTTGGTCATATGGAGCTCGCATTATAAGCATTTCCCTTGGCTAAGGCATTCCCTCAGGAGTGTATAATGGTTTTTCATGCTCGTTTCATAAAATCAGCATTGCATCACCATAACTGAGGAACCGATATTTATCTTTGAGCGCTTTTTTATATGCTTTAAGAATCAAGTCCGTATTCGAAAATGCGGACACTAACATTAACAAAGTTGATTCCGGTGCATGGAAATTTGTAATAAGTTTTGAAGTTATTTTAAATTCGTATGGTGGATAAATAAATTTATCCGTCCATCCTTTATCAGATTTCACAAATCCATCCGCAGTTGTACTTGTTTCCAATGCTCTACAGGTACTGGTTCCTACAACAAAAACTTTCTTTTTTGCTAACAATGTTTTGTTGATCTTTTCAGCAGTTCTTTCAGATATTTCATAATATTCAGAATCCATCCGATGTTTAGTAAGGTCTTCAACTTCAACGGGTCTGAACGTACCGAGACCGATATGAAGAATAACCGGTACGATAGTTATACCTTTCTTTTTGATTTTATTTATCAGTCTGTGCGAGAAATGCAATCCGGCAGTTGGAGCAGCAACTGCACCATCAATCTTCGCGAACAATGTTTGATAGTTCTCTTTATCTGATGGTTCAGATTCCCTTTTAATATATGGAGGAAGAGGTGTTACACCAATTTTTTCAACAGCCTTGAAAATGTTGCCAGGTTGATTAAATCTGACAGTTCTACCACGAGATGTTGTATTATCTATGACTTCGCACCAAAGATTATCATTAAAGTAAATTTTATTCCCAATCCTAACTTTACGTGCTGGGTCAACGATTACGTCCCAAATACATTCATCAGCATTCAATTCGCGGAGCAGAAATACTTCTATCTTTGCATTTGTCTTTTCCTTTTTTCCAAACAGTCGTGCTTGAAACACGCGAGTTTCATTAACAACCATTATATCGCCCTTAGTCATATAGTTTGAAACATCACTGAACTTATGATTTTCTATAGACTGCGTTTCTCTATCTATTACAAGCAGCTTTGCCTTGTCCCTTGGAGCTACTGGATATTTAGCTATTGCATTCTTTGGTAGATTGTACTTGAAATCTGATAATTTCATTATTTATACCTTTGTTAGTTAAATTGATTTTATGGATATAGCCTTTTCAATTAAAAATTCATTTTGTACTAGCTGATCGTAAAAAATATAAACCTGAACAAAATCTTAAGTTAATACCTCTTTCAACTGGCAAAATCAGGATGAGGTCTGATAGAATTATTCTTTACAAAAATTATTTTCTTTTCAAATATTTTTTCTTCTTTTCTTTAGATTTAGTTTTGCTCTTCAAAGAATTACTGTTAAGAACTGCCCTTGCTGCTGCTAACCTTGCTATTGGCACACGGAACGGAGAACAACTCACATAGTCCATCCCAACACGATGACAAAATTCAACAGATGATGGATCGCCTCCGTGTTCACCACAAATTCCAATCTTTATATTTTTACGGGTTGAACGACCTTTTCTTGTTCCTATTTCCACCAACTGCCCAACACCATCCTGGTCCAAAGCTTCAAATGGATCGGAAGGTAGTATATCTCTTTCTACATACAGCGGCAAAAATTTTCCTGCATCATCTCTTGATAAACCAAAAGCTGTTTGAGTAAGATCATTCGTACCAAAACTGAAAAATTCAGCACGGGTTGCAATTTCGTCCGCTGTTAATGCAGCCCTTGGTAGCTCGATCATTGTTCCAACTAAATATTTAATTTTCTTATTTTTCTCTTTCATAACTTCCTCTGCCACCCTGCGTATAATATCTTCCTGGAGTTTAAATTCTTCAACATGGCTAACAAGCGGAATCATAATTTCCGGACTAACCTTTATACCTTTTTTTGAAACATTAACTGCCGCTTCAATTATTGCCCTTGCTTGCATTTCCGTTATTTCAGGAAAAGCTACACCAAGACGGCAACCTCTAAATCCAAGCATTGGATTAAATTCATGAAGACTTTCTATTTTTTCCGTTAGCTTTTCCTCAGAAATCTTTAATTCAGTCGCAAGTTCCGAAATTTCCTTAGCACTATGTGGCAAAAACTCATGCAATGGCGGGTCTAAAGTTCTTATTGTTACAGGTCTACCTTTCATAACTATAAAAATACCCTCAAAGTCTGATCGCTGAAGAGGTAGAAGCTCATCCAGAGCAGCTTTTCTTTCTTCAAGTGAATCAGAAACAATCATTTTTCGAACTGCAGTAATTCTATCTCCACCATCACTTCAGACGGTTTAGATTCAAGCTTTCCCTGAATTACTTCACCTGTACTACCATCAATTGAGATATAATCACCTTCTTTTAAGACAATATCACTTCCTTCCACTCCAACAGTTTTATCTTTGTAGTTAATCTTCAATTTACTGCAACCGGCAACGCAGACTTTACCCATTTGTCTTGCTACCAAAGCTGCATGTGATGTCATACCACCGCGTGCTGTTAGAATACCTTCAGAAGCATTCATCCCTTTTATATCTTCCGGTGAAGTCTCAATACGAACCAAGATAATTTGATCACCACTGGCCGCCATAAGCACTGCATCTTGTGCATTTAATGCAATCTTACCCGAAGCAGCACCAGGTCCAGCATTAAGACCCTTAGTTAATAATCTTCCTTCCGAAATTGCCTTTTGTTTTTCTTTGTTATCAAATACAGGTCTCAATAGCTGATTCAACTGGTTCGGTTCAATCCTTGAAATTGCCTCTTCTTTAGTTATCAACTTTTCTTTTACCATCTCAACCGCCATTTTCACAGCGGCAAATCCCGTCCTTTTTCCAACACGGCATTGAAGCATCCATAATTTTCCCTGCTGAATTGTAAATTCAATATCCATCATTTCCCGATAATGCTTTTCCAGGATTTTCCTGATTTGTATTAACTCTTTATATAAAACCGGACTGTCTTTCTGTAATTCAGTTATTGGATGTGGTGTTCGTGTTCCTGCTACAACATCTTCACCCTGTGCATTAAACAAATACTCACCATAAAAAATATTCTCGCCATTGGCAGGATCTCTAGTAAATGCAACTCCAGTTCCAGAATCATCACCCATATTCCCAAACACCATCGATTGCACATTGACGGCAGTTCCCCATTCTGCTGGTATATCATTTAATCTACGATATACTATTGCTCGTTCATTCATCCATGAACCAAACACTGCTCCAATGGCACCCCATAATTGATCCATCGGATTAGATGGAAATTCGTGACCAGTTTTATTTTTAATTTCGGCTTTAAATTCTTTCACCAGTTCTTTCAGATGCTCAGCGGTTAATTCAGTATCCTGCCTGAAACCATGTTTTTTCTTTTTCTGATCTAGAAGAACTTCAAAAGGATCCTCTGCATGTTTATCTTCCGGTTTCAATCCGAGGACAACATCCCCGTACATTTGTACAAATCGTCTATATGAATCATATACAAACCTTGGGTTGTTGGTCTTCTCAATAAGACCTTTCACGGAATCATCATTTAATCCAAGATTAAGAATCGTATCCATCATACCTGGCATTGAGGCACGTGCACCACTTCTGACTGATAAAAGAAGTGGGTTCTTTACTTCGCCAAATTTTGCACCCATTCTTTTTTCAACCTTTTTTAGAGCATCTAATATCTGTTCCTTCAATACCTTTGGGTAATTATTATTGTGATCATAATAATAGGTACACACTTCCGTAGAAATTGTAAATCCTGCAGGTACGGGCAACCCTATATTAACCATTTCGGCAAGGTTAGCACCTTTGCCACCAAGTAATCCTTTCATTTTGGCTTTACCATCGGCCTTTTTACCGCCAAAGTAATAAACATATTTTCTTTTATCTGGCATCTTAATTTCCTCCATAAATAGAATATTTTTTGTTATAAATTATCACTCAATATATATTTTCTAAAAGATTGTCCGTCATCAATCACAAGTTTTATCTTTAAGAAAAATATATCAATGTCATCTAACTCTTTTGAGAATTTCATCAACTTAACTGCATCTTTTTCTGTAGTAACAACTGAATGCGAATTTGTTGAATAGAAACTTTTTCTTATTCGCTGAACTTCCTTTTGTGAATAATTTTTATGATCTCTAAATATCAGTTTATTTGATGTGTCCACGCTTGTCTGAGAAAGAGCATTCAAAAACGAAAATGGATTGGCAATTCCCGAAACCACTAAGCTTTTCTGTCCTTCAAATTCTTCAAGTTTATATTCATCATTTTTCACAATATCAACAAAGCTGATTGCTTTGTAATGTGCAGTAAATATTTCCTTTCCATTAAAATATTTCCTTCTTTCTTTATGGATCTCTTCTTCCTCAGAAAATTTTCTATTGATCACAATCCCATCCGCACGATGAAATGCTGAGAATGGTTCACGCATATTTCCTGTAGGCAATAAGTTGTGAACAAAAAAATTATTTCCTGTCAAAAACCTCTGTTCAGCAATTACAATATTCTTATCTCTTTTTATCCACCGGTGCTGAAAACCATCATCTAGGACAATATAATCTACATTTGTATCTTCAATCAATTTTTTTGCACCGTACACTCTGTTTTCACAAACAGCAGCAGGAATTTTACATTCAAGAACAGTGTGATAAATTTCATCTCCACTTTCATGCACTTCTGTAAATACTTTCTCTCCATCGGATACTAACTTATATCCTTTGGATTTTCTGCCGTAACCCCTGCTCAATACTCCTACCTTCTCTCCGTAAACCTTAAGCAGTTCAGCTATGTAAATTACTAATGGTGTTTTTCCGGAACCACCAACTGTGATATTGCCGACTGATATGATTTTCGCATCGATACTTTCACTTTTCAAAATATTTTTATCAAAGAACAAGTTCCGCAAATTGATAACTAATAAATAAACTGGAATCAGCGGATAAAATATGAGTTTTAATAATTTCAATTTTCAAATTTCAAAAGTCTTCAGCTCGCATTTGTAATTCATTCAGTTTCATTTCACATTCCCGAATCATTTTTGAAGTATCATCATATGTCATATTCTCATCTATATCTATTGTTTTGTTATAACCTACCCCCGCAAGTACTAAAGGTACTTTGCTCTTTTTTGCAGATACAATTGCACCTGCCTTTAATTTGTGAGCTGGACCTCTAGGTCCGTCCGGAGTAATTGCAATTGAATAATTGTTTTTAGCATAATCAATCATGAATTTCAATGCAACATCACCATCAGTGCTGCTGGAACCTCGAATCACTTTGTAATTCCAGTTTTCCAATAACTTAGCTAATAGATCACCGTCCTTACTTTTGCTTATTAGTGCAACAAAAGAGGGATTACCATGCAAATACCACGGAAGGAGCATTGTTCCATGCCAGAATGCCAAAATGTAATTTTTATTCTGCTGTTGCAGTCTTTTTATATAGTCATCATTTATTTTTCTTATTCTAATACTTTTACAAAGTATTGATGCAATATTTGTTAAAAAAATATGTGCTAATAATCTTAAGCTATCCTGTCTAAGCTTTCTAAGCTTCATTAATGATTGTATAAATTTGTCTTGCAGCACGAACTGAAGCACCTGCTGTTCCAAGATTACGTTTTACACCCGACAATTTTTCTTTCATCGAAGAATAAATTTTTTCATTGGCTAAAATTTCTTTGCCTGTTTTATATATTTTTGATTTGGTAACATCTTTTTGAATCAACTCTGGAACAACATTATCATTAAGCAGTATATTTACCATTCCTATATTTTTTAACCTAATTAATTTTTTACCAATTATATATGTAAGACTACTTGTTTTATAAACAACTATCATTGGAATTTCAAAGAATCCTGCTTCCAATGTGGATGTGCCCGATTTAATTATTCCAAATTTAGCATACTTCATTAAGTCATACGTATATCCCTTAATAACCCTACTATCATCTGTGCTACCAGTATGATAAAAAAGATTCTCATCAAAATTAGTTGAGCAAGCTATTACTGTTTGCAGATTAAATTCTTTAGCTAACTTGTTTGCGGCATCGACTGTTACCGGAAAAATCTTTTTAACTTCCTGTTCTCTACTTCCCGGCATCAATAGTAAAATATCTTTCGACAAGTCTAAACGAAATTTACCAAAAAGTTCATCCCGACTTAAAAATTTATAGTCATTTATTCTTTCAATTAATGGGTGACCGACAAATGATACATTTACATTATTATCGCGATACAATTTTTCCTCAAACGGAAAGACCACAAGCATCTTATCAACAAGATGTTGTAATTTGTTCATCCTTCCCGAGCCCCATGCCCAAAGTTGTGGCGATACATAATAAATAATTTTTGTTCCTATTTTATTTAATTTTTTTGCTATACTTAAATTGAATCCCGGATAATCAATCAGCACTGCACTTTTAATATTCATATCAATTACGGTTGTAATGAGTTCTTTCTGAACCTTCCTGATAAATGGAATATGTTTTACAACTTCAGCAAATCCGAGAAAAGCCATATCTTTAATATGATAAAGGATATTCATTCCCTCACTCTGCATTCTATCGCCACCAATACCAAAAACAACTAATTGAGAATTTAATATCATCAGTTCTCTAATTAAATCTGCACCTATTAAATCTCCCGATTCCTCTCCAGCAATAATCAATAAGTTATGCTTTGCATTCTCATTTGTCGACAACCTCATGAATTAAGAACTATCCAAATAATCACAATTACCAGCGCGACGCCCGTAAAGGCCTGCAACGACCTTTGTTCTGATCTTAAACCAGCTTTCAAGTTAAAGGGCGGTTGTTGAACCAAATTATTTTTATATGGAGTTAATCGCGGAATAAATCTAGGCACTTGTTTGCAGTACTCTGCATACTCATTAAATTCATCAATTAAATATCTTTCTTCTTCCAAAACGATAAAATGATATTGTATTGAAAAGACAACAAGAGCGGTTATCTGTAAATACGGAAACAAAGCCCAAGACATTAACCCAATTCCGACATAAAGCAGAATGTTACCTACATATAGAGGATTCCTTACGTAAGCAAAAGGACCACTAATAATTAAATAAGTCCCGCCAACTCCGCCGGTGGTTCTTGTTTCACTTCCAGCCCAACCCACACCCCAAATTCTTAAAGACTCGCCAGATAGAGCTATAATAAAACCAACGACCAATGAAATTACTGTCGGTTTTGCAAAGATTACCATCAATAT
>JARRKK010000342.1:2895-4975 GCA_037388105.1 Ignavibacteriaceae bacterium | reverse complement strand
AACCAAAGAAGCCGCCAGTGTTCTTGAAGCATTCAAAGATTTATCTATTGCAGTATTTTCTTTTCTTATCGCCTCATATATTCCAAAGTTTGGTTATAAAAGGTCGATGCTCGTTGCGCTATTAACTTTAATTCTTGCATCGCTAATGATGAAGCTAATTGGTGGGTTTTTTATGTCCAAGATGATGTTTGCAATGATTGGATTTAGTTTTGCTCTGATTAAAGTTTCCGCATATTCCACAGTTGGTATAATTACAAGTAACGCTGATGAACATGCAAGCCTGATGAGTATATTGGAAGGTATCTTCATGGTAGGGGTTCTTTCCGGTTACTGGATATTCGGATTTTTCATTGAATCTACTTCATCAACTTGGCTGGATACTTATTGGCTGCTTGGAGCTATGTCCCTACTGGCATTTATAATGTTATTTACTACAAAGCTGGATGAATCACAAGTAAAGAAAGAAGGATTTAAGACAATCCATGAATTTTTAGATATGATTGCTCTTGTACGATTCCCATTGGTTTTAATTTTCATTATAAGTGCCTTTTTTTATGTATTGATTGAACAAAGTATTCAAACATGGTTACCTACTTTTAACAGGCAAATATTGTTTTTGCCGTCATCAATCAGCGTACAAATTGTAAGTATTTTAGCTGGAGCGATAGCTTTAGGTCGTATTACGGGAGGCTTTTTCATTAAAAAATTTCATTGGATGCCAGTAATCACTGTTTGCATTGTGGGTGCGATGTTAATAGTTCTCTTAGTTGTCCCTCTTACATCCGGGTACACTAAAGGCGAAATTACATCATGGTCACAAGTTCCATTGGCAGCTTATTTACTCCCTTGTATTGGTTTGTTTTTAGGTCCGATTTATCCCTCCCTAAATTCTTCCATTTTAAGTGTATTACCCAAATATAAACAAAGTGCAATGACAGGATTGATAGTAATTTTTTCAGCATTAGGTGGGACAACCGGCTCACTAATTACCGGGCAAATATTTGGAAGGTTCGATGGACAAATAGCTTTTTACTTTACATTAGTGCCAATTACGTTATTGTTAATTGCCTTATTTAGTTATGGTAAGAAGCGGAAAAATTTTGTGTTTAAAGAGATTTAGGAATGGAATACGACTCGAGTAAGTTCATACAAATCTCTGGCAACTTGTTTAATGAAGTACAACAGAAACGAATTTTTCCTGATTCAAAAACGTTTGTTGATTCAATTCCAAAATACGACCCGAAAAGAATCCTGACCGAGTATTTAAAATACAAAACATCACCTGGTTTTGATCTCTTAGATTTTATCAAAGCAAACTTTGTTTTGCCGGAAGATGATGAAAAAAATATTGAGTTACCGGATGACAGAGATATGCAAACACACATCCACTTAATCTGGAATTATCTAAAAAGAGAATCATCAAATAAACAAAGTGAGTATTCTACTTTGATACCACTTCCCAATCCGTTTATAATTCCCGGCGGTAGATTTCGCGAAGTTTATTATTGGGATAGCTACTTTACAATGCATGGTCTTTTGGATGAAACTAATATTGGCATTGCAGAAAATATGATAAATAATTTTAAATATCTCATTGATGAAATTGGATACATACCAAACGGAAATAGAATTTACTATCTCTCTCGATCACAGCCACCCTTTTTTGCGGCAATCGTAGATTTAATTTCAAAATATAAAAATGATGAAAATTGGGGACTCTCATACATTAGTGCCATCCAAAAAGAATATGATTTTTGGATGAATGAAAATAATCCTTCCTCAAAGAATTGTATTAGAAATTTTGAAATTGAAAAAGGCATCTTTCTAAATAGATATTATGATTCGAAAACCAGTCCCAGAGAAGAATCTTATTATGAAGATTTCTCGGTAACAGCAAAACTAGATGGGATGAAGAGACAAAGTCTTTATAGAAATATACGCGCTGCCTGTGAATCCGGTTGGGATTTTTCAAGCAGATGGTTTTTGGATGAAAAATCATTATCCACCTGTATTGCTGCTGATATCATCCCAATTGATTTGAACTCATTGATGTATTTTATTGAAACCAAATTAGCACAAC
>JARRKK010000342.1:0-2884 GCA_037388105.1 Ignavibacteriaceae bacterium | reverse complement strand
GCATCAGGTGTTGCTAAGAATATCAAAAAACTATTTCTTAAAAATGGCGGATTAATTTCTACATCAAACCATACCGGTCAACAATGGGATGCACCAAACGGCTGGGCACCTCTACAGTGGATGGCAATAATTGGATTACGAAATTATGGTTTCAATGATCTGGCAGATGATATAAAATCCCGCTGGTTGCTGTTAAATGAAAATGTTTTTAATAGAACCGGGAAAATGTTTGAGAAATATAATGTTGAAGATATTTCCCTACATGCAGGCGGCGGCGAATACGATCTTCAGGACGGATTTGGCTGGACGAATGGGATTGCATCTGCTTTAAAACAGGACTTTGATTTATTATAATTTGAAGTTATTCACAAACAGAAGACTATTAAAATCCCATACCTAAAAGAATTGCAAAAGTTGTCCTTTCCGGTGATACAGCGACGTAAGTTGAAATAATAAATGTAGATTGTAAGTATGAAACCCAGATTCCGCCACCAAATGTTGGATGCCATAAATCGGAATTACCACTTTTAGTAAATACTCTACCCGATTCTACAAAAACATTTACGCCAACCTGAGATTTCAGAATTAGCTTCATACGCAGGACTTTCATTCTTACTTCTGCCTGACCGAAAACAGCGGCGTCACCAGAGAACCTTTTAGCGTTATAACCCCGAAGATTTTCCGGACCACCGAGTGTTGCACCAGCGAAAAATGGATATTTTCCCCACACGCCACTTGCTCCGACCCTCAATGCAAGTGTTGCCCAGTCCCAGAATCCTGGTGTTAAATAACCTCTTAGATCAATTCCAGAATGAAAAAATGACTCTTCAATATTAAATACAGCAGGGAAATATGAACCTGTTATTTCTGCAAAGTAACCTAAGGTGGGATAGAGCTCACTATTCCTCAGGTCTAACTTAATACCAAGATTTATTCCCATCGGATTCAGCGTACCCAATCCATAATCTCCATATCTGAAACCCGTTAATAAAGTATCATTCTCAAGTGTAGTCTTGGTTTGAATAAATGACAGCCCAATGCTGCCCGTAATGGTTTTAGAAAATCCATAATACAATGTTGGATATAATGTGGCTAGTCTTTGTTTAGCACGATAATAATCATTCTCTTCCCGTTCTTTACTATAAGAAGTTTCATTTCCGTAACCAAAATAGCGGGTTACAAACCTTTCAGTAAATCCAATTAGGAGATTCAACCGACTATCTTTTTCAATCCCAAGAAAATCTCCATTGTACGCAGCAGCAAAATTTGAGAATCGTGTTGAGTAACTTGCAGTCAGACTCTGAGAATATTCAAACGGAACATTCCTGAAATTATATTTAATCAGCTCTACACCCCCACCAAATGTAAAACCATTATCGGTGTCTAAACCGAGTATAGGTATTGGAATAAAATTATGTCCTCTATCGATTTGTCTTGGTTCGTATTTCTCGTCATCTGTCTTCGGTTCCGGCCAGGAATTACTGTCCACAACTGTTCCAAGTCCTTCAGTAATTACAGATTTTTTACCACTATCATAAAAGTATGTACGTCGTTGCACTGCAGAAAAAGGTGTGAAAGAGAGGAAATATCCATTAACAATTGATTCATCAACAATTTCATCTTTTCCTTCTCCACCGATAATTCTAACAACAGGTCCATAGCTACATTCACCGTGGATGTAAGCATAATCATCTCCTTCATTCATAAACACTCTGATGTCAATACAGATATCATTATCAAAATACTTGTGAAAGAGGGAACCACCCCTGTAACTATTACCATCCTCAGATCTTCTGTATACAGATACTTCTGTTATTTTGTTATCAACTCTATTTATATCTACATAGTCATTTTCAGCACTACAAAAAATATCCGCAAATTTATTTACTACAATATAAAAATCATCAGATGCTTCGTTAAGTTTATCACGTCTTGAACGAAGCTTCTTTCTTAGCTCATCTGCAGCCAGATTATAAGATTCACCAGGCAAATTTAATAGTGCAGAATCAATTACTTCATTAGTTATTCGAGTTTGAATAAATACTGTTACTGAATCCCATACAGTTTTAACAAGCTCAGTTAAAACTCTCCTATCAAGGAATCTTCCATTCCAGGTTAAATCTTCCATTGATGGAAAGTCTTCTCCAAAATTATTTAACTGAGGAGTAACATACTCAGCAATTGAAGGAAAAACACCGTCGTACTTAGCAAATGCTTGGTCCCTGTCTCGAGGTATAGGATACCATTGCTCCCCATCGTCAATTTCATACTTTGCCCATCTCCATTGATCCATATGCCTATCCCAATCTCCCAGAAGAACGTCCATAAGACGAGCCTTTAAAAATTCAGTTGCATTAATTTTTTCTCCTCGTTTTTTTCTCAGGTGGTCCAGCAGCTTATAAGTTCCCTTAACATCCAGTGCACCTTCAAAACTTAACTCATCATCTTCGCTTTCAGTTGGATGGATTTCAATTATTCCCAGAAGGTTACCAAATTCTTCACGGAACTCACCAAGCTTTTCATTATCTGGGAGATAAACTAATAATGGTTCTGCACTGAGGACACCAACGGCTTCTAAAAGTGGTTCTACAACAAAAGGTGCAAAAGGGTTTGAGCTACTTATCTGATCCTGTATCAGATCATCAGCAATTGTTTCTCTTAACTCTTCCGGTAATACTTTTGAAGGATCTTTATCCAGAGATCTGAATTTCCATATTCTGCCATCTGCACCAATAAAGCGCAGGGATTTTGTTTGAAGTCCCCCACCTCTTTTAATCGGTACTAATCCGCCTGCGAAATTATCAATATAAAGCAACTCAACTCTTAAAGGCGTTGTCCATATTGGTCTCCAGTGTTTTCCAAAAAGCCATTCGTGGAACCACCC
>JARRKK010000341.1:0-2886 GCA_037388105.1 Ignavibacteriaceae bacterium | reverse complement strand
TTCTTCACCCTTATAATCACCTAATCTTGGCTCAACAATTTTTTCGGTTACCCAAGTTCCTGCAAGCGAAATAAAAAATGTCGATACAAACATGAAATAATAGTTTGCAGTTGGATTAACAGAATAGAGGGGATCAATAATTCGGGCTGCTTCCTGCGAAAGACCTGCCAGCAAAGGATCTACAGTACCTAAGAATAAATTTGCACTAAATCCACCAGAGACTCCGGCAAAAGCTGCTGCCATTCCCGCAAGAGGATGCCTGTTAACTGCAATAAAAATTACTCCTGCTAAAGGAATAAGAAGTACATAGCCAACATCGCTTGCAAGATTTGATATCACACCGGAGAAAACTAATATAAAGGTTAACAGGTGTTTGGGTGCTGACAATACAAGCAATCGTATAACAGCACTTATTAATCCGCTGCCTTCGGCAATTCCGATACCTAGCATTGCTACCATTACAATTCCCAAAGGAGCAAAACTTGTATAATTAGATACCATATCTAACATAATCCTATGAAGACCATTTTCGTTAATAAGGTTAACGGGTGAAATGACTTCACCGGTACCCGGATGAATTGCCTGCCAATTAAGTAGATCCGCAATTCCTGAAAATATTATTACCATCAAAGCCATAATTGCAAATAATGTTGCGGGATGAGGAAGTACATTTCCGGCTTTTTCGGTGAAATTTAAAAAGACATTAAAAAATGATTTTGAATTTGTTGATTGATTCGTCATTTGTCTACCGGATTAATGATAAAATTTTGTAGAGAAGCGATGATCGGTAAAGATGATAATTTTTAACTGAATAACTCTAATTAGACTTGGTTGAATTTTAAAAAAATAGTTGTGAAACAATATTAGAATTATTGTTTAAATTAAAAAGAGTTTAAGTAGTCGGATTCTTTTTTGACCATCTTAAATCATCACTCCAGGAACCAGCTCCATACCGTAATAATATTATTGCCTTTATTAATAAAATGATTGGAAGGATGGGTAGCTTAGGTTGTAAAGGAAATAAACTTGCATCCTTTACAAAAATATGAACGTAGATTGCAACAAACATAATGGGAAAGATGAGCAAACTAAAAAAGCGGGTAAATAATCCCTTAAGTAATAGCAAGCCAAGTACAATTTCCACGAATGGAACGAAAAAGAAGTTAAGCGTAACTAACGGTATTCCTGCGTGAATTAACTGACCAAGCCAGGCTTCAGTGAACTTAGGAATGAAGAGTTGCAAAAATCCGGTTATTAAAAATATTAACCCCGTAACAATGCGGATAACCCCAAGTAGTTTGTTATCAATTGTTTGACGAATGTCGTTAATTGACACTCCGATCTATTCCTGATACTTCTTAAACACTACAGATGTGTTATGTCCGCCAAATCCAAACGCATTACTCATTCCAATGTTTACATTTTTTTCTTCATATTTATTAAAGGTATAATTCAGGTCACATTCAGGATCAGGGGTTTCAAAGTTTATTGTTGGTGGGATAATATCATTTTTTACTGCAAGCAATGTTGCTATACCTTCAACTGCTCCCGCAGCCCCTAACATATGTCCCGTCATACTTTTAGTCGATGAAACATTCATTTTATATGCATGATCTCCGAATAAAGTTTTGATTGCTTTAGTTTCTCCAATATCGCCAAGCGGTGTAGATGTTCCGTGCATATTTATATAATCAATTTCGTCCGCTTTAATTCCAGCAGTTTTTAGAGCCATTTTCATAGATAAGATTGCACCTGTACCATCAGGATGCGGTGCTGTTATGTGATAGGCGTCTGCTGAAAGACCTACGCCGATGATCTCTCCATAAATTTTTGCGCCACGCTTCACGGCATGTTCTAATTCTTCGATTATCATTGTACCGCATCCTTCTCCCATAACAAATCCATCACGCGTTGCGTCAAACGGTCTGCTTGCTGTTTCAGGTGAATCATTTCTTGTTGAAAGTGCACGTGCAGAATTAAATCCACCAACACCAATTTCATTTAATGGTGCTTCGGTTCCACCAGTAACAATAGTTTTGGCTAAACCTTGTCGAATGATTAAAAATGAATCGATCATATTATTATTTGCAGTTGCACAGGCCGAGACAACACAATAGTTTGGACCTTTAAATCCATATTTAATCGATATTTGTCCAGCAGCAATATCAGGTATAATCATCGGGATAAAAAATGGTGATATTCTTGATGGACCTTCTTTGGAATTTAATACAGATTGTTGATCAAATGTTACCATCCCACCCATTCCACTACCAAAGAGTACTCCCGTTTGCTCTTTATCTTCAATGCTCATATTGTCAGGATCTATACCACTGTCTTCAATTGCTTCTGCCGTGGCAGCAAGCGCATATTGTGCAAATTGATCCAACCTCCTTGCTGTTTTCCTATCGAAATAATTTAACGGATCAAAATCTTTCACTTCACATGCAAAGTGAGTGTTCAATTTTGATGAATCAAATTTTGTTATTTTTGCAGCACCACTTTTTCCACTTTTTAAACTTTCCCAAAAATCTTGTGTATTAAGACCAATAGGCGTGATGGCACCTATTCCGGTTACTACAACCCTTCTATTTTTAGCCATAAAAATCCTGTGATTAATTATACATTAAAGTTCAAAATTTTAACCTCAAAGATACAAATCATTGTTGAATGTATAATAACATCATTTATATTGTTTTGTGTCCGGAAAGATCTTTTGATAACTGAATTACTTTTTAATAAAAAGCTTATCAGTGACCTGCGGTATTTGTATCGGTGTTTTTGTTGATCTTTTTGCGATTGATCATATCATCAATTTTTAGTAATACTAAACCCCCAAAATAACCGAATATAAATCCGATTCCCGCACCCGCAATAATATCTGATGGG
>JARRKK010000340.1:0-5637 GCA_037388105.1 Ignavibacteriaceae bacterium | reverse complement strand
CTGGCAAATTATTTTATCAAATATGATTGTTTAAATGTTGATAAAAAACCGGGATTAACTGTAATTGGAATGAAAGGATGGAAACGGAATTATAATTGGCATGATTTAAACCTAAAATGGATTCCTCCCTCCCCGAATATTCCAGATTTTGAAACGGCACAAGCTTATCCTGGTACTTGTTTTATTGAAGGTACCATTGTTTCTGAAGGCCGGGGTACGCATCATCCCTTTTTAACTATTGGAGCACCATATATAAATGCAGATGATTTGATTAAAGAACTTAACGCAATTAATATTTCCGGTGTGAGTTTAAAATCAATATCATTCACACCGGTTGAAATAGAAGGTAAAGCTCTTAATCCAAAATACAAAGGGGTTAATTGTAATGGAATTAGAATTAGCATAACCGATGAAGCAAAATTTAAAACTGTAAAATTTGGTCTAATTTTGATCTATTCACTTCTTCAACTATACCCTCAGCAATTCAAATTTAATGAACAGCATTTTGACAAACTTGCCGGAACCGATAAATTAAGATTGGATTTATTATCGGATAAAGCTCTTTCAATAATAGTTGATGGATGGCAACAGGAACTGGAAATATTTAATTCAAAGAGAAAAAACATTTTAATTTACTGAGGATAAAATGAAAAAATTCACATTAATTATTCTTATAGCTGCACTTGCCTTTTCAATATTAAACTGCAGCAACAAGGATGAGGAAAATAATAAGCCAAACAGTCCACAAGCTGACAGCTCTGAAACTGATTCTCATGTTTTGCAGGTTAACAAGAGTGATGAGGATCTAAATAATGTTAGTTTCCGATTGGCGTATAAATTAATAGAGGGAGAATCATTTAAATATAAATTAACTACCCTCTCTACTTCGGACCGTAGCGTTCAAACTGATACAGTATTATCTGATAAATTCGAACAAAGAATTACGAGGATAATGAATTTCAAAATAATTTCTGTTGATAAAGATAGTATTGCTAATTTAGAATGTATTATTTCAAACGTAAATGTTGAAGTAGATTTAAACAATCAAAAAATTTCATACGAATCCGGAGTAACAACCGATTCAGAGCAACTTAAAAAGTTTATTGAGCATGAGGGAATTGTTAACAATCCTTTTCACATTCTTATTACAAAGTACGGAAATATAATAGATATTGTTAAACTTGAGGGAATTTCAGATCGTTATCTTGATTTAAGCGGGTTGAAAGATTCTATAAACACTGAAGATAAAGAACGTATGAAATTTGAAATAAAAAATAACTTAATTAAGCCATTAATTGCACAGGTTTTAAGAGAATTACCAATGAAGGAACTTCACGTTGAATCAACCTGGGAGAAATCAGATGATCCCGCAACGATTATGGGGTTTAAGATTCAATACATAGATCATTTTACTGTTAACAAATTGGAAATTGTAGATAATGCCAAAGTTGCACTTATAAAAGGTAAGGCAACCACAGTAATAGAAGGTGAAAAAGAACATACAAATAATGGTATTAAATACGAGTTTGCTGAGCCGGTATCCGAAGCAAATGGTGAATTCTTTTTCAATATCGATAGAGGTTTAATTTACAAAAGTAGTTCTGTAACAAATCTTCAACTATCCTTCAGAATGGAAATGCCTTCAGCCGACGGAACAAAGATGGGAAAATCTAATGAGTATATAACTAATACTAATAAGTTAGAACTTCTTTAAATTATTGATAATTCAACTGATTACTACTCTGTGCGTTTTTACTTTTAGGTTTAACGTCATACTGCTTCTTTAAATTTATGTACTCCGGAAATATTCTTTGATACGTTAATTGAATGTACAGCCTGATTAGTGGTTTGAGCAATAAATATATTTTTATTCTCCTTAATCTCTTTTATGCTTAGTGATTTAATTTCAATATTTCCAATTATATAATTGAAATCATCACTCTGATATTGTTCACGGATCGATAAAAACGATAATTGGTTTATATCATTTTCGTTTTTATATCTAATGTAAACTTCAATTAAAAAATTATCCGCACTTGTCGGCACATTATTCTTAGAATATTTTTTATATTCATACTTGTAATCGTATGTTAATGCAGAAATATCTGATAATACCGCTGAACCTGTTGGATGACCGCCTGCTCCTTTACCTACAAAACACTGTTTTTCCGAAAATGCTCCTTCAATTATGACCCCATTAAACTCATTTTCAATCGAATAGAGAAAATCATTCATGTCAATGAATTGTGGTATTACCCAACTGTAAAGCTCTCCATCTATTTTAATACTTTTTGCTACAAGTTTAATTTTATATCTTTTTTCTTTTGCGTAATTTATATCAGCGGGAGAAAGTGATTGGATTCCCAAATGAAAAATATTTGCTTCCGGGACGTTTTTTCCAAAGGCGTGAGCATTTATAATACTTAGCTTATACTTAGAATCTAATCCGCTTATATCAAGTGTCGGATCAGTTTCTGCAAAGCCTAACTCCTGTGCTTTTTTTAAAGCTAGATCAAACGAAAGATTATTTTCAAAAACATTTGTTAAAATATAATTTGAAGAACCATTAAATATTCCTGCAATTGATTTAACCAAATCATTATCATAATATTCCTCAAGGTTACGAATAATTGGAATGCTGGCACAAGTAGATGCTTCATACAATATTGAAACCTGGTTTTCTTCCTTGAGTTTCATCGTTTGGTTTAAGATATCATAAAGTCCTTGTCCGACACATCCGAAACCAAACAAACCAAGTGTTAAGTTAGTCCTTTTCATACCGGTACACTGATACTCAATTAAATAATATTATAATAATTGAAAATACATTTACAGAACCTGAACAGTAGGTTTAACGTGTTCGAAAACAGACTTTATGTCATCAATCAGATCATCTGCATTTTCAATTCCAACAGAGAGTCTTATTAGTGAATCTTTGATACCTGATTCATGACGGGTTTTTTCGGGAACAGAACTATGAGTCATTGTAGCCGGATGGCAAAGGAGACTTTTCACTCCTCCTAAACTTTCGGCTAATTTGAATAGCTTTGTTGAAGTTACGAACTTCTTAGCAGCTTCTGTGGTATCGTCCTTAAGCGAAAACGAAACAATACCCCCGAAACGTTTTTGTTGTTTCTCTGCAATGTTATGATTTTTATGGGAATCCAATCCAGGGTAAAACACTTCTTCAACATCTTCACAGTTCTCCAAAAATCTTGCAATCTTAAATGCCGAATTTGAAATCTTTTCCGTTCGAAGATCAAGTGTTTGAATTCCTCTTATAGTGAGCCAGGAATCAAATGGTCCCAGAATTCCGCCGGATGAATTTTGGATAAATTTAATCTCTTCTGACAACTTTTCACTATTTACAACTACCAATCCAGCGATTACATCAGAATGTCCTGCAAGGTATTTTGTGGCGCTATGTATAACAATATCTGCTCCCAGCTCCAGCGGTAGTTGAAGTGCAGGTGAAGCAAAAGTATTATCGACGATAACTAAAGCATTATTCGAATGAGCAATTTTTGAAATTTCCTCTATATCAGAAATTTTAAGGGTTGGATTTGTGGGTGTTTCCAGCCAAACAAACTTTGTTTTGGGTGAGATATTTTCAACAACATTTTCTATGTCGGTGGTATCAATGTAATTTACGGTTATTCCAAAGCGGGAGTATATCTGTGAGAAAATTCTGTAAGTACCGCCATAAATATCATCAACAGCAAGTACTTCATCTCCAGTACTCAGTAGTTTAATAACAGCATCAATTGCAGCTAGTCCACTTGAGAATGCAAATCCACTTTTTCCGTTCTCAAGTTTTGCTATTAATTCCTCCAGAATGCTCCTCGTTGGGTTATTTGTTCTGGAATAATCAAATCCTTTATTTACTCCCGGTGCTTCCTGAACGAACGTTGAGGTTTGATAGATTGGGACAGATATTGCACCTGTTAGTTCATCTATGGGGTCAGAAGAGTTACAAAATTTTTATGATATGATTTAATCTCTATCTGCTTATCTATTCCCGTTAATAACGAGATAGGATGTGGCACCTTCAATTTCCATCGTTGGATGAAAAATGGGTTGCCAAGGTTTCTAAGGGCCTAATCCCTCCACCTTTCTCAATAAGCGTTCACTATGTTTAAGAACTGGGACAAATATAATATTATTATTCTTAAATGCAAATTAATATTAAAAATTTATTCATTTGCAATTTTTTCGTCACTTCTGATTTCTTTTACAAGGACTTTTATTCCTTCAACACCGATTACTTCAATCTTCGATCCCCGCTCTAAATATTCAGACTCAGTAACTACATCAACCTTTTTCCCATTTATTTCTGCTGTTCCGGATGGTCTTAAGGTTGTAAGCGCCACTCCTTTCGCACCAACCAGGCTCTTTTGAGTTTTATGAGAAGAAAATCCTTTGTTTGATTTTTCAGCCTCTGAGAGAACAAATTTCTGAAATATATTTGTCTTTGGAAGAAATTTCGCCAGCATGAAAAGTAAAATAATAGCACCTGATAGTGCAGCGGCAAGTTGAATAATTGCTGTAGAAACTCCTTCAAAATCCAAGACTTGATTTGAACCAATGAGCGATAAGAATAAGGAGGCAATAATCAGAATGATTCCGCCAACTCCGGCTATTCCAAATCCGGGAATAACAAAAACTTCGAGTAGAATAAGTATAACACCCAAAACAAACATTATAATTTCAATTGCAGAGGCAAGTTCAAGAATGTATGAAGATCCAAAAAATAAAGCTAACGCTATTAATCCTGCTGTGCCGGGAACACCCCAACCGGGTGACTTAATTTCAGCGAGTATCCCAAAAAATCCAATCATAATAAGGATAGATGATACAATTCCATTGTTTAAAAATCTTACAACCCCTTCTGCCCAATTTTGATCAACCTGATGAATTTCTGATCCATCTAAATGGAATGCGGCTAAAAGGTCATCAATATTATTTATCAAAGTATCAGCAATACCATACTTTAATGCTTCTTCCGATGTTAAGGTGATTAATTGTGCCTGAAACTACAACTCGTTCATCTACCATTCCTTCGGCTATATCAGTTCTTCGTCCATTCCTCTCGGCAGTTGCGCGCATTTCGGAACGCATATAAGACTGATATTTTTCTGGCTGTTTATGTCCGGATTGATCAACAACTGTCGTTGCACCTATCGAACTGCCGGGCACCATTGTTATTTTATTACACGATAAGGCGATAAGAGACCCTGCTGAAATGGCCCGATTGTTAATGAAAGCAATGGTTAATATCTTTGTTGAGATTATTGCATCTTTTATCTGAGTTGCAGCATCTACTCTTCCACCAAAAGTGTTAATCTTGAAGATAATTGCATCTGCATTATTTTTTTCAGCATCTGACACTACTCGCTTTACGTAAGGCGCTAACCCAAGATCAATTTCTTCTTCAATTACTCCTATATAAACATTTTTCTGTGCGAAAGATAATGAAGCTAACAAAAAAACAATTAACGATATTTTTATTACTAAGTTCAACTGCCAACCAATAATATTTTTTTATGATTTCGCATTATTTATTTCAAATAGTAATTGGAAATTTGTTGATGACTATGCTGAACATTTGTTAATAAAAACGGTCTCATCAAATACAGT
>JARRKK010000339.1:0-2910 GCA_037388105.1 Ignavibacteriaceae bacterium | reverse complement strand
CCTATCGATCAGAATGTAGAACCGGGGTTTATTTCATTCGGTGAAATTGGAGTTGGAAATAAACGAAAGAGATTAGTCTACGAACAACCAAAACAAATTGAGACAAATGCTCTAAAATATGAACTGCAATTATTTATAGAATCAATTCTCAAAAATGAAGTTCCAAAAGTTTCAGGTATGGATGGATTAAGAGCACTAAAGGTAGCAAAGATTATAATTGACAAGATTGAAAATTCGGTTTATGAATTTAATTAATGATTAACTTGGATATTATTGCTTTGATTTTCAGTAATTATTTTGTTGCCCATAGTGATTAATTTAACTGGCTAATTAGCACAATCTTTATTGATTGGAAAAATTTAATAATTGAATGAACAATTGTTGATTTCGTTTATATTGCATTTATTTTGCGAATTAATAAAAGTACTACTCATTTAATCCCGCCTTAAAAGTAACAAATTCCAAAGTATTACCGTCTTTAAATAATCTACTACGCATAAAGTTAGCATATACTTATTTTTGAGCTATGAAATTCCTCTTAACAATTATACTGATTTCCCTTAATTATCTGGTTGTAATTGCACAAGTTGAGGATTCCATTGTTACCACTATTTCCGATACACTCCAATCTGCACAAATAGATTCCATAGCTAGTCAACGATCAAAGTCTGATCTGGATACAGTGGTTTATTCTTCTGCATCTGATTCATTAGTATTTTTTGTTAAAGATAAGAAAATGTACATCTATGGTAATGGGAAGATTGAATATCGTAGAATGAGTATTAAAAGTGCTAACATCCTCATCGATTTTGAGAAGAATGAACTAAAAGCAAGCGGTGAACAAACCGATTCGACAGGCGAAAAGATAATAAACACACCTGTACTAACTGAAGCAGGAGAGAGTTATGAAGGAAAGGGGATGATATATAATTTCAAAACCCAGCAGGGTGTTATGTCGGCAGCAAACACAGAAATTGAAGGGGGATTCTTTACCGGTGAAAAAATAAAAAAGGTTGATAAAACCACTTACTTTATTAAAGATGGATATTATACAACATGTGATGATTCCTGTCCACATTATTTTATTTATTCATCAAAAATGAAAATTATTCAGGATGAAGAGTTAGTTGCTGAATGGATTTGGTTAAATTTTGGTGACGTACCTTTTCCTTTACCATTGCCATTTGGTGTTTTTCCGATTCAATCCGGAAGACGTTCTGGTATAATTGCACCGGTTTTTGGTAACGATGCCACTTATGGAACCTATATAAGCAGACTTGGATATTTTTGGGCAATAAATGATTATATGGATTTAGCTCTATCAACAGATTACTATACACGGGGCAGCTTTGTGTTGAACAGTCGTTTTCGTTACATCAAAAAATATTCTTACTCAGGTGATGTGATTGCATCGTACTCAGACTTTAGTCAGGGTGAATCAACAGATCCAGGCTTTAATGAGCAGATAGACTGGCGTTTTAAGTGGAACCATCACCAGACCATAACTCCAACGCTAAATTTTAATGCAAATCTTGAGTTCGTATCATCGAACTATTTGAGCCGAAACGTTACAGATTTGAATGACTTGTTAAGAAATGAAATTGTTTCGAATGCGACCTTTTCCAAAACCTGGGAAGAATCGGGAAACAGCATGAACATAAACTACAATAGAAGACAGATTATTCAATCGAACGATGTTTATGAAACGCTTCCCAACATAACATTTAGCAAAGCACAGGATTATCCTTTCAGAGATGAGTTCAGTACTGAAGATCGTGCCTGGTATGAATATTTTGGGTATACATATAATGGAATATTTGAATACGATAAAAACAGGATTGGCGGACAAGTTGATTCACGTGGTGGATTTAGACATACTGTTAACACGGATTTTTCACCAAAGCTGGGATTTTTCAGTATTACACCAAGATTCCGGTACGAATCAAAATGGTATAATGAGCATATAGAAAAATCTGTTGTAATGTCCTCTACAGGAACAGACTCTGTAATAACGAATGATGTAAAAGAAATAAATTTTGTTAGAACTTTTGATACCGGTATCAGTGCAAGTACAAAATTTTTTGGTATATATAATTCACCTTTTTCCGGGATAGCGGCCTTCCGGCATATTGTTACACCAAGTTTAACATATGCTTATCGTCCAGATTTTTCTGATCCTGGATGGGGGTATTATGGTTCATATACAACTTCGGATGGAACAGAAGTAAAATACAATAAATATCAAAATGAAATTTTCGGTGGTCCGTCATCACAAGAACAATCAAGCCTGGCATTTAGTGTAGGAAATATATTTGAAATGAAAACTCTAGTGGATCCAACGGATACAACTGCAAAGGAGGAAAAGTATCAGTTACTGAATTTAAACTTTGGAATGGGATATAACTTTGTTGCTGATTCATTAAATTTTTCTGATATAAATTTATCATATAGAACACAAATAAGTGATTATTTAGATTTATCCGGTTCAAATACTTTTACTTTATATGATTACTCAGGTACAATTTCGAGAATAAACAAATTCCTCATCGATGAAGGAAAAGGACTACTGAGAATGACAAACTTTAATTTTACTATAGGTACGAGATTATCCGGTGATAAATTATCATCAGGTGATGCTGATAAGAAGCTCGGTGAACAACAACGGGATTCCGAATATAGTTACTCTTCCGAAGATAGAAATGTTTACCAGGGAATATATTCTGACAAAGAACCTGATTTTTCAATTCCCTGGGACATTGCGTTAACTTACACTTATAATCTCAGCCGACCTACACCCGAGTTGGAATCAAAATTTTCCAGCATAAATGGAAGCTTAAATTTTAATTTAACACCCAAATGGAAGTTCTCTCTTACCAGCAGTTATGATCTGCAACGTAAAGAATTTGTTGC
>JARRKK010000338.1:0-4038 GCA_037388105.1 Ignavibacteriaceae bacterium | reverse complement strand
AGCAAATCATATTTTTTTGATATTATTTGACGCGGCGAAGCAATAATAAATAAGTTTAATAGACAGCAACTTTAAACTAATTGTAAATTAATCTTCTGAATATCCTTTGCATATAAATTACAGTTAAACCACTCCTTGTCAATTTCTACTCCAATCGCCTTGTAAAAATTAATTGCCGGTGTATTCCAATTTAACACCTGCCAGGTAATTCGCTTACATTTTTCTTCCTTAGCAACTTCAAATATTTTATTTAATAATTTAAGACCAACTTTATTCCCGCGATAAGACTCTTTTACATATAAATCTCCTAAATAAAGTGATTTTCCACTCCAGGTGAAATAAGCAAAAAAATATTGTGCTATTCCTATTATTTCCTTTGTTTCAGTTTCGGCAACAAAACATTGTATATAATCTTTTTCCTCAAGCATCTGATCAACTGAATTGGTAACTTTTTCGGGAGCTTTCTCAAACTCTGCCAGCTCTTGTATCAAAGAAAAAATATAGGAAAAATCTTTCTCGTTGGCTTTTCGGATTGTAATATTCATAATTTTTATAGTTCATAAATCTTGAAAATACTGGATATTAATAATTCTTGATTGTTTATAGCTTCAGTTGTCATTTAAATCTTCCTGATGTTCTGATTCTTTAAATAGTTCAATGTTAACAAACGTTAGTGTGTAAGTTGTTTCATCGGTTGAAGTCTCATATAAATTTAATTTTATCAAATCAGAAGTATAATTCGATTCATCTTGAAAATACCACATATTAGCTAAGTTATTGTTATAGTCAATTTTCTCTATACTTTCTACGCCATACTTTTGAGTTATATAGACTATTATATCTTCTCTTAATTTATTAAGTGTATCAGGTCTTCTAAATACAATATCAACAGTATGAAGTTTATCATCAAAAAAATGATAAGTCCAGAAATATACTTTATGAGATCCATACTCACCGCCAGCGAATCCAAGCACGTTATCTCCTTCGAAACCAAGTTGCATATTCTTATTGGTCATTTGTTTAACTACAATCTCCTTAGATGAGGCAAAGGGAATGTCCTCAAAACCGGAGAGTTGTTGTGAGAATATTGATTCACAGAATAACAGAACGATACAAGGAATGAATGATTTCAAGATTCTCCTAAAAATATTAATAACAAATTAAAAACAATTAATCCATTTGCAAATAAATCTAGGAGATTAGAAAAACTCGCCAGGTAATAAGTAGGAGTTCATAAATTGATATGAACTAATTTCTTTACTTCATCAACACCATCTTCTTTGTTTCAACGTACGAACCTGCTTGTAGTTTGTAAAAATAAACTCCACTTGATAATGCTGAAGCGTTAAATTCAATATTATAATTTCCTATTGCTTTCTCTTCATTTACCAGTGTAGCAGCTTCTTAACCAATAGTGTTAAATATTTTTAATGTTACCAATCCTTCTTTAGATATTGCATATTTAATCGTAGAAGAATAATTAATTGGATTCAGATAACTTTGAAGTAACCCAAATTTAATATTGGGGGGTATCTTCAGACTTTACTACACTTACCATCACCCAATCTATATTCTTTCCCATATCTCTTTGGAATTATCGCTAAACTTCAACATCAGTCTATTTCCTTCCACATAGTAGCCCGAATAGGGCACCCAATTACCATATCCGTTTTCGTCAATGTATATTATCCCATTTTCCGTACGCCATTTGCCTGTAATTACATCACCGCCATTACCAGAATTGAAGCTACCACTATTCCCTCCCCCAGCGACTTTTCCATCACTATAAGAATAAGTGCCATCAGCTCGTACTTCCATATATCTTTCTGTAACCATGCTAAAGTCACCGCTTACATAACTCTTACTATAACGCCAGGCACCAACCAACATTGGATCCCGCTGGTAATTATCGCTTTTTTTGTTATCGTTATCATTATAATTTTCAGAATAATTTTTATACGTATCGGTTTGTCTATTTTCGAAATTGTTATTTGATGAACTCGACTTATCAAGTAATATATCTATTGCCGCCATATAATTTGGTTGATTATTTCTATCAGAAGGAACCCAGGTAAAAATTAATTGATTTTCTTCACTGTAGGCTTCAAAAAAAGAATTTTCGTCCTCACCAATAATAGAACCTGTCAGATAAGATTCCCCTTCATCTTCTTCAATCTTTCCATTGAGTTTATACTTCTGATTATCATTTAATATTAGTTCGCCGGAAACTAGACCATTAGGATTTTGGTTTAAGGTTATAGTTATCTTTGTCCCATTCGATGAATTATATGCGTTATACATTCCTGAAAAATCCTGAGCAGATAATATTATCGAGAGAAAAAACAGAATAGCTAAAAAAGATAATTTTAACATTTCATTCTCCTATTAAGTACTTATTTGACTAACAACATTTTTCTTACTTGGTTAAAGATCCGGTTTGAATCCTATAGAAGTATATTCCACTTGATAAATTGCTTGCATCAAATTCAATCTCATAATTCCCTGCCGTTTTCTCTTCATTTACAAGTGTTGCTATTTCTTCTCCTAGAATATTATAGACATTAAGAGTTACTAATCCTGCCTCTGGAATTGAATACCTGATTGTTGTTGTAGGATTAAATGGATTCGGGTAATTCTGCTCAAGTTTATACTCAGTAGGTATCAATGAGCCCTGATCATCTTCTACATCAACTGTATTATCTACATTAAGTGTGTCGTCTATCGTTCCGTCATTACCCTCATCTACATAGATTGTAAGTCCCAAGGCAGCAAAATCTCCCCCACTACCAAAGCTGATAAAATTCATTCTGTTATCATCGGGATTCTCAATCTTAACCGAGTCATTCTGTACTAATGTAACCTGTCTAAGTGCAAATAACTTTTCCTGATTAGATTCATTTATAATGTTTACTAACGAGATAGATTTATTATCCTGATCAGGATTTGCTGCTGACATTTCCCCATCAAAAAACAGTCTGTCTGTCTCGGTATTGGTTACTCCCGTTCTTTCATAGATAAAAGTTTTATTTCCAGTAAAAAAGAATGTCTGTAAAGTATCGGATTCAACACTATCTATCTGTACTGAATAATTATCTGTTGTTAGCGAGTATCCATACGGCGGTGTCTCGCTGCCGTTTAGATATATTAAGGGAATTGAATTTGGTATCTCATTAAATATAGTTCCATTTACATACCCGGTTACATTACCTGAGCCATCTACAATACTTGTATTTACACCAATGTTTGTGTAGATATCCAAATCATCACCTGACATTAAAAACGGTGATACATAGTCTTCTGTTCTTTTAGGTAAAATTGCATCACTCAAATAATTGATTGCAGGAACTTCCAACATAAGATATTTAGGTCCTCCCCAACTACTCCAGGCATATGTTGTAAGCCAGGTACCTTTATTAGAATTGCCAGATGTGTCTATTAATATAAGAGATGAGTTACTTGGATAACTATTGTCATATACATATAAATAATAAAGCTCTTTCTGTATATTATCCTGCTCAAGTTCATATGGTAAAATGTTATGACCTCCACCACCATTGTTATTCCATATTGATAAGGTTCTTAGAGTAACATAGTCCGCCAATAACATTTGTTTCGTCTCATTCAGTGATTCGTTCGGTGTTATTGTATTCCATCTGCCCCTCCTATTTTGTTTGGTAGGGTTACCAAACTGATGTGTAAACAACTCACTCATCACAGGTATTACATTATTATTTGATGTCAAACTAATTGGATCAGTGAAACCTGGGAAGGTTGGAAATTTGTTTGTAAAGTTGTTTCGATGGGTAAAAGCCAATGCATTCGCTGCTGCAATACCAAAGCAGGATCCATTCCAGAAATTGTTGATTGCATTCCATCTGCTTAATGCCGTAGGTGAATACATACCTAAAGTCGTACTAATATAACAAGCGTCTACCGAGAATGCCCTGACAAATGCTTCCCAGTCTGGAAATTCCTGAGAAAGTGTTGATGCAAATACAAAATTACACTGCCATTGCGAATATTGTAATCCCGTAAATG
>JARRKK010000337.1:0-3792 GCA_037388105.1 Ignavibacteriaceae bacterium | reverse complement strand
AGCAGTAAACACTACAACGGTGTTTACATCCGGTAATACCATAATAAATTGACCTCCCCATCCTGCGGCACAATATACGTCAGTTAGATTATTAAACTTTCCCATCCACCACTGGTAACCATAACCAGTAATAAAATTTGGCAATGGGGGGTGTATAGTTGGGAAATGAATAGACTCACCGGATGACTCATTTGTCCATTGTTCAGAAACAATACGATTAGCATTCCACATGCCATCCTGTAAATACATCTGTCCTAATTTTGCCATATCCCTGGGTCGCAAATATAGACCAGCGGCAAAAATGCTATTATGTGTATTTCTTGAATTTGACCATCGATATGATGTTATTTGTAAGGGTGCAAAAAGAAATTGATCTACAAACTCGTCTAAAGATATACCAGAGCTCCTCTTAATGATTTCACTCAGTAGAAAGGTTGTACCACTATTATAATGGAAATTAGTTCCAGGAGAGGTGACCACTGGTTTTTCCAGAACAAACCTCACCGGATCCTCGTTAAATAAAAGTTGATATTCGTCATTTCTGGGATCATAAATTGGATATGAACCATCATCCCAGGGTAGTCCTGAGGTCATAGTAAGCATGTTCAAAATAGTAATTTTATCTTTTTCACTACTACTCAAATCATTGTATTCAGGGAAATATGAGAACATCTTATCATTAGTACTTTGTATAAATCCCTTATCTATAGCCACTCCAATCAGTGCAGACCAGAAGCTTTTATTTGCTGATCCCTGAAAGTGAAGTGTATTGCGGTCAAAATTTCTATTGCTGTATATAAGTTTGCCACTTCCTGCAACTTGTTCGTCCAGGTCCACATCTCTACCGCTAAAGTATTGTTCAAACACAAGCTTTCCATGGTTGGTGGATTATCATTGCTGCAATTAAACAAGAAAAATGGGGCTATTAAATAAATGAGTATGATTAAAAGTTCTCTAAGCGGTTTCATTTGTATTTTCCTTTTCTTTTTATCTAGTGTTAATAAATATATTTGGTTTGTTTTCTTTTACTTTATAATCCAGATATGCTTTTTCAAAGCGCTTATAAGTATGCAAGGATTTCTTTATCAAAGACAAAATTTCTTTCCTAGGGTACTTGCGTAAAGTCAATATGCTTCTCCACAATGTTATTCCCTTCTTATAAAGATGAAGATACTCTTTATAAAATTCTTTTAAGGGAAGCTTAGTTGGTAATACTGTATGAATAAAATCAAAGAAATCATAATTCCGGGTAATCAATTTTGATTCAACTTCGTTAAAGAGATCGGTACCCGGCAAGGGAGTTAGAACAGTGAATGCGGCAAAATCCAGTTTCAATTTCTGTATATAAGAACGCAATTCTGCAAAATCATTTTTAGTAAACTCAGGGCGCACTATGAATGATGCATATATATCAATGTCAAGTTCCTGAAGTATTTTAACTGCTTTGTTATTATCATCAACTGTTGATCTCTTCAAAATATATTTTAAATCTTCATCTCTAAAAAACTCAAGTCCAACAAACACTCTTTCCAATCCTATCTCCCTCCACAATCTGATAAGCTCTGGATTTCTTGATATGGTGTCGCTTCTTCCATAGAGAAAGTATCTTTTCTGAATACCTTTTTCTTTTATGAGTTCTGCTAGTTTCATCATTCTCGGGACATCCAGCAAAGATTCATCATCAGCAAAGAAAACATATTTCTCTTCAATGCCTTCAAGTTCTTCGACAATTTTCTGTGGGGTTCTTTTAAAGTATTTCCCATTGGTTAATTTCCACATCGCACAAAAATTACATCGATATGGACATCCTTTCGAAGTCCGGATTGATGCAAGCGGTTTCATCCAATATGAGTAGTAATGTTCTCTGTATTTTTTCGTGAGCTGCCTTTCAGGAAAAGGAAATGCATCAAGATCAACCTGACCAACAAGACCCGATTTTTTTAGTGAGCCGTTACCAGATACGGCTATTCCCGTAATTCCTTCGAATTCTATCCCTTTTTCATATCTGCTTACTAATTCCCTGAAAGTAAAAATCCCCTCTCCTATTACTATCACATCTATATCGTCCGAAATAAAATCCTCAGGCATAATCGTTGCGTGATGACCACCGACTACTGTAAGAATTTTTGGATTCAAAAGTTTTATTTGTTTAAATAGAGACAGAACGATATTAACTTGAACAGTGTAAGATGTAATCCCAACAACGTCCGGAGAAAATTTTTGAAGGGTATCTTTAAGGGTGTTTTCAATGCGTAAATCTAGGATTTTCACTTCGTGAACTTTAGAAACACCTGCTGCAACATATTCCAATGCCAGAGGTTCATAAATAGAAAAATCTTCACTTCCAATGACTACTGGAGTTTTATCAGGTTCTATAAGTAATATTCTCATTGTACACTTAAAGCTGTTGTGTAATAATTTTTTAATTTCATACTGTCAATCACTCCTTAGTAATTTAGCGAATCCGGTAATTGTGCATTTCCATAAACAAATGCATTTAAAAATTCTTGTGCAACAACTGAATGATTAACATCCTCATCTCTACCTATATTATTGGAAGCTGAGCTTAATCTATTGGAATTAGCTAAGATTACAAACGAAAGTTCTCTTTCGGGAATTTTCATAATAAGCGCAGAATATGAATCCCAATACCCATAGTGCCAGATTATCTTAACGCCTTCATTATTATCTACGAACACTCCCAAGGCATGCGGTAATTCACTACCGCTATTTGAAATGAATGGAGTAAACATTAATTCTTTTGAATCCGGAGTTAACAGTTCATCATTATCTAGAGCAATTGAAAATTTAGAAACATCTATAATATTTGAAATCAACCCGGCAGCTGATACAAAAAGGGTTGGTAAAGGCATTGGGTCTTGACCATTCGGAGTATAGCCTTGAGCTAGCTTATCAAGAATAGATGTATTTTGTAAACAGTTATTTGGCGAAAGCGGATTAGGAGTTGTCAGATTCAAATTGAGGGGTAATATTATTTTTTCATTTAGCAACTCGCAAAAGGTTTTGCCCGATGCACCGGATATTACAGCATCGAGGTAAGCATACCTGTTCCCGCTATAATTATAATGTGATCCGGGAACACCTTCTGATGTATGTGACAATAAATGCTTCACTCGAATTATTCCCTGTGATTCTAAATTTATTCCGTAGTCCGATATAGGAGTTTCAAGAGTTAATTTGTTTTCCTCGATAAGCTGCATGATAATAACTGCAGCAAATGGTTTGGTAACAGAAGCCAGATGATAGACAGTTTCTGGGGTTGCATAAATTCCTCTTTCTTTATTTGAATGTCCAAATCCTTTTGCCCATACGATTTCTCTGTTTTTAGTTATTGCTGCAGAAAATCCGGGAATTTTTAGATCGGTTCTTATTCTTTCCAAAACACTTTCAAATTCTGTTAATGATTGAGCCGGTGGGCCAACACTCGTATAACCTAGAGGTTCATCTGAAGACGTGACCGGAGTATCTTCACTGCAACTAATAAAAAGAATACAAATAACAATCATAAATAAGCACTTTTTAATTTTCATTTTATTCCCTTCCTCTTTTTTGTTATCTCATAATCATTAATCGTAACTAATTAAAGCTCAATTTGGAAAACATATGAAATGAGAGAGAACACCAAGAGAATTCGGTATCCTATTCGTTCCATTTGTTTTACTCCTTTTTTTAGCTCTGACCATATATAGAGGTTCCGGATAACCACAAAAGATGTGGCACACCCGTTCAGCAATTTAATTATTCCCAACCAAGTGGCAGCTGATACCCAAG
>JARRKK010000336.1:2967-4181 GCA_037388105.1 Ignavibacteriaceae bacterium | reverse complement strand
TTCATCATTTGATTTCGGCCACCAATTATTTGATCCTTCAATTGCAACTCCCATTTTAGCATCAGCCAAAGTTTCTATCTCAATAACTTCAGGTATATTATTTTCATCCGGCTGCTGCCAATAAGTATAGCCTATGTGAGTTTGATCCATCATATGATTCCATTTACCACCAGCCAAAACATTGTTATAGTAATCGGTAATCTCTGCATCTTTATCAAATAATTCTTTCACTTTAATAGCAAGATTATTAGTTTCTATCCTGCTCTGCTTTGCATATAGTCGATTCTTTGCTGCAGTCACATAAAGTTCATTTAAATTTGCACAGGCTATTACAGGATGTAACACAAGCTGGTAATATGCATCTTTATATTCCGTCGAAAGGGTATCGTATATTCGTTTTGCATTCTTCGCCAATTCATTGTAATCTCTGACAATCGTTTCAGCTTCCCTATAATTAATTAAACTATATGTTTCTGGGGATAACAATTCCGGTTTTCTTCTGGAATTATACTTTGTATACTTTGAAATTAAATCAGCTATTTCAGAAGAGTATTCAACACCAAACTGCTCTTCAGCCCAATTCCGATAATATTCTGGGAGGCTTTCGGCCGGATATTCTTCCGGATTCCAGGCATAATCTAAAAAGAAACTAATTGGAAATTCCATTGGCTTTATATCACCAACATTAACTACCCATATTCTATCAGCACCATATTCATAAGCATCTGGTTCGTGTTCAACCATTTATAATTTCTGGGACCCCCAACGTAATCGTAATGATAATAAATGCCATACCCTCCTTCTCGCGGTGGTTCATTTAATTTAGGAAGCTTACGAATATTCCCCCAGTTATCATCGCATAACAGTATAGTTACGTCATCTGGTACACGCATACCTTTATCATAATATTCCTGAACTTCCTTGTACAATGCCCAAACCTGTGGTATATCTTCAAGATTTTTACCCGTAACATCTTTAATAATTTCGCGTTGATCTCTCACAATCTGTTCCAGCAGTTCAACATTTGCATCCTCACTCATCGCTTCATCACCATCGCCGCGCATTGCAAGTGTAATTACACTTTCATAACCATTCATTCTCTCAATGCCTTCCTTCCAGAATTTCCTTAGATTCTCTTTATTTGTGGCATAGTTCCATGGACCTGACCCATACCGGCTCCACTCAACATGTGCGCGCATCATCGGTTCGTGGTG
>JARRKK010000336.1:0-2959 GCA_037388105.1 Ignavibacteriaceae bacterium | reverse complement strand
CCCATATTCATCAGCTAATTTTGGATTAATGGGATCATCATCATAGAAGGCTATCCCCCACAATGCCGGCCATAAGAAATTACCATTAAGTCGTAATATTAATTCGAACACATGTACATATAAATTATGATTGAACCTATCTGTACCATACTTTGCCATAGACCAGCCTGAAAGCGCAGGTGCTTCATCATTGATAAAAATACCACGATATTTTACTTTAGGCTCTCCCAGTGTATAACTAACGGGCAATACGTAAACTTTATTTTTCTTTTTTACAGGTACATCTGCCCACCAATACCACGGTGATACACCAATTTTTTCAGATAAATCAAACATGCCGAATATTGTACCGCGTTTATCACTTCCAACGATAACCAAAGCACGATCAACTTTTGGGAACGGCTCATCAACCACCTCGATCAGAAATGTTTCCCATTTACCCCTAATAGCTTCAACATTAATCTTACCTTTATGTATTAAGTCATCAATAAAAGTATTTTTACCAATGGTTCCAACCAAAATTAGTTCACCACTTTCCGGCATTTGATCTGTTGAAAGATTCGGTTTATTCCCGGTAACATTTTTAATGTCTGCCTGTAGAAGCTTTGCAACACGGATTACCCCGGGCCAGTCCTCTGAACTAACAAATATGGGAGCTGAATTATCTGGTTCAGACAGTGTAAAACTTCCATCTATTCTTTCAGTAGAGATGTAAGAATCATTTGAGATTTCGGAAGGAACATTATCCCCGGATGTACAGGTTGTAAATAAGATATAAACAACAAGAATTAAATTAATAGTTAAAAATTGACTAATATTATTGTACGATATTTTATTCGTGAAAAATTTCACTTCATTATTGTTATAATCTAAGATTCATTTAATAATTTCTTTCGAAATTGCATGTTAGTTTGTATTAAAAGGATCTATGATTTCTGTAAGGTGATATATCCTAAAATTACCGCTTACATTCAACATCCCAAGCATAAACAGTAGACCATTATAATATCTATATTTTCCACTAGGAACTGGTGTATTCCAAAATTCCTTAATAAATTCTAATCTGTTTTTATTTGTGGAAGCAATACACGCAACTGCATTCATCGCTACCAGTCCCGGGCTATGATCTTTCTGAATAACAGTGCCATCAAGAGTAAAAGTGCTTCCATATTTTCCAATTCCTCTGGAATAAAAGAAATCCAGCAGATTGTTGGATTGAGTAATTGCCCACTCATCTTTTGCAAACCAGGAATAATCAACCGCAATATTCATTGCAACACGCCAGGCATCGTATTGAAATTTATCATGACCGCCATCCCATGATACATCTTTTGGTGTTCCATCAAAATTTGAATAATCAGGTGCAAGTCCAGTAACAGGATTAACCGCCCTTTTAAAATATTGACGACTTGTATCTGCAACATCATACCAAAATTGATTTTGACCGTCAGCCCATCTTGCCCAAAGCTCATAGAAGTGTGGAAGATGATACGATGGATCTGTAAAATCATCTGCTGCACCAGTTGGAACGAATACGACCTGCTTATATTTAGTATTAAACATATTTGTTACAACATTCTCATCATCCGAGGCTTCGGTTTTATTTAGCATTGCCATCAATATTTTTTGAGCTTCACTTTCATAATTATAAATTCCTTCACCATTTCCCCATCTTGCGGAAGCAAATAACAATGTCATTACAAACCATTCTTCACCATCCGAAGCCGAGTTAAAAGAAATCTTTTCTCCATTTGATTTACAATGCCAAGCAAAAAAATCTTTACTCTCACCTTCATGATGCTGCATATACGTTTTTGCCCATTTCCACAAGCGATCAAATTCTTCTTTTTTATCTAATTGAACCGTAATCATCATCCCGTAAGACATACCCTCAGTTCTGACATCTTCAGAATAAATATCTTCTATATATGCCATGTCAGGTTCAACCGGATAGTAAACTCTCTCTGTATCATCATCGCCATAAAACAATTGATTAAATACAGAGTCTATCTTGGATTTGATATTTTCATCTTTCTTGCCCAATAACTCCGCGAAGAGGTTTGGGTATTCACCTGAATAATAAGCTCCCTTTTTATTCGAGGTAGATGATTGATTTTCTCGTTCTTTTATACCGCAAGAATCTATTGAGGTAATGAAAATTATTATCACGAGTATATATTTAAAGATAAGGTTAAACTGAATTTTCATTAATTGTATTTCTAAATAAGAGTAAAATTGATAACTGATTTATTTCAAAATTATAAATTTTTTCGTACCTACAAAACCATCAGCTATTAATTTAAATAAGTAAACGCCTGACGATATATGGGAAGCATTGTAGTTCATTGTATACTTACCCTGATTAAAGTTCCCCTCACAATTTCATCCACATCAATGCCCAGGACGTCATATAATGTAATTATGATATCAGCATTGGTAGGTACAGTAAATTCAATAGTAGTTGATGAATTAAATGGATTCGGATAATTTTGGGAGAGAGAATAATCTGTCGGTGATTCCTCAGTATTTTCTGCATTCATAATATCATTTACGGTAACAAAATAAGCATAATAAGAGAAAGAGCTTTCCGTTTTCTCGTTCAAGGCACTAACGTGCCAGTAAGATACAGTGTTTGCTTCAAGAGGATTCAACTGAATTAATGTAGCAGCTATTGTATTATCAACTACAATGTTTGTAAAAGCACTACTGGTAGCTATCTGTAGATGATACGCAGTTGCCGAATCAGAAGATTGTGTCCAAATCATAGTGGCATTTCTGTCTATATCTGTAGTGTCTGCCGGGAAAACGGGTTCAGGTATGAAGGGAGCGGCCAGGTAACTTCGAAACCATATTAATTCAGGTCTTTCAGCATATCTTTCAGTCAATAAGTATGCATCAGTTTGCCATATCATGAACTCAATGAATCCCCAAAAAGTTATACCAAAAACTCCGGGATGTT
>JARRKK010000335.1:0-2980 GCA_037388105.1 Ignavibacteriaceae bacterium | reverse complement strand
CGTAAATCTCGCATCAGGATTTGATGATTTTGAACACGAGTACAAAAAAATACAAGACAGGATTCCTGTAAATTTAATTCTTGGTATCCGGAACGATAAAGCGTTTGTCTCTGATAAAACATATTTAATGGGATTGTCAGTAAGATTCTAACGCTGACGTGTTACTCTCGAAATCAATTATCTTTTTTTAAGATATCATCTTTTATTGTTCATAGATAATCATAAGCTTCCTCATAAGAATTATTAATCTTTCCATCTAATATCGCATCTTCAATTACTTTTTTAATTTCACCCACTTTTTTTGATGGCTTAATGTTGCAAACTTGCATGATTGTCTCCCCTCTCACTGGTGACTGAAATGCCCGGAGCTTATCACGCATTCTAACATCAATAACTTTTTTCATTACAATATCGTAATTCTTTAAATATTTATTTACCTTGTTCGGATTCTTACTCGTGATATCTGCCCGACACAGAGTAATTAAATCTTCCAAATCATCATTTGCTGAAACAATTAATCTTCTCACAGCGGAATCAGTAACATCCTCTTTTGCCAATGCAATTGGTCTCAAATGCAAACGTACCAATTTTTCTACGTAGCTTAGTTTGTTAAAAGGTAATTTCATTCGCTTAAATATAGGTTTCATCATTTTTGCCCCTAACTCCTCGTGACCATGAAAAGTCCACCCAATTCCTTCAACAAATTTTTTTGTTCTTGGCTTGGCTATGTCATGAACCAATGCAGCAAACCTTAACCAAACATCGTCTGTAAATTTTGAAATATTATCAACAACCTGACAAGTATGTAGAAACACTTCCTTATGATGGTAATCATCCCTTTGTTCTACTCCGGCAAGGTTAGAAATTTCCGGAAAGATGACCTCAAGTACACCGCTTTTAAATAAAAGTTTTAGACCCACTGAGGGTTTTTGTGTAGATAGAATTTTTAAAAATTCGTCCGTAATTCTTTCCTGCGATACAATTTCCAATCTCCCTGTTAATTTATGTGCAGCTTTGTTTATTGATTTATCAACCGTAAAACCCAATTGTGCAGCAAAACGAAAGGCTCTGAGAATGCGAAGCGGGTCATCGTCAAATGTCTTTAATGGATCAATCGGTGTTCTAATTATTTTATTTTGGATATCGTCGTATCCATGAAAATTATCTATTAAATTTCCAAAGTTCTTTTGATTAATAGAAACTGCTAAAGTATTAATAGTAAAGTCTCTGCGACTGATGTCTTCTATAAAACTCCCCTCAGTAACGTCTGGTTTCCTGCTATCTCTTTTATAGGATTCTTTCCTTGCTCCCACAAATTCAAAATCAAGATTTTTATAATTAAAATGAGCAGTACCAAAATTTTTGAAGATATCAACTTTATCCACTCCAAGCTTTTTTGCCAATTGCTTTGCATAATGATTTGCGTTCCCAAGAACCATAAAATCAATATCAGCATTGTCACGTTTGAGAATTAAATCGCGTACAAACCCCCCTACTAAGTAAACCTGAATATTTTGTTCATCTGCAATTGTTGTTGCAGCTTTAAGAAAACTATAATTTTTTAACTCTTTAGTTAATTTCATACAGATCAATCACATTATCCCAGCTAGCTGTTTTTCAGCGGTTCTGCTTTACTTCCAATTATTACTGCGATCGGTTTTAACGATTCAATATTGGAGCATAAAATCTTAATCAATGAACAAATTGGAACGGCAAGAAACATCCCAACTATCCCCCAGATCCACCCCCAGAATATCAACGATATTAAAATAAAGACAGGGCTCAAATCCATTTTCTTACCTAAGTACTTTGGCTCGATAACATTTCCAAAAATGTTCTGCGCAATTAAAAGTAGTAATGCTACTGAAATTGAGGCAAATCCAAATCCAAGGTCCAATAATGCAATCAGTATGGGGAAAATTGTTGCCAGCAACGATCCAATATTAGGAATATAATTAAGTATGAAAGCTAATAAACCCCATATTATGGCAAAGTCAATTCCAAAAATTGTTAAAATAATTGTGAAAGTTATTCCGGTGGCTAAACTAACCAGTGTTTTTATAATCAGGTAAGATTGCAGTTGATCATTAATAGACGATATATATTTCTCAGGATCCGTAGAACGGAATGCGAAGGCAATTTTCAATCTTTCCTCAAATTGTTGTTTGCCCATAATCATGAAAATCCAAAAAAGCATTACAATAAAAAAATTACCCAGCAAGTTTGAAAAAGAAGAAAAGAAACTCTGAATAATACCCGCCTTAAATAACTTTTGTAATAGTAGCCCCGCGTCAAATTTTTGAGCTTGAAATCCTAAAAATCTTCCCAACTCTACTAACGTTAAATTGAACGGACTCAAAATATCTTGAATAATTGACGATAATTTCTCACCATAATATTCCATACGGGTAGAAAAACTTCCAAAGCTTGAAAAGAATATCAAACCTACTAAATAAAAAACGGCGAAGTTAAGAAGAAAGATAAGAATAAGAGCAAGGAACTTTGGAATCTTTAGCCTGGTCTGAAGAAGAATTAAAAGTGGATGATATAAGAACGTTAAAAATATTGCTATTGTAATTGGAATAAGAATTTCTTTTAACGTAATTAGTATTACAACAATAATAACTAGCACAATAAATCCAAGGGAAAATTTAATTGCTTTTAGATTTTTATCTCTTCCATCCGTCATTTTATTTTCTATCATTTATTTATTTTAATTTTAAAATTACTAAGGAACTGACTAGCATGCTGCTGGAACCATACAGCTTTTTCAAATTGCTGTTGTTGTATATAATTAAAATTACTGTCGGAATCATATCTCATTGATAACGATGCCATTTTTCTAGAAGAATCAAAATCAAAATTCACCAACATATATTTAGATAGCAGATATCTTGCGTAACTACTTTTAAAATCCTTTACCGTAATACCTTTATCCAGGTTCTCTCTAAATATATTATAACTTTCATCAAGTGCTTTT
>JARRKK010000334.1:0-2985 GCA_037388105.1 Ignavibacteriaceae bacterium | reverse complement strand
ATCTTATTTCGGGGTAATTATTTTCCCCTATGTTAACTTTTCCAGGAAATTTCTTTCTGTCTTTCATAATTCCTTTCATATTCGAAATTGTAATATAACTGAAATTAATTACATTATCAATTAGTTGATGTGTACTTTGACTCTAAATTTTATGTGTTTCGACCCAATTACCGTCGGATTTAATAAGTTCAATTAATTCATCAACTGCCTCTGAAGCAGGAACATTCCGTTTAACAACTTCCTTCTCTTTGTAAAGAGTTATTTTATCAACGCCCGAACCTACATAACCATAATCAGCGTCAGCCATTTCTCCCGGTCCGTTAACAATACATCCCATCACTGCTATTTTTATATTTTTTAGATGTTCGGTTCATTTACGAATCATTTCCGTTGTTTCCTGAAGATCAAAAAGCGTTCTGCCGCAGGAGGGACAGGCTATGTATTCTGTTTTGGATATTCTAACCCTTGCAGCTTGCAGTATTCCGAAGAGTGTCCTGTTAATTATTTTTTGAGCGGATTCTCTTGTGTTGACAAAACTTTTAACGTGTTTATTACTGGCAGTGTTATCATCAGAAAAATGACTGCTTCCAACCCAAACTCCGTCTCCGAAACCATCTATTAATAATGCACCGAAATCAGTGGAAGCATATATTCTGAATTGATCCGATGAAATGTTTTCGTAGTCTCTTTTTACTATTACAGGATTTACAATATCATGGAGAATCAATTCGAAAAATAATCTTCTCTGTTCAGCCATTCCATGCTTGTTTTTTGTTTCTGCTATAAGAACAATTTTATCATCTGATTTTAATTTCTCCATTAATTCATCTGTTAAAGAATCTAAATCTATTAATAGAAAATTTAGTTTGGATGATAATTCTTTATCGCTTAAGTATTGTTCTATTGTTAAAAGAGGGTAACTTTCCTTCTTATCATTAAGTTCCAGCCAGTAATTATAATCGTAAATTATTTTTAAACCGGAAGGCGGATTGAATTTCAAAGTATTTTTGCCCAGGTAAATAATATCGGCAGCAGCATCTTCCATATTCCATTTATCTGTAATTTCATTATAATTATATCCTATATCTTTAAGATTTTTATAAGATTCAACTTTTCGCAGACTAAAGTCTGCGACTACAACCGGAAGATTGCTTCCGCCAATTCCGAAGACAGCAGCAGATGCTCTTCTATTATAAGTAAATGGATCGATAGGGATTTCATCAAGAGGCTTTATTGGATTATGACTGTCTCTATTTTTATATCTGTCAGCTAAAGAAATTGCAACAGGCACTTCGTACTCAGGATCTTCAGTAAGCGAAACCCTTATCGTATCACCGATTCCGTCTTCCAGCAAAGTTCCGATTCCAACAGCAGATTTTATCCTTCCATCTTCACCACCGCCGGCGTCGGTTACTCCAAGATGAAGAGGGTAGTTCATATCTTCTTCATCCATTTTTTGTATAAGAAGACGATATGCCTGAACCATTACTTGCGGATTGCTGGACTTCATTGAAAGAACAATTTCATGATAGTTTAACTCTTCACAAATACGTACGAACTCTAAAGCAGATTCAACCATGCCAAACGGAGTGTCTCCATAACGACTCATAATCCTATCGGATAATGAACCATGATTTGCACCAATACGCATTGCTGTCCCGTATTCTTTGCATATTTTCACAAGCGGAGTAAACTTTTCTCTTATCCTGGCAATCTCCATCTCGTAGCTTTCATCGGAATAGTCGATTGACTCAAATTTTTTCTTATCAGCATAATTGCCTGGATTAACTCTGACCTTCTCAACGATACGTGCTGCAAGCTCCGCAGCATTAGGAGTAAAATGAATATCGGCAATCAGTGGAACAGTGTAACCTCTTTTTCTAAGTTCGTTTTTTATATTTTCCAGGTTTTTTGCTTCGTTCATACTTGGTGCGGTAATTCTAACATACTCACACCCGGCATCAACCATTCTTATCGTCTGTTCAACTGTTGCATTCGTATCCATCGTATCGGTTATTGTCATTGATTGAATGCGGACAGGATTGTTTCCGCCGAGGGGAACCTCTCCAACATGAACTTCTCTGGTTTTGAAACGCGAATATTCCGTTAAACTATTGCAATATTTTTTCATCATTTCAATCATTTAATCATATTTAATATTGTTTCAGCAAATTGTTCTGCTGAACGAGGTCCATCTGCGGTTATTATTGAATTTTCTGTAATGATGGATCTGTCTTTATACTCGATACCTAAGTTAATCAGTTCATTTTTATCTTCAGACCAGCAGGTGGCCGGAATCTTCGAAAGTAATCCTGCCCGTGCAAGAATTATCGGAGCACTGCATATTGCAGCAACTATTTTTCCGGCACTATGAAAATTTCGTACTATTTTGTGCAGTGACTCGTTATCCCAATAATCTTTACTTCCTTTTCCTCCAATTAATACAACAACAGAAAAGTTTTTTTCGTTCACATTGTAAAAATCAGTATCTGACTTCACTTTTAATCCTTTATTTCCACTGCAAACAGTGTGTGAGTCCGATGTGATAAAAATTACTTTACCTGCTTTAAGAAACACTTTTTTAACAGTTAAGTATTCTTCTTCGCTAAAATTAGTTGCAGAGAGGAAAATTAAAATGCTATTTTTAGTAAATGTATTTTGCAATTTTTATTGTTATTTATTATTGTAATTTGCAAATATAAGATAATGAAGGGATAGAGGAAATAAAACACTTTTTAGCTGCTACTTGAAGAGATCAATTGTAAGAACAACTATATGCGAATACCGGAAAATAAAATAGAAGAAATCAGGGTTACAGCTAATGTTGTTGATATAATATCCGAATACGTTCAATTACGTAAGCGCGGGAAAAACTACGTTGGTTTATGCCCCTTTCACGATGAAAAAACACCCTCTTTTACTGTTAGTGATGAAAAGCAGATCTTCCATTGTTTTGGATGCCACACTGGCGGAAATGTGTTTAAG
>JARRKK010000333.1:0-5355 GCA_037388105.1 Ignavibacteriaceae bacterium | reverse complement strand
CCTTTACCGGTATTTTCAATCGGCTCGAAGTGTTTTATGTTAAAGCGAATTGCACCACCGACAAAATAAGCCAGCACTAGTAGTACTGCCATAAAGATTACTGCAAGATTGCCGACGGTTGCTCCGAGCAAAGGTGCACTAACAAGAAATCCACTCCCCATGATCGATGCAAGAGGAGTGGCCATCGCTTTCCAATAAGTGGATTTTCCCATTCGTTTTGAAAACGCAAGAAATCCAGCAAGCGATAAGGCAATAATTATTATTAATATGTTAAGAAGCATTTACTTCTGAAATAAATATCATTTCTCCGGATAAATTACTTTCCAATCATTTTTCATATCAACAACTGTCCAGTCGTTTGAATTGGCTTCTTCCATAAGTGAATTTGAAAAAGTACCAATTTTAGAATCAGGACCGTAAGCCCATTCTCTTTCTGCATCGGTATGGTGGACTAATCCTTTGAAAGTTTTTCCTGTATTGCTTTGTGTCCATTCCAGCATCTGCCGATCACCGTCTGAATTACCAAAAGCGAATATTGGTTTTTTACCTATGTGTGAATTTATTCCAACGGGTTTGCCTTCCTTATCATCTATAAAATTAATTTTTGGTAAACGGATTAATACAGGTTTACCATCAACCATCTCAAATTTTGTTTCTATACTGCTGCCAACGACTTGTTCTGGTGGAATACCATAAACTCCCTCAGCCCACGGACGCATAAATTCTATTCCGCCGCCGGAAACTATGAATGTCCTAAATTCATTTGTTCTTAAATAAGCAAGAAGTTCAAGCATTGGCTGGAAAACCATATCCGTATACAGCAGATGTTTTATTGGATGCTTTGCTGTATCAATCCAGGTAATTACATATTTTTCAAATTGATCGGTTGTCATCCCAGCGTGAGTTGCAGCAACAATTTCCATCAAGCCCCTCATCCCTGATTCCATTACACCTTTAGGATTATTTTCAAGAACATCTTTAAACGGCTGAGTATTTTTCCACTCGGGATGATCAGGAGCCATCGCTTTTACTCTCTCTAAAGCAAATGCTAGTTGAAAATAAAATGGCTGTTCTGACCAGAGTGTTCCATCGTTATCGAAAGTTGCAATCCTGTTTTTGGGTTCTACAAAGCCAGGCGAGTTTGGATCTTTAACTTCATTCACAAAATCTATAATTGATTGTTTTGTTTTACCCTCATTCCAGGAGGGGAGGGGGTCCGAAGAATTCTGCATATTCTGTTCAGTGCAGGAAAAGAAAAGTGTTAATGCAAAAAGCAAGAAAAATAATTTTATGTATTTCATAATACTCCTTCCCTTATCGTTATGAAATTAATTAAAAAAGGCGTTGATATAACAACGCCTTTTTTTGGACTCATGCAAATGTTAATTACCAGTAGGCATTGGAAGATTAAAGCCTTCCTTTCCTAACTCTTTTCTTAGCCATTCAAATTTCTGGTAATTAGATATGGTAATCGGACCTGTGTAAACTTCGCTTTGTAGCTTACGAGGTGGATATTTTAAGTATGATTCCACCAACTTCTTTGCTGCTGCATTCATTGTTACAAGTGTCCACGTTCGTTCAGTGAAGTTGTTCATAAAGAGATCGTATCGCTCCTGCGGGTCCTGCCAGAGGTCAAATACTAGTGGAACTGTAGCAACGTACTTTTCCGGTCCTTTCCAGCCCAGATTCGCATCAACTGCAAGTCCTCCGGTCTGTTGACCGTCATCGCCGCGAATATTGAACACGGCTTTGTAATTACCGACTCGAACAGCACCAGGGCTTAACTCATTCTCGGTGAAGTAGAACCATTCGTTACGTTTATCCTTACCGGTTCCAGTTAAAATAGGTGTCATATCGTAACTGTCAAAAATAATCGGCTGTCCTTCGCGGTCCTTTGTCGGCAATTCAACTCCTGCCACTGAAGCAAAAGTTGCCATAAAATCTAAACCTCCGGCAATATCGTGGTTTTTTGAATTTGGTTTAATTTTACCCGGCCATACAGCTAATGTTGGAACAAGACTTCCGCCTTCCATATCAGTTCCTTTTGTTCCGCGGAATGGTGTATATCCCGCATCAGGATAGACATCCTGCCAGGCACCATTATCAACTGTATAAAATACTAATGTGTTTTTATCCAGTCCGAGCTCTTTTAATTTATCCATAACGTGTCCGATACGGGTATCAAGCTCAACAACGCAATCAGCATACTTGGATTTGGACATTGATTTATGTTCGAATTCAGGTGCAGGCAAATTAGGCTGGTGGTTCTTCATAAAATTGATATTAATAAAGAACGGCTGCTTGGATTTTGCAGCATCTTCAAGAAATTCTATTCCTGCCTGCTCGATATACTTATCTAGATAAGGAATACCAACAACACCTTTTTCCGGTGTATCAACGTACTGCCCGTTAACTTTCCAGTCTTCTTTGGCTTTCTCTCCGGCGTTACCTGATAAAGCACCTTTGGTAACTTTTATGAACATATCTCTGAGTTCTTTAGACATATCAGGGAACCAGGTTGGGTCAGCATAAGTATATGCATTCAGGTGATAGAGGCAACAATATTTCATTACATCATAACCCTGTGCATTTGGCAGCGCATAGTCATCTTCACCAAGATGCCATTTACCTGTAAAATAAGTTTTGTAACCTGCTGTTTTAAGAACAGAAGCAAGAGTCCATTCAGCTGCCGGTAAACCTCCGCCCTGACCCTGGAATGCAACAGTAGTCATTCCGCTTCTGTTTGGAATGCGTCCGGTTTGTATTGCGGCTCTACCGGGTGTGCAGCTTGGTTGACCATAGAATGAAAAAAATGTCATTCCCTCCGTAGCAAGCCTGTCGAAGTTTGGATCACCTCCGCCGTAAGGTCCAAGATCGCCCCAGCCGGTATCATCGGATACAATCAGAAGAATGTTAGGTTTGTCCTGTGCAAACAAAGAAACGAATGCACTTAGGAAAAGAATTAACAACGATTTTTTAAGCATTTCTTGCCCTCCTCAGTAATTATTAATAATTAGTTATTTAGTAGAAAAGCATTACTATTAACTTATTGATAGCTAATTTCAACTTCAAGATTTATTATAATTTCAATGTGAACAAATCATTAATAAATATGCTATAGTTGAATAAGAAACTAACCCTTTCCACAATGTTTATCTATAGAACTTTAGTTCTATTAAAATTAAACATAAAGAAGTTTTAGATTTAAGATTTAGTGGGCAAATTATTTTTATATTATTTATCTATAATAAAAAGAACAAACCATTTGGGGTATGAAGCGACAATTTACATCTCCAACTTTTACGGGTTTTATTTTTGCAAACATCCGCCCAAGCATTTGGGAATAAAATCTTTTCAAATAGCATAATATTATTTCCCACTACCCATTAAATGTTTCCGCTATAATATCTTTTATAACATCTGCCGAAGATTTTATGCTTTTAATTTCATCAATACCTTGTCCCGCATAAAGAGTATAGAGCTGTGCCTTTTCCTGTAAGCCGGCCGCTTTTATAATATCAATAGTTGCTGCATATTGTCTTCCCGGGGGTAATACAGGTGTATTGGTTTCAGAATAGTATTCTGTGAAATTGTTCCGAATTACTCTTGCAAACATTCCTGTAAATACATCTGTCATTGTTGTATCATCACTACTGCTCTCAATAATTATCTTCTTATAACTTAGTGGTGCCATAGATTCTTTAGTTGCAATGAAGCGTGTTCCAATCATTACCCCCTGCGCACCAGCAGCCAGAGCAGATTTTAAGCCTTTACCGTTCACGATCCCACCGGCCGAAATTACAGGAACTTTTACAGCTTGTGCTACCGCAATAGTAAGAGGTAATGTACCTATTGCACCATATTCTTTTGATTTTTTCTTTTCCCAGGTTGATCTGTGGCCGCCTGCTTCGCTACCCTGTGCTACAATAATGTCAACTCTATTTTCATTAACAGTCAATGCATCTTCCAAAGTTGTAATCATTGCCATAATTTTAATTCCGTTACTGTGGCATTGTTCTACCATTTCTTTGGGGGGATTGCCAAGCCCAATGCTAAATACAGGTATTTTCTCCTCGAGTATTATTTCATATGCCTGCTGAATTAGCGGTGGTAGTTTTGGTGGTTTAGCATTTGACTCCGGAATGTTCAGCTCTTTTCTAAAAACGTTTAACATTCCTTGAACTTTCTTTACTTCGTTATCTGACATATTAAAATCAGCCGGAGGGAATAAATCATTATGAAGAATCAGGTTTACACCAAATGGTTGATTCGTTAAATCTTTAATTTTCGCTATTCGCTCCCTCAAAACGTTTGGTGGTACCATAGTCCCGCTCAATATTCCAAGGCCGCCGGCGTTGCTAACGGCAGCAACCAGATCAGGACCGGCTACATCTGCCATCCCTGCCTGGAGGATAGGATACTTAATATTCAGAATATCACAAAGTGGTGTTTTAAGATTTGAAGCGGCAATTATTTTATTTTTGTCTTCAGTTGAACAGGATAATGGGAGTGCCGCTCCTGCAATAATACCAGTTGCGACGTTTTGAATAAATTTTTTTCTTTTCATCTTTTAGCCTCCTTATTAAGCAATGTTGCGGTGCTTCCAACCGCCTAAGCCTTTGATAGATAATGCAATAATTTACATCTCCATCTTCATCTGGTTTTGTTTTTACCCGCACAAGCCTTTGGGGGATGACGAAGCTAATATTTGTAATCTGAACATTCTAATTCTTCAATAACTTCCAAAATAAATGGTCTTTTTTGCTCATTATTAAAACGAACATGAAGACACATGTTTCCACTTAGGTATTCGTTGTAATACATGAAATCTAAATTCTTGAAGGATTGGTTATTCGGATCTATAACTTCATCGCCATTAAGCATGGCATCTTCCAATTTTGTGGCAGTATCATTCGGTTGTTCATCATTACTTTAACAAGAACAAATGACAAAAACAACAAACGAACCGAGAATAAAAAAGAGAAATGGAGTAAAAGATTTTTTTCTAATCAGCATTACAACCTCCTTAATTGTAGCTTAATCAGTATTTATAAAGTAGTGAATTTACATTATAGCCTTGAGCAAGATACAAAAATCTAGCTGAAATTGATGTGTTTAATTTTATCAGAGTTTTGTGAGAGACAGCAGTAACGGCGGTGATGATGAAGAGCCGGTAACGCCGTAAGAGAAATTAAAAGGGTCGGCTGATAACCGACCCTGTATTAGACACAAAGAATTATTTTCTATTGCCCTGTTCTGCCGCTCATATGCTGCTGAATCTTTTCCTTGAGTGCGGAAAGGTTGAAGCTCGCACCGGGCTGCATCGGAGGAAAATCAATTGCTGTTTTTGCCAGC
>JARRKK010000332.1:0-3012 GCA_037388105.1 Ignavibacteriaceae bacterium | reverse complement strand
TATTCTAATCTGTTTTGTTATCCACATAGTGGTTTTTAAATTTCATTTAGCCTGTGCACTAAAAAATGCTTACTATCCACCAGATTAAAAAATAAGTTATTGCAACAACGAAAAACCATTTTATGTAGAACCACATTTTGTTATTTAAGTAAGCAAGTTTTTTAATTCTTGCTTTTACTTTTTTATCGCAGAAACCCTTTGTATTTTTTTACTCAATCGCTTGCTAATTCTTACATTATTTATTAATTAGTGTCACGATCAGTTTTTTATGTAAAACTAAAATCTGAAAACTTTAATCATTTAATCCCATACCTAACTGTATCTAATAGTCCCTTATCTCACCTACTGATGAGACTTTTATGAGACCTCATCCGTCATTCCTAGTTTTAAATTCTGCAGTAAACTTTCACACCACTCTATCTTCTCATCTTTAGTATCGCGGGCAATAACTTCATACTCAGCCATTTCAGTTGCAAGATTATTTAATTTGTCTGCGTCCAATATTCCGAGTAGATTATTTAGAACCTTTTCACTAACGCTCTTATTTATATCTCGTCCTAAGAGTCTGGCTCCGCTTAAATCATAATCTTTAGCTTTCTCTATCAGATCTTGGTGTTCATTAAATAATCTTTGTTCATTACCAGCTTTTAGATAAGTAGTTATTATTAAATAAAGATCTTTAGCATCTTTAAGTCTTATTGGAGTAGACCTATCATTCCAGGAAAATATTTTAAGCATTACTAAGCATTCTACAGAAGCTGCTCTAACAAATATTTTCGGATCTTTTTGAATTAGAATATTTTCTGTATTCATATAAGCATCATCAAATCCAATTAAATTCATTTCTTTTTCATCTTTATCTGGCCAGGCTATAGTTTCATCTTTTGTAGAGACATCACCAAAAGGTATGAAATCCATAATCATTCCTTTGTAATAAAAACGATGTAATATTTTTGTATCTTATCTAAATCCTGATTCTTTAACTTTATCAATCAATAATTCATATTCTTCCCAATTTTTTAATCTTACTGCAAAATCTATGACATTTGTAGCTCTGTAAATCCTAACCCCATATGCATAGTTAAGAATCATATCTCTAACAGTCGCACCCACGATAAAGTACTCTATATTCAGATCATCGGTTATCTCTTTAATATTAAGCAATATCTCAAGATTATGTTTCTCAATTTTATCTGATATATCTAACAATGTCTTTCTCAAAAATTATATTTGCAGCTTCAATGTTTCTAGGATCTCCAGTAGCAAGTAAATCTGCATATACTAAGATTGGATGAGTCATACCTGGATAATCATAATTTTCAAAGTTCCAGAATTTTTTCATCAATGCCAGATTGCCCTGTGGATGCTTCCTTAATCTATTTCTCAGAATAAATTCTCCTTGTTTCTCACCTAAATATATAGTGTAAAAAAATGGTTGAATATAATTGTTCGTCAATTTTGCTGCTGCAGGCTCCCCTCCCAACAATGCACCATAGGGTTCCAAATCTAAATTTCTGATTAAGTCCTCATCCATTTCATATTTACCTAGCAAATACTTCAATTTCAATCTTTCTGGATATAACGTTACCCATCTTTCTAATAAATCCTCTTTATTTATTATTTTGCTATTTTGATTGAGTCCTTTCTGAAGGTATCCTTGTCTTTCTAACTCTTTAAGTGTTCTATGAACAGTACCAATAGTAGTCTCTGCATTTTTAACAATTTCTCGAATTGGATTTCTTTCAATTCCCGGGTTACATAAAAGTGCAAAAATTGTCTGCAGAGCTGCAGCATTAAAAGTTCTTTGTGTTGCTTTTATTTTATTCTCTTTATCTAACTTGTTACCTTTTATTTTAATAAATAGTGGTGGAACTTTTATAAGAGCATTCCCTGCAGCATCAATAAAATTTATTCCGTAAGTCTCTATGGTTTCCATTAACACAGGATTTATATATTCGGTAATTAATAAGGGTATCCCCGTCATACCCTTTATCTGATTCACTATCATTCCAAGTCTTGCTCTATTGAGGAACAACTTGACCTCTACATTGAATTCAATTTGATAATCCTCATTGTTTATCATCAGAATAGCAACTGGCTTATCTCGTCGTTCATAAAAATGTAAAGTGGTTTCAAAACCTGTTACTTCTTCTAACAGTTTAACAGCTTTATCAGCTATCTTTTTTTCTCTGTTTTGCATTTTTGTTCCACGCTCACATATTTACATATTCTTGGAACAATATTAGGCTATTAATTAGTTAAATCCAAACTTTTGTTCCATATTTATGAAAAGTCACGAGCTTGGAACAAAATAAATATAGTCAATTTCTTTTTTAGATCCTTTATTACTATCACGGAACCCTTATAGCTGATTTTATACTCTTCCTTCTTTTCAACTTTACCTATTCTTAATTTATTATGATCATACCGATCCAGAATATCTAATGCATAGGTATAATCCGAAATTACTTTAAGAATTCCCGAAAACTCATCCTGTTTTAAATGCTGACTTTCCGCTACCCTCTTTAATACCTCAAAAGATTTTTCCAGTTCCTTTACTTTTTCATTCTGTCCTTTCAGTCTATTTTCATTTAATGCATATCCTTTTACAAGATACTCTTTCAGGACTTTATTTGCCCAGATACGGAACTGTGTACCTCGTTTTGATTTAACCCTATAGCCTACCGAGATTATTACATCTAAATTATAGTGTTCAATATCTCTTTTAATATCTCTGCCACCCTCTTTTTGAACTGTTGCAAATTTTGCAACAGTTGAACCTCTTGATAACTCTTTTTCTTTATAAATGTTTGAAATATGGCGTGAAATAACAGATTTATCCCGCTGAAACAATCTCACCATCTGGTTAATATTTAACCAAACGGTTTCATCTTTAAGATTAACCTGTAGCTCTGATTTCCCTTCAGGTGACCTATATATTAGAACTTCGCCTTTTGATTTCATATTTGTTAAATAGTGTTAAACTTCATTACGTACAAAATATTACGCATT
>JARRKK010000331.1:0-3730 GCA_037388105.1 Ignavibacteriaceae bacterium | reverse complement strand
ACTACTACCCCAAACCTGAATGTCAGAACCCTTCGAATTCTTTACCTTTTTTATATCTGCAACGCTTTTGAGGAATACTGAGTTTTTCCAATCCGACTTTTTCATGGTTCTGGACAGGACGTATTTTGTACCATCATTAATACCTGGCCAAAAGTCAGCATGTTCAGGCCAGTAGGCAGCCCAAATCTCAAATGTTTTTCTACCCAAAAGATAGTCTGCAGTTTTCAGTTCTTTTTCAACGGCTTTACCATAAGCTTCGTCATCATACGGTGCAACCCAACCACCATATTTAAAACCTCCTGATTTATCTTCTCGAGGTCCACCTGGTGCTTGCATTACACCATCTAAAGTAATCATTGATAAGACAATTATTTTTCTCATATTATTTATTTGTTTGTTATTGTTTTTTTGATCCAGTCCTTTACAATGACCGCCGGCGAGAAGCTATGTGGTGTATGTAGATACAAGTGTGGAAGCATAGCCAATGTTAAGAACAGGCAATTATTTTTTCTTAATAGGTATCCAAAACTCTTCTTCTGATTCAGGGTCTTCTCCTTTATATTTTTCTCCCATAAGAGCAAAATATGGTCTGTCATCCATCTTATAGTCTGAATTTGGAAGCCAGTCACCATATATAAATTTAAAAGTCTCCTGTGCCTCACTGGGTTTTCCTTTATAATGAAAAACTGCATATAGACCTTTGGGAAGGATCAATTTATCCATTTCGTTAGGAAGGCTATCGAAGTTTTTTACCTCGACTGCTGCCCACTTTTCATATTCTTTTGAAAGATTGAACTTTTCAAAAAAGAGATTGTCAGGATATACCTCCACAGAATATAAATCGTGGGTGACAGAATTCTTAATTTCCCTTCTTCCTGGTGAAAAGCTCCGCCAAAGCTCCATCGTTCTGTCATTCGCAAAGGACATTCTTAATTTCTTTCCGATTAATTTAGTTTCTTTAAGTTTTTCTATTCTTGGAGTCATATTCTATCTTTTGTTTGCATTAACGTTTGGGCTATGATTCCGTTGTCGTGAATACTCCAAAGGAATATTCGGCTTAGAGATCAAGCCAAGTTAAAATTAATTATTTTTGTTTTTGCATTTTGCAAGCAATGGATTATTACCTATGTTGACAGCAGTTTTGTGTTTAATCAAAATGTAATCGTCTCACCTAATCCCGCGTACAAATAATCCGTGTCATAAATATCCTTTAATACCTTGAATGCAAGATGTCCGGTGCAATGGGCAGGTGCAACACGATGCACTCCCAGATTACTTTTTAACAAATTGACTATTTGAACTGTCTGAGTTCTATCAAACGGGATCATATGAAAACCGCCATATAGTAGTTCAATGCCATTGCCGGTTTCCTTTTTGGTTTGTTTTACTATATTTTCCACTCCCGTATGAGAGCAGCCAACGATTAGCACTTCGCCTTTCTCCGTATTCATAGAAAGCGAAAGTTCTGGAAGGTTAATTTTCCTACATTCCTGATCCTTTTGTTCGAATTGTCCTTGCACAATACTATTTCCAGGATAACAGGAAAAATAACCCATGTACTCTGAGCTTGTTGCTATCAATTTTAGTCCGGGCAGGATTTCTTTGGAAGATTTTACAAATTCAATATTGGCATTCCAAAACCTACCAGATTGATTGATTATAAATTTTGTGTTGTTTCCATCAAAGTATTGCATATAAGTAGGTAGGGAATCTTTGATTTGAGCCTCCTGCCCCGTTGCATTAAATGGGATGGGAGCACCCCAAAATATATCATAAGGGAAATAGATTTTTACATTGGGATTAACCTGAAGTAAATAGTCAATTCCGTTTAGGTGATCAGGATGTCCGTGAGAAACGATCACTAAATCTACTTTACTTAGATCAATACCAAGTTTAGATGTATTCTGTTTAAAAATATCTGCACTGCTTCCTGCATCAAATAATATGGTTTTGTCTCTGTATCGGGTAATACAGGAAAATCCAAAGTCCATTGTCAAGGAATCATCTTTGCTAAAGGCATCATAAAGATTGGTAATAGTTCTTTCGTTGATTTCTTTTATCTTAAAGTGTGTTGATGTACAACTTAGAAATGTTATAAGAACTAACAGAAGAAATGAAATCAAGAATATTTTTGTTTTCATAATAAAGAAATATTAATTTCTTCTAACGGTCTCGGGTATGAAACGTAGGGCATTTCAGAGCCGCTTTCTTGTCCGCCTACTGTAAATATATTTACTCGTAATATCTTCATATTTAAGTATTCAGCCCGCATTTGCTAACGGTTGTCAATATGAAACGGTTGGGTTTTCGAAGCGCAACTGTATCCACCGAGGAAAAAGTTGATTTGAAAAACAAAACTTCGCAAGCCCCTGAACCCCAACTGTTTTATATTGTGTGTTATACTGCGCAGATTTCATTTTAATTAGAAAAATCACTAAAAAGGAATGGTCGTTTTCATTTTCTCTTTTAATTGTTATCTCTTTTTTTAAGTTCTTCCTCGATTTTCTTTTTACCCAAATATATTGGTATCGATATAACAAAACATGCTGTTGCTGGAACAAAAAGAGAAATATTAAATCCTTTTCCGATAATAAGATCATAGATTAACATTGATATATCCAACACGACAGCAGTAATAATTACCACAATAAGTATTGATGCAATTCTTTTTCTCGATCTAAGTTTTTCTGTTGTAAATTTTTCAAGTTTTTTATTTTCCATGATCTACAGATTTGATGAAACATTTAAAGACATATTAATTAAAATACTTTTATAAGATTCTCCCTTTTTCATATTTCGTCTAAACTTATGCAGTACAACGTCTTGCTATACATATTGCGTATAGCAGGACTTTGGGTTATATTGTTTATGGTTTATTTTGCAAAATAATTCAATCTTTATGAATAAACAAGAAGTTTTAGACAAATTTAATAAGCAGCTTAATATAGAAAATTATTCTATACAGACCATAAGGAATTACGTTTCTGCCCTTAAACTATTTTTGGAGTATTACTCTTATTCGTCAATGAAACAGGTAGTTGCTGCAATTAGTTACCTGTATAAAAAAGTCCTTAAAAATCCCATTCCAGGAGCGCTAAATGTAAAAATTAGAAGACCACTTGCATTACCTTCGGTTTTATCTGCAAAGGAGATTTCTAAAATTCTTTATGTAACAAATAATATTAAACATAAAACGATACTATTGTTAATTTACTCTGCTGGTTTGCGGTTAAATGAATTACTTGAATTAAAAATTGCTGATATTGATTCTGCCGCAATGAGGATTCATATCAAACAAGGAAAGGGAAAGAAGGATAGATACATTATGCTTGCAGAAAATGTACTAAAAATGTTAAGAGAATATTATAAAGTATACAAACCCAAAAAATTTATTATCGAAGGACAAAAAGGTGGTAAATATAGTCCTAAAAGTGTTCAGACAATTTTTAACAGGGCGATAATAAGGGCTGGGATTAAAAAGAAAGTAACAGTGCATTCTTTACGACACAGCTTTGCAACTCATCTTTTGGAGGAAGGAACAGATATTCGCTACATTCAAGAATTACTTGGTCACAAAAAGCTTGAAACGACACAAATTTATACTCACGTTTCTTCTTATTCAATTAATAAAATAAAAAGTCCTGCGGATAAATTGGAGATTGTAGTTTGAGCAGTTATAAATAGTGTTGTACTAAATGCGATACTAAATATTCTGCTGAAATAATCGAAA
>JARRKK010000330.1:0-3043 GCA_037388105.1 Ignavibacteriaceae bacterium | reverse complement strand
AGTCGCCACCCACTTCCTGTGCGGGGACACTCGAGGCGGCGATCGACAGGCCGGGATAACGGCAATAATTGGTATATCTTCATACTTTTGCATTTTATGTATAATTTTCAATGCATCCAAACCATTATATTCACCCTGAAGATTTATATCCATCACAATAAAATCAAAATGCTCCGATTCAAGCAAAGGTAATGAATCTTCAAAACTAGCTGCATATTTAATATCCTTCAATCCTCTCATTTGTACTCTAAAAAGAATTTGGGAATCAATCTGATCTTCAATATAAAGGCATGTAAAATTGGAAAAATCCAGTTTGTCTTCTTGTAAGCTGAATGAATGCATTTCAACTTTACTTTGTATCGAGGATTCCTCTTGCTGGTCTACAATTTCTGCGGGTTGTGGTTCTGTAATATCTGGTTCATCTTCAATCTTTTCCTCGTTGATTGACTCTGCATACCTCTCCGATGTAATAGGCTTTGATTCTTCAGGAATTTCTGTTTCTTCTTCAATCTCAATTCCATGGTCAACCTGGGTAGAAGAATCTTCTACTATAGTTTCCTCTGTTGATTCGAGCTGTTGATCTTCAACCAGAGCTTCTTCAGTTGGTGCTGATTGTTGATCATTAGTTACAAATTCTTCTGGTGTTTCAGATTGCTGTTCTCCATCAGTTTCTTCGATTGATTCGGGTTGCGATTGTACTGCCAATTCCTCAGCAACAGTTTCCAAATTGCCTTCTTCACGAAGTTCCTCTAATCCCACTGATAATGATGGATCAATCTTTATTGGAAACCGGAAACCGTAATCTGTTTTGCCTGCTTGATCTTTTGATGAAATAAATTTTCCTTGTAGTAAGCTCAGTAATGATTTAGTGATTTGGGTTCCAAGTTTAGACACACCAAGTTCCCTTGGATCATAATTGTAAATGAATATTTTACTCAATGTATCTGAAAGAAAATCTGATGTGCCTGAATAGGTATCAGAAATCCTAATGATAAAATCATTTTCATCAATAGGTACCGCTGAAAAATAAATTTTATGATCTTTACAAAGTTTTGATATTAACCGGATCAAATTATTTAAGAGGCAATCAAACTTCTGTTTGTCTGTTGTAATTACTAATGATGAGGATATCTTACCGAATGCAAACTCAATATTCTTGGATCCTGTAATCTCGTATATATCATTATTAAGCTCTTCGGCAAGATCGGTAATAGTTATATTACTAAGATTCCATTCATCTTTCTTCTTTTGATTTTCAGAGAATTCAATGATTGAATTCATTATGTTAAGCAGTTCACTTCGGTTTTGATTAATGATCTCACTCGCTTCCTTCTGATCGGGATTTAGAGTATCAATTCCCTCAGTTAGCTCCTGCGAAAATCCAAGTATAACATTCATCGGAGTTAGAATCTCGTGAAATATACCAGCTAAAAATACTGACTCCAATTGTAATGGGGCACGAGCAGGCTGTGAGGGTTTTTCTTGATTATTTCCCTCGTCTTCAGTTTGAACTAACGATGTGTTTTTTAATCTTCCTATTATAACGAATGACTCCACTTCCGATTCAAAATCTAATACAGGAGTGGCTGAGATTTCTGAATTTAGTTCTGCACCTGCGGAAGATTTTAATCCGATATTTAAATAAACAGTTTCCTTTAGATGTGACTGAAATACCGAGGTATTTAGAATTGTTCGGTCTTCATCAACTACTAATGAAGTCATTGATGAGTTTTCCAGTTCATTCTTTGGTAGTCCAATTATAACTGTTGCAGTTGAATTAACATATTTTATTATTCCTTGGGGGTCCGTAACAAATATCATATCATCTGTATTATCAAAAGCGGCTTTAAATAATTGATTTTTCTTTTCTAGTTCCTGACTTTTAGTTATGTCTTTAATGATGTTGAAATGAGCATCTCTTCCCTTAAACTTAAAATTAGTTTTGCTTATCTCAACAACTACGGCCGAGCCATCTTTTCTTTTTTGTCTAAATGGTTTACTATATATACCTTTCGCTTCACGTTCACTCGAAGAACTAATTAAAGTTTGAATATCTTCCGGATTATACAAATCAGTAAGATCCATTTCTAAGAACTCTTTCTTGGAATAACCGTATAGATCCAATGCAGCCTTGTTCACTTCAATGAATTTCAGATTTTCTTTATCGTATACGTAAATTGGTTGAGGGTTATTTTCTACTAAATATTCAAACATTCTTCCTCTACTTCTAATTAAATGCTGTAGATTTTCAGCATGTTCAACTTTCTCAATTAAAATCGTAGATCCTTTAATCTGATTTTCCGAGCCAAAAATCTTAGTAAAATAAACCGTATACTCTGGATCTTCTTGATTTTCAATTTCTAATTGTTGGTTTAATGGTAGATTTCTTTGATTATCTGTAGATTTAACAAATCTTTCCAGGTTTTCGGCTAATCTACCAGGCAGAAAATCCGCAAAATTCAGGCCATCCAGTTCATCACAGTTTGTTTCTAATAATTTACAAAATTCTCTGCTTGTTTTCTTTATTGTACCATCTATCGTAATAAATGCAATCGGCTTAGGAAAAAATCGTATTAAATTAGAAATGTTATCAAATAAATCGGCATCTGTGAACGATTTTTCACCATTTTCTTTTGGTTGAGATAGACCTATAAAAGCCTGAATATTATAGGACTCATCAACTACCGGTATCTGGATAATTTCTTTCCCTTCCAAACCACTGAATTCCTCAAAGTTTAAACCATCCAGTACAATACTGTTTAATTTTTGTTTTTCAAATTTTTCTATTTGAGCATTTAATTCATTAAAAAATCCAGGAATATATATATCAGCTTTTTTGCCCTCTACCTCGAAAGGATTTAATTTTAAACTTTTAGCAAAATAATCATTCACCAAAATGAACTTACCATTGGTATCTGTAATCCAAAAAATTTCGTTAATCGTGTTTGTTAGATTAAAAATAGTCTCTCTTTCAATAAAAGTGAGCGGATATAACGCTTCGACTTGATTTATTATTCCCAGCAACTCCTTATTCTTAATAATT
>JARRKK010000329.1:0-3052 GCA_037388105.1 Ignavibacteriaceae bacterium | reverse complement strand
TCCTCATCATCTGTAATTATCATTCCTCCGCCACCAGTAGTAATTGTTTTATTGCCGTTGTAGCTTATTATTCCTGCTAAACCAAATGTTCCTGTATGTTTATTCTTGTAAAATGAGCCAAGAGATTCAGCGGAATCTTCAATGACCGGAATATTATATTTATTTGCAATTTCATTAATCTGATCAATTCTGCAAGGGAATCCAAAAGTGTGTATAGGAACAATAGCGGTGATTGATCGATTGGTTGATTTATTGATTGTCTGTTTTGTGTTTGGATTATATTTTGTGCTTTTTGAAAGCCAATCATTTAATTTTTCCGGGGACAATCCCATTGTGTCTAAATCAACATCAATAAAAACTGGTTTGGCCCCACAGTGCGCAATTGCATTTATAGTTGCAACAAATGTTAAAGGTTGCGTAATTACTTCATCATCTATTTGAACACCGGCAATTCGTAAAGCTACTTGTAGAGCTGCCGTCCCGTTAACTACTGCTACTGCATATTTTGCTCCGGTAAATGCTGCTGTCATCTCCTCAAATTTTGTTACATATTTACCAACATATGAAACATATGTAGAATCTATACAATCATTAAGATATTCCTTCTCATTACCGAGAAATACAGGTGCGTGTAAAGGTACCGGTTTTTGTTTTGGATATAAGGATTTAATAAAATAAACTGTATCATTATACATTATAAATGCCGTGTTTATACAAAGCTAAATTTTGCTTAAACCAATTAATAGTTTCTTTTAATCCCTTATCTAAATCGTAATCCGGTTTCCAATTTGTATTCTCAATTAATTTTTTGTTTTCACAGCATAATCTTTCAACTTCGCTATCTTTTGGTCTTACTCTTTCTTCATCAGTTGTAATTTCAATTTCTTTTCCGATGATGTTAGCGATCTTTATCACTAGGTTTTTAATTGAAATTTCATCCCTCATACCGATGTTAGTTATTTCGCCAAAAAGTTTATTTGATCTATAAATTTCATAGAAACCTTTACATGTATCTTTCACAAATGTAAGGTCGCGTGTGGGTGTCAGATTCCCCAATTTCAATTCAGTTTTCCCATTCAAAATTTGGATAGCAGCTGTCGGTATAATTGCTCTTGCAGATTGACGTGGTCCGTAAGTATTAAATGGTCTTACTATCTTCACAGGTAAATTGAATGAACGATAATAACTTATGGCCAATTGATCAGCAGCGATTTTAGTTGCCGAATATGGAGATTGTCCTTCCATAGGATGATTTTCATCGATAGGATCGTATTGTGCAGTACCGTAAGTTTCGCTCGTCGAAGTAACCAGAATTTGTTCAACTCCCAGTTCTTTGGAGATCTCAAGAACATTATATGTTCCTGTAATGTTTGTTTCAATATATGCTTTTGGTGAGATATAGGAATAGGGTATACCAATTAGAGCCGCAAGATGAAATACAATATCAGATCCTCTTATTGCATTATAAACTGAATCAAAATCTCTTATGTCACCTGTAATAATTTCAATTTCATCCCTTATTTCTAAATCTTCCAACCACCCCCAATAATTTTTCGAGTTGTATCGAACAAATGCCTTTACTCCAAAACCTTCTTTTACTAAAAATTCAACAAGATGAGATCCAATAAAACCTCCTGCACCGGTAATCAAAATTTTACTCAATTACTCACCATCTGAAAAGTGTGTTTTATAAATTTCCTGTGCAGATTGAAAATCATCAATTTGTCCAATATCGAGCCAATATTCCTTTATTTCATATTTTGTAATTGGAATTTTTTCGTTCAGCAGTTTGAGTAATAAAGTATCAATACCATAATACCTGTTGTTGGGGATTAAATTGAATATATCAGGTTTAAAGACATAAATGCCGGCTAAAATTTCATGCTTAATGTTAGGTTTTTCTTCAATACCTGTAACAAAATCGCCGTCATAAAAAACATTGCCAAAAGCGAACGGCATTACATATTCTTTTATACCAATGGTAAGATTAGTTTTCTTAGAAATTGCAAAGTCATAGAAATTTTTAAAGTTTAGCAATGTAAGAATATCACCGTTCATTACCAAAAATGGTTCACTTAATTGATTTTTTAGTAATGTCAGTGGTCCCACTGTTCCAAGTGGTATATCTTCTTTACTAATTTTTAATTTCACTCCGTACCTGTTTCCATCTCCGATGAAGTTTTCTATATATTCGGATTTATAATTTGTGGCCAGAAAAATTTCATCAAACCCATTCTGCTTTAAAGCCTCTATTTGAACTTCCAGGACGGCCTTTTCACCAATAGGTAACAAAGGTTTGGGAATAATTTCAGTAAATGGTTTTAACCTTGTACCTAATCCCCCCGCTAAAATTACCGCTTTCATAATTTTACTAATGACATTTAAGTAGTCGATTGACTTGTTATTGATAAATAAGGCATACTATTTTTTATTCTTCAGTAAAGGATTTAAAATTCTATCATTCCCCGTCACTTGATGTCAGGAAAGTATTGATGGATTAAATTCTTTTAAACGACAGATATCCATTTATGATTTAACTCTATGTTTTCTATCCCTTCTACCGTTTGATGGATAGTTATAATAATGTTTAAAATAATAACCATAGCCGCTCTTATTTTTAAAGTTATTAAGCACAGTACCAAGGAACTGCACTTTATTTTTCTTTATCAATTCTACTGCATCAAACATTAATTCCGTTTCTGTTCGCTCTGCAGATATTACTAAAATAGTTCCGTCAACCAATCTCGAGAGTATTTCAGAATCAATTACGGAAATAATCGGAGCCGAATCAATAATAATAATATCGAAATAATTTTTAATACTCTCGATAAAACCTTTCATAGCTTTCGATTCCAATATTTCAGCCGGATCCAATGGATTCGTCCCTGCAGTTATAAAATAGAAGTTATTCCTTCCGATCCTTTTTATAATCTCTTTAAATTTCACTCTGTTTAATAAATAATCCACAAGTCCCGGAGATCTTCTTGCTCTCATTATAGAATGTATGCTTGGTCTTCTTAAATCACAGTCAATCAACAAAGTTTTCTTTTTA
>JARRKK010000328.1:0-3056 GCA_037388105.1 Ignavibacteriaceae bacterium | reverse complement strand
GGCCTTCGCTTGAAAAGTTAAAATTTGTACAGATTGATGAATTTTATCCTATTGACTCTTTTCAGCATAACAGCTTCTATTACTATATTCAAAAATACTACTTCAATAAACTGAAGCTATCAAAGCAACTCGCATTGTTCATGAACATTAATGAAATTGGTACAGCAGAAGACTTACCACTTGATGATATTTTTCCGGATAAGGTGGTTGATCTTTCATTAAGAACAAGATTTGCAAGCACACGCCAGGAGAGACTTCAAAAACAGACGATTGAAATAGTGGATGAGCTCTGCACCAATTATGAAAGAAAAATAAGAGAGCTGGGAGGAATTGGATTTTTTCTTGGAGGAATTGGACCTGATGGTCACATTGGATTTAACGTAATGGGCAGTGATCATTATTCAACTACGCGATTAATACAAACCAACTATGAAACACAAGCCGCAGCCGCTACCGATCTTGGAGGAATTGAAATTGCTCGGAACAGACTTGTATTAACCATCGGGCTTGACACTATAACTTACAACAATGATGCAGTCGCAATTATTATTGCTGCCGGTGAAGCAAAAGCAAACATCGTACGGGACTCCATTGAAAATTCACAAACTAATCGATACCCTGCAACCGTGCTTCAAAAGCTTAAGAATGCCAGATTCTACCTTACTAATGGAGCTGCACACAGACTTTTAGAACGACGTTTTATGGATATTCAAAACGAAGAGGAAATTACACAAACAGCGATTGAACGCGCTGTGATAAACCTTTGTGTTGCCAAAAACAAATCTCTACTCGATTTGACAGAAGCAGATTATAATTCAAACAGGTTTGGAAAATTGATTCTTAATAAAACGAAAAAATCTGCAGGTGAGATTAGTAAAACATTGTATAATGAAATGATTAAAAGATTTGAATATGGAATGAAGCTATTCGATAATGAAGTATTTCTTCATTCAGGTCCGCATCACGATGATATTATGCTTGGTTATTTGCCATTGATAAATCATCTTGTTCGCAACCCAAATAACAAACATGTCTTTGCTACTTTAACCAGCGGCTTTACTGCAGTAACAAATAGTTATATGCTGGAATTGTTGAGTAACTTAAAAAATCTATTAAGCAGTAGTGATTTTCATACAAAATTTTCTGAGGGGTATTTTAATCCATCTTATATTGAAGGAAGAAATAAAGATGTAAATTTATATCTCGATGGACTAGCTGCTCATCATGTAACTTGGAGGAATGAAGCAATCTGCAGAAGAATGCTAAGAAATATAATTGAGATATATGATGAGGATATTTTTAACAATATTGAAAACAGAATCGATGAACTCATAAATTATTTTTCAACGCAATATCCGGGTAAGAAGGATATCCCGCAAGTTCAGCAGCTAAAAGGTATGCTACGCGAATGGGAAGAAGAGAATGTTTGGAGCCATTTTGGATTTAACTGTTCAAGCGTACCACATTTACGGTTGGGATTTTACCAGGGAGAAATCTTTACTGAGTCTCCTGAAATGAACAGAGATGTCCTACCCGTGTTGGAATTATTGAAGGAGGTGAATCCCACTATTGTTACTGTTGCGCTTGATCCTGAAGGAAGCGGACCGGATACGCATTATAAGGTCCTTCAGGCAACAAGTGAAGCATTGAAGCTGTATGAAAAAGAAACAGGAAATTCGAATATTAAGATATGGGGATACAGAAATGTGTGGTATCGTTTCCATCCTGCAGAAGCAAACATTTATGTTCCTGTCAGCTTAAATTCGATGGCAATTCTTGAAGATATTTTTATGAAGAGTTATGGTTCACAGAAGTTAGCAAGTTTTCCAAGCTATGAACTTGATGCTCCATTCAGTCGGCTTGCTCATAAGATTCAAGTTGAACAATATCAAATCATAAGAACCTGCCTGGGCAATGACTACTTTCTTTCTCATGATATTCCAAGAGTAAGAGCAGCACACGGTATGGTATTTTTAAAAGAACTTGATTTACAAGAATTTTATAAACAGTCAATAGAAATAAAGAAATTGACGGAAAATTTATAGTGAGAATACTAGTATGTTTTTTAAGATTCGGGTAATACCATCAAAACCTGCTGAATTTAGTAGACTTCATTTTAAATATCATCGTATTCCTGACCTTCTGTCAAGCTATAAAAATATTTTTATTGACAAACCTTAGAACACCAAAATTATATTAAACATAAGCCCCATATAATTTTCAGTAAGTTTTCCATAATTACATCAACTTTCAGTTTAAACCTTCACTTGATTTTGTGAACATTTTATATTACTATGATATTCATCCTCACTCATTTATAAGAAGGAGAGTAAAATGCAACTGCAAGTAAATTACCGATGTGATGTTTGTGAAAATATGATCGAGCTCAATTTTGAAAAATCTTTAGAAGAGAAAAAAATAGAGTGTACACACTGTGGAGTTGTTTATAATTTCTCCGAAGAAGATCTTTTAAGTTTCGATCGCTGTTATAATGAGTTTGTTCAGAAGATGAAAGAGGCAAATAAGCAGCAAGTATCATAATTATTATTCTTTGAATTAGATATCACATTCCATTTGATTAATAGTTTGTATAATCAATATATTGTTGGCTATAGCTCATCAAGATAACTACTTCCTCCGAGTAACCTCATTTGATTCAATATCCATTCCTGTCTCTGAATAATATAATTTGATGGGTGTAAAACTGAATATCTTTTAGGATTTGGAAGAATAGCTGCTATTGATACACTTTCTCTTTGTGTTAATTGCATCGGAACTTTACTATAGTAGATTTTACTGGCCTCTCCTACCCCAAATATGTTATCCCCCATTTCTGCAATATTAAGATACATTTCCAGGATTCGTTTCTTACTCCATATTAATTCAATCAACAAAGTATAGTATGCTTCAAATCCTTTTCTTATAAAACTCTTCCCTTCCCAGAGAAATAAATTTTTAGCAACCTGCTGAGTGATAGTACTAGCGCCTCTTAATCTTCCTCTTACCTTACTCTGTTCAAATGCTTTGTAAATTTGTTCAAAATCAAATCCAAAGTG
>JARRKK010000327.1:0-5963 GCA_037388105.1 Ignavibacteriaceae bacterium | reverse complement strand
TTTTGGATTTACAACAATCTTTTTCAACATCCGTTTTAAAGTGGGTAGTTCACTATAACAGGGTTTGCGATTGTTGATTGAGAATTGATGATTGAGAACATACAGAATCCATTAATTACTGAATAAATCCTACAGACCTCATTCTGCACCTTCAACAAAACTTTTCACTTAATTATCAATTGTTCAGTTAATTAAAAAAATTAATTGAATATATTTAATACTTCCAGAATAAAAATTGACTTTGACGAGTATAGGCGTATACTTTAATACATAATTGAACAAGTCATACAAAGAACAAAGAAACTAATAAGAGGTAATAAGTGAAGTTTTTAGTTACAGGTGGTGCAGGCTTGCCCGGTGGGATAATTTTAGATTTTTGATAATTTAATATCTCACAAGTGTGAGTTTTTATTATACATATATATTGCAAAGCGAAAAAGACAATAAATTTTATCACGGATACACTAAAAATCTAAAATTAAGAATTGAGCAACATAATAATGGTAAGGTTAAATCGACAAAATTTAGAACACCATTAAAGATAATCTATTATGAAGCTTGCCTTGGTAAGGAAGATGCACTTCAGAGGGAAAAATTTTTCAAAACTTTTTATGGTACTATGTTTATTAAAAAGAGATTAAATCATTATTTCACATTGCTCAATTCTTATCCCACTGGCCGGGTATCGGAGAAGGAATCTAATAATTCAAGTGGTAATAAGTGAAGTTTTTAGTTACAGGTGGTGCAGGGTTCACCCAGTGGAATTTGCAAAGCAATTATTCCACCGGGCAAGTTAAGAAGTAAATTATAGAATTTAAAAAACAGGTTAGGTAAACATTGAAGTTTTTAGTTACAGGTGGTGCAGGATTCATAGGCTCTAACATAGTTGCAGAACTATTAAAACAAGATCATAAGGTAAGAGTGCTTGATAACTTTTCTACCGGTAAAAGGGAAAACCTGAAAGAATTTGAAAATGATATTGAATTTCTTGAGGGTGATATCCGGAGTTATCATATAGTTAGACAGGCAGTTGAAGGAATTGAAGTTATTCTTCATCAGGCAGCGCTCCCATCCGTTCCCCGTTCTATAAATGATCCTATTACAACAAACGAAGTTAATGTAATGGGAACACTCAACATTCTTGATGCAGCTAAAGCTGCAAATGTTAAACGGATTGTATACGCTTCCTCATCTTCTGTTTACGGTGATAACCCGGTGTTACCCAAGAAGGAGGATATGCTCCCCAATCCCCTGTCCCCCTATGCAGTTGCGAAACTTGCCGGAGAAAAATATTGCAAGGTTTTTTCAAAACTTTATGGATTAGAAACTGTTATTTTAAGATACTTTAATGTTTTTGGACCGAGACAAGATCCTAATTCACAGTACTCTGCGGTCATTCCAAAATTTATTAATGCTATGATGAATGATAAACAACCGGTTATTTATGGTGATGGTACTCAATCACGTGATTTTACATTTGTAAAAAATGTTGTTGACGTAAATTTACTAGCTGCTACTAAAGAAGTTGAAAGCGGTTTAGTTATGAACTGTGCCAGCCATGGTCAGATTACACTAAATGATCTTGTAAAAGAAATTAATAAATTACTGGATAAAAAAATTAAACCGATATTTGCTGACAAAAGACTTGGTGAGATTAAACACTCCTATGCAGATATTACAATGTTGAATCAAAATCTTAATTATAAGCCTGTAATAAATTTTAAACAGGGTATAAAAATGACGATAAATAGCCTTTAATACTTAGTATAAAATTTTAAATTGTAGCTTAACGGATTTGAATGACTTTACCTGCTGGCACAAAAAATGGGATATAAAATAATTAACAACCCGAATATTAATTTATGAATCTGTATCGATCGGTAGATATAAAGAAGCTTTTCCTTATTGGTACTTCAATTATTTCTACCAAATCAGTTCTTCTAATAATTGCGTACTTCTTTGATGAACTGACTTACAATAGATTTAATCAGGCTTATTATACTGCATCACTCCTGATGTTATTCGGAGGACTAGGATTTAATCTGGCAATAACACGGATCAGGTTAAATAGAATATTTTTAGCCGCTGCAGTTATTGTAAATATAATAGTGGCATATACAATACTGAATTTATTTGTAGAATCGATTAATACAATAACTGAAACGTTATCTCTGATTACCTATAGTATTTTTGCTGTACTTGGGTCAATATATGTGTTTCAATTGCTTTTTAGCGGAAGTTATTTCAGATATGTTATTCTTACTCTTACCTATTCTGTATTACATCTTTTACTGATACCGCTGATTAACCTGTACGATGTAAATCTATTTATGCTTCTGCCGATGATCTCTGCAGCCTGGTTTTTAATCGGACTTCCCTTCTATATAAAAAATGATCAATCAGGCTCAAAACCACTTATAAATTTTTATAAAATCGGGTTCTCTGCGTTTATAATTAATTCCTCTATACCATTTGCACTGGTGTTGGATAAATTTATAGTAAACAGATTTTTTGATCTCGATATTGCAAATGCCTATACTTTTGCCTGGGGATTAACGGCACCGCTATTCTATATAGGTAACATAGTTGAAAAACTGCTTTACTCGGAAAAAGAAAATTATGATCACTCGTTATTGAAGAAAGGGTTTCTGATTAATATACCGCTAGTAGTAATTTATTCACTTTTAGCATTGACGGTTGTAAACTTATTTCCATCAATATTGCCCGGGTCTATAAATTCTTACCAGTTTCTTATAATATTTCCTTTAATGATATCCGGTTATACTGCATATGTTATTTTCCATTTTCCTGTAAATGCATATTTATTTAAGATTGCTGAAACTGAAAAACAAACTCTTGTTGCTTTTTGGTTTTTACTGGTAACTGCAATTGTATTTATCTGAAATCCTATCTGCTATTCAATGAGGATCTGGATATCGGTGTAGAAACTACACCTATTGAGAAATAATAGTATCCAATTATCATCATCTAATTGAACATTTCATCCTTCATTAAAAGATATACATTACCACTTTTTGTTATTGCAATTATTTCGAGAGGTATAGAAGAAATTAATTTCATTTACTATACAGTACCATTTTTCTTAATACTTTTTATCATTGTTGCATTGAAAGAGATCAATTATAGAGAGATAAGATTTGCATACTTGATTAAATGGAATAAAGATTATTCCGATTCTACTTTCCCATTATCCTTATTACTTTTGGTGCTTGTAACTTCTGCCTGGTATATCTTGTCAGCTTTATGGTCTGATTATCCGATTGTGAGTTTGGAGCGCGGCTTGTATTTTGGACTGCTTGCATCAGGATGCATATCAGGGGGTTATTTATGGATGAAAGAATCCGGTAAGAATTTATTTGATTATCTTCTTCCCGCAAACATTATAATTATTGCTCTCTCTATTTTTTCTTTAATAACAAATATTCCCGGAGACAGCTGGACCGGAGGACACGGTAAAGGTTTTATGGGATTCTTCGGTCATCAAAATCTTTTAGGGAGTTTAATACTGTTTACTGTACCCTCAGTATTCTCTAAGCTCTGGAGACCAGTAAATGGTGATCAGTCAATGGTGAAGAGGAAAGAAATTAGAGTAAAATCACCACTGACTAATAACTATTTATCAATGACTACTTACTTCTTGCTTCTCGCTTCTAACCTGTTAATTCTTGCCCTAACCTATTCCCGCGCTTCCTGGTTAAGTCTGGGAGCCGGTTTCCTTACTTTTTTAATATTAATAAAGAACTGGAAAATTTTAATAATCTCCTTTTCTCTTTTTACTTTTATCTTTATTCTTATCCTCTCTTTTCCCGCCCTAAATAAAGCATTTAACAAAATACTCCTGAAAGATTTTAACACCGTTTTAGAAAGCAGACTTTTACTATGGGAGCCATCTTTTGAAGCAGCTAAGATTGGAGGATTAGTTGGATTAGGTTATGGAATAAGCGAGCCGAACAAGATTGTACCCGGAACCGGTAGTTACTATGAAGGTGAGAGATATGTTAGAGAAAAAGGAAACAGCGTCCTTGCTTTAATTGAAGAATCCGGTATTATCGGTTTAATCTTTTTTATTCTTCCCATTGGTTACATTTTTACTAAAAATAAAAAACTACGAACTACTTCATCCAAACCTGGAACATCGAACTTCGAACAATCTATTTCATACAATCATTTTGTAACAAATGCATTTTTTATCGCGATCCTATTAACATTCTTAATTCACTCCCAATTCGAAGCGTGGATGGTTGGGGTGGGTTCGGTACAGTTACCACTTTTCCTTGTTTTCATCGGAGTTACAATCTATATTTCAAATAATTCAACTATAAAAGGGTTAAAAACTTTATCAATCAAACAATCGGTAGCTGAGATTGGATGATTTGATGATTGGCAGATTGGATGGTTGGGGTTTGTTCTGTTCAATTACCGTTGTTCTTTATTTCTCTGGGTTAATTTGTTCGACGTTCAAAGTTCGAGGTTAAAGGGTTAGTGAAAATAAATAGTTTTGAAGAGATAGATTCCTGGAATGCGGATTTAAGATTTACCTGATAATATTCTAAATTTAAAAGTAAGAATAGCTTAAGATTAAAATGGATATTTCTGTTCAAAATAAAATAGCTTCAATTTTGAGTAAACAATCAAATATTAAGTTTGCATTAATTTTTGGTTCTGCTCTTAAAACTAAAGTTCGGTATGGAAGCGATCTGGATATTGCCATATATTTTAATAATGAACCTGATTTGTTAACTATTGGAGAATTGGCCTTAAAACTTGAAAAAGAAGTCGATAGGAAAATTGATCTCATAAAACTAAATAATCTGGATAAATTAAATCCGTGCGTTGCTTATTCAATACTTAGCAAAGGCATCGTAGTTTACACCGGAGATAGTAAAACCTTTATAGGATTTAAAAGATCGGTATTTCTGCACTACCTGGACTTTAAATTCATTAGGGATATGTTCGATGTAGCTTTTAATAAGCGGTTGTCAACAAACAAATTTGCAGTCTTTGATAAATGATAGTTGATAAGCTTAAAAGGTTAGAAGAAAATCTTCGTGTATTGACCAGCTTTAAAAAGAAATATTCACTTGATGATGTTAAAGCTGATAAAGTTGATGAGTGGGGATTGAGGTATGGTCTGTTAGAATCTATCCAGATAATTATTGATCTTGCATGTAGCTATGTTTCTGAAAAAAATCTTGGTATGCCTGAAAATTATTCTGATTGCATAGCATTGCTTATTTCTAATAAATACCTCGATAAAAATCTTGGTAAGCGATTGATCCGAATGGTTGGACTAAGAAATTTGTTAGTCCACGAATATGGTATTATCGATGTACAAAAATTATATGAGTATCTCAATCATCTGGAGGATGTAAGGGACTTTGCAGTTGCGATTAGTAAATGAGTTTTTATAAAGTATTTTAATTCTCTCCCGTGTTTGTTCAAAAGCTTATCTCTGTTTTTTGTTTAATTGAGTTTAACTAAGGGATGTTCGAAGTTCGAGGTTTAAGGTTAAGTGAAAATAAAAAGTTTTGAAGAGATAGATTCCTGGAATGCAGCAAGAGAGTTAACAAAAACAGTTTACAATTTTACCATCAAAGAGTCTTTCAGTAAAGACTTTGGATTAAAAGATCAGATACAGAGAGCATCGGTCTCAATTATGTCAAATATCGCTGAAGGATTTGATTCAAAAACGAACAAAGCATTTATTAATTTTTTGAATTATTCTTTTCGATCTGCTTCTGAGGTTCAATCACTTCTCTATGTTGCATTTGATCTGGGATATATTACAAACTCTGAATTCGAATTAGCATATAACCAATGTGTAGAAATAAAAAATCTCATCGGCGGATTCATCCGATATTTAAAAAAGAATCCCAACTATTAAACATTATAACTTCGAAATAAAAAACTTTGAACTTTAAAACCTTGAACTATAAAACTTC
>JARRKK010000326.1:0-3096 GCA_037388105.1 Ignavibacteriaceae bacterium | reverse complement strand
AAGGCTTTTTTAGCAATCAAGATTGTGTAGTTTTTCTAAACAAATATGTTTTGAATTGATGGCAAGTCGACTTTATTCTTTCCCATCCTTTCAACAATAATTTTGATAATGAGTTATTCCTAACTCAACTCTTTAGTAAAAATAATCAGTAAAGTAGGTTAATTCAAATAGAACCGAAACATCAGAAGGTTCTGATATTTATCCCATTACTTGTAAAGTAGTATTCGTTTAAATATTATATTTTGCAAAGAAGCCCGGTCGTACTATTGCTTGAATATGAATACAGGATATGAATTTTAGTTATAGAATACTAGCTACTGCAAAGGGCTGATTATTCTTTGATTCCAATTTTACAAGATAATCAGTTTGTTGGAGTTATTTTCTTGCAATTGTAAATTTATTTTGTAACCTTTGTATCCGTTGATCTAGTATAAGCTATACATTTTGAGGGAAGATGTGAGCGAGAAATAGTATTAACGAGTTTATTCCAACCTGTTATTGTCTTCAAATTGTTGAGTATAGAATATTCATTAATGGGAATAATTGCTATAGTACCTTATCTTATTTGATGTAAATTAAATTCATTTTAATACTATGATGAGAGCAAATCCTATAATATTAAATTTTGGTTTTTGCCTCTGTCTTCAATTCTTGTTAACAAATTCTTCTGCTGCTCAGCAAATAATTTCTGAATATAAGCCTACACGATTAATAGTTAAGTTTACAGAATCTTCCGAAATGTATAGGAGTCTTAGACAAATCTCAGTTCTAAATTACTCTAATAAAATTGAAAGTCAGGAAGTTCTACATAAACCAGAAATATTTTCTTTTTTTAATGAATATAAAATTTCATCGATAAAACCGGCTAAACCTTTCACTTCCAATTCACCACTTTCAAAAAATGTAGAACGGGTTTACTTTATTGATTTTCAGAATAATAATGAGCTCGAAAAAGCTCTTCAAAAGTTAAAGAACTCACAAGAATTTGAATATGTTAAATATGATTGGCTTATAAAAGGTGACGGCATTCAATCTGAATTAATACCTAATGATCCCAATTTTGATGACCAATGGGGATTTAAAAATACGGGTCAAAATGGTTGCGGTGGAAATGGACTACCGGGTGCTGATATAAATATAACCGGCGCGTGGGATATAACAACTGGAAGTGAAGATATTATAGTTGCGATTTTGGATTCCGGTATACCCTTAAACGCATCAGAGTTTAGCGGAAGAGTTATATCCGGATACGATTTTGCAAATGATGATGATAAACCTACTGATGATCATGGTCATGGAACAAATGTAACAAGTATTTTAGCCGCTACCGGAAATAATAATCATACAATTGCAGGAGTGGATTGGAATTGCAAAATAATGCCAATTAAAATACTTGATGAGCATAATATTGGTTATGGTTCCTGGTGGTGGGAAGGAATACTTATGGCTGTTGACAATGGGGCAAGAGTATTAAATATGAGTTTCGGGGGAGAAGAGGGAGATTTTACACCCGAAGATCAGGAGGCTGTGGAATACGCTATTAGTTCAGGTTCGATCATTGTAGCGTGTATGATGAATTATAATAATGAAGTTACACAATACCCTGCAGCTTATGATAATGTAATATCTGTGGGGGCATTAAACAATGTTGATGAAAGAGCTCACCCATTTTGTTGGGGTGGAGGAAGTAACTATGGTAATCACATTGATTTTGTTGCTCCCGGAGATAACATTATTGGATTGAATTATTCTAATCCTAATCGGACATCATATTGGAGTGGAACTTCAATGGCAACACCAATGGTATCCGGATTAATTTCTTTAATGTTAGGTTTAGATCCATCCTTAGATTTACAAGAAATATATAATAGATTAAAATATACTGCTCACGATCAAATTGGACCTCAGTCAGAGGATACACCTGGTTGGGACAAATACTATGGCTGGGGAAGAATAGATGCTTATTTAGCTTTATCAAATTCACTTCCTGTAGAACTCTCATCCTTTACTGCTGTACCAGATGGTAGGTGTGTAACTTTACATTGGACAACCTCTTCAGAAACAAACAACAGTGGATGGGATATTGAAAGAAGTGAAAATAAAGATAAGCAAGATAACTGGGTAAATCAGGGATTTGTTGACGGTAGTGGTAATTCAACAGAATCTAATAGTTACAAATTCCGGGATGCTGAATTAAAATCCGTTACCTATTATTATAGATTGAAGCAATTCGATTTTGATGGAACATCAACCTATTCTGAAATTGTTAAGGTTGAAGTTGAAGTACCTGATCATTTTTCATTAGCTCAGAACTATCCGAACCCATTTAATCCAAGTACTAATATAAGATACCAGCTACCACATGAAAGTAAAGTAATCTTAACCGTATATGATATACTTGGTGCCAAAGTTGCAGTTTTGTTAGATGAGAAAAAAGAATCTGGGGTTTATGAAATTAATTTTAATGCAGACCACTTACCAAACGGAACTTATATCTATAGAATAGTTGCTGATGCATACATTGAGCCATTGAAAATGATTCTCTTAAAATAAACCGATCTCATATCTCATCTATAAAGAAAATTAATTGCCTAATTGGCATATTTCAAATGTATCGATTAATAAAATTACATATTAAGGTACTTAATCAGTAGGATTCTAATTGGTTCTAAAGCACCCATGAATAGATATTCGCAGGACACACTCATATTTAATATAAAATATATAATTCAAATGAAAATATATTTAGAATTCATTCTTAGCTAGTTGGACAACACAACGTAAACTGCATCCATAATTTCATCAAATCAAATATTCATTTTAGTTTCATTCATTTCGTTGGTTGAGTTTGTGTATTTAATTATATTTATATTCTTTTTTTAGGAGAGATGCAAGAGTGGTTTAATTGGCACGCCTGGAAAGTGTGTGTACCCTCACGGGTACCGTGGGTTCGAATCCCACTCTCTCCGCAGATTCCTTATAATTCCTTATAAATAAATAGGTTAACAAATATGGTAAATCATTGAGTGCCATATTTGTGCCATTTTGTAAATTTACAATAAGGAAAAGGAATATTATTTATGGCTATCCCAATAG
>JARRKK010000325.1:525-4989 GCA_037388105.1 Ignavibacteriaceae bacterium | reverse complement strand
CTAAAATTTGAGCACATTCATTTAAAAATGGATCAACATCTTCCTCCTCATTCTCCTTAGGAGTTTCTCCTCTTTCAAGAAGTTTCAAACCCTGCTTTTTTCTTCTTTCGTTTTCACGTTCAAATTCTCTCTGTTCCTTCTCTTCTTTTTCCTTCTTTCTTATATCCTCATTCAAGGAGATGTAATCATTCTTCAACGATTCATTATACTCCAAAATATCTTCCTTGAGATATTCAAACTCTTCGTCAGCCTCTGTTCTTTGCTGTGATTGTTTTCTCAATTCAGGCAGGAGGGAAGTGAGATCGAAATACATTTCAAAATCTGCTGCATCTATTTTATCCCATGGAAGAGCATTAGACTGACTGCTTTCCCCAAATTCTTCCGGTGAAATAGGAGAAGGAAATATAATATCCGGAATTACTCCCAGACGCTGGGTACTGCTACCGTCTATTCTATAGTACTTAGCTATAGTTATTTTAACCTGCCCGAGTTTATAACCATTCCCCGATTTAATTCGATTCAGATCAATTAGATTCTGTACGGTGCCCTTACCATAAGTATTATCACCAACTATAATCCCACGTCCAAAGTCCTGTATTGCACCAGAAAATATTTCTGATGCTGATGCGCTGAAACGATTTACAAGCACAACCAAAGGACCATTATAAATTATGCTTGGATCAGTATCACGGTCAATAACAATATTCCCATTCATATCCTTTACCTGAACGACCGGACCTTCTTCAATAAACAATCCTGTTACTTTAACAGCCTCATCAAGAGAGCCGCCGCCATTGTTTCGTAAATCAATTATTATCCCATTAACGTTTTTTGTTTCTAATTCCTCTAACAATTTTTTAACATCGCGTGAAGTACTGCTGAAATCTTTCTCACCTAATCTCTGCCCTTCAAAATCACTATAAAATTTTGGAATAGTTATTACTCCAAACTTATATGGTCTACCATCACTCATAATATCTAATGTAGAACTGCTTGCTGACTGTGCTTCTAATATTATCTTATCTCTAACCAAACTGATTTCTACAGGAGTGGAACTTAGAGCTTTGTCAGATGTTATTACCTGCAGTCTTACCACAGATTCTTTCGGTCCACGAATTAATTGAACCACATCGGTAATACGCCATCCAACAACATCAACAAATTCACCATTATCATCCTGCGCAACAGCTACAATCTTATCATCAACGTGCAGCTTATTTGATTTAAATGCCGGCCCACCGGGAATTATCTCTACAATTTTAGTATATCCATTTTCAGTTTGAAGGCGAGCACCAATTCCTTCCAATGAAAGACTCATATCAATTTTAAAATTATCTGATGTGATGGGTGAAAGATAATTTGTCAGACCAGTCCACATTTTTTCTATTAATAAGTAGTTCTTCGTTTATAGAATAATCGAACTCTTTACTAAGAATAGTATCTAGGTATGTTACCCGATCCTGCATTCGTTGCAGATAGACATTAAAGATATCATAGAATGGTTCAACATTCCCTGCCTGTATATCGTCATCCAGAACATATCTGTACTTTTCTAATGATTCAATATCGGATTCGATGAAATAAATTTTTGTATGGTCGAGAGAGATTATGTACCTATCAAAAATATTTGATGATAGCGAATCATTCAGTTCAAATTTATTATAATGGTACCGGGATAAGACAATGTTAATAAGTTGGTCTTCAAGAGTGTAGTAATTTTTTGGTTCAATGCTCTTACTTGTATCGCTTTCAACGGGTACACTCAAGTTATTAAGTACGGGTTCGGCAAAATAAATATTTGCTACTAAGGCGGTTACCGCTATAACTAAAGTAATTTTCATAAGCCTAAATAGATATTTCTTATTTACTTTCACTTTTAATTAATAATAAAATAGTGTTTAATTAGCTCTATAAAAATTGAATAATAAATCCTGATATTCTATTGCAGCAAGTACATTTCGCCTTGATTTTTATATTATGTATTCAATCGTGCCAAAATATGATAATCATCTTTCTAAAAAAGTAAAAATTGATAAACGGAAAGAATTAAAGGAGAATTGAAATCATATGCTTAATCTTTTAGCACAGATCTGTTAAATATATAATCAACCTGGTTTAATATTCTATCATTATTAAAGATGTTTTCAATTTCTTGCTTATTTAACAACTTCATTACGGCTTTGGATGCTAATAATTCATCCTTCAGATTTTTTGAATCATCTCCCCAAACTTTCATCGCCGAAGTTTGTACAATTTTGTAAGCATCTTCTCTTAATACTCCTTTATTAATAAGCTTTAATAATACCGTTTGGGAATATATAAGACCTCTTGTGAGATTTAAATTCCTTAACATATTTTCCGGATAGATTATTAGATTCTTCAATAATTTTATCATAAGATGCAGCATATAATCCAATGCAATACAACTGTCGGGTACCACAATCCTTTCAACAGATGAATGCGAGATATCTCGTTCATGCCATAAAGCTACATTTTCTAAAGCCGTAATTGAGTTACCTCTTAAAACACGTGCTAAACCGGTGACACGCTCGCTAACAATCGGATTTCGTTTATGCGGCATTGCTGAAGAACCTTTCTGACCTTTTGAAAAATATTCTTCTGCTTCCAGCACTTCAGTTCTCTGTAAATGTCTGATTTCAACAGCTATTTTTTCTAAAGTCGATCCTATAACTGCAAGTGTACACATAAATTGAGCGTGTCTGTCTCTCTGAATGACTTGAGTTGAAACACTAGCAGGTTTTAGTCCCAAATTATCGCATACATACTCTTCAACTTTAGGTGATAAGTGTTCAAAAGTGCCTACAGCACCGGATATTTGTCCAACACTAATTGCATCAATAGCATCTTTTAGACGGATTATATTTCTTTTTATTTCTTCGTACCACAAAGCAAACTTCAAACCCATTGTTGTCGGCTCTGCATGAATTCCATGGGATCTGCCAATGCATACAGTGTTTTTATGTTCTATAGCTCTTGCTTTAATTGAATCCTTAAGATCATGCAAGCGTTTTAAGATTAAGTTACCGGCATATTTCATTTGATGTGAGAGTGTGGTGTCAAGTATATCGGAAGAGGTCATTCCATAATGAATGTGACGTGATTCATCTCCAACATACTCAGCAACATTTGTTAAAAAAGCTATCACATCATGTTTTGTAGTCTCTTCAATTTCAAGAATTCTCTTTACATCAAATTTCGCCTTACTTTTAATTACTTCTACGTCCTTATTAGGTATCTCGCCTAATTTTGCACGAGCTTCGCAAGCAAGTATTTCAATTTGGAGCCATGTGGAATATTTAAATTCATCCTCCCAGATTTTACCCATTTCAGGTAATGTGTAGCGTTCAATCATTTCTTTCTTTCCAGAACCATTTTTTTGTGAATTTCCTTATCGTCCCGGAGTATTAATAAATCAACTTTTTGTCCGGTTCTGAATTCATAAAATACTCCAAATATTGTATTATCATTAATTATTTGGAAGTCTTCAATTTTTAGAATGATATCCCCAACTTGTATTCCTGCTTTCTCAGCAGGTGTACCGGGATAGACTTTTGTTACTATAACCCCTCTTGTTTGTTTAAGATCGTAATACTTTGCAATAGTTTCATCAATTGATTGTATTTTCATTCCTATTTCAAAATCACGCTCTATCTTTCCTTTAACTTTAAGCACATCAACAATTTGTTTAATTTTATTGATAGGAATTGCAAATCCCAATCCAATGTTTCCCTGGGTTCCAGCAGTAAAAATAAGTGTGTTCATGCCGATAATCTCACCCAGACTGTTTACTAGTGGTCCTCCACTATTTCCACCATTAATTGCTGCATCTGTTTGAATCATATTTAAATAATATCTGTCATTGATTGGTTCCAGGTTCATACCGAGTGCACTAATAACACCAACAGTAACAGTAGGTTGATTATTTATTTCAAATAGTCCAAACGGGTTACCAAGCGCTATTACCCATTCACCGATTATTATATCATCAGAATCGCCAAATTTCATAAACGGAAGATTTTTACCATCAATCTTGAGGAGTGCAATATCCGATACCTGATCAGAGCCAATTAATTTGGCATCGTACGTATTACCATCTGTTAGAGTAACTTTTATTTCTGTTGCCTGTCCAGCAACATGGTCGTTAGTAACAATATATCCATCGGGTGAAATTATATAGCCTGAACCGAGTTCCTTCACTTCACGACTCCGGGTTCTACGGTCGCCAAAAAATTGCCTGAAAAATGGATCATCAAAAAAAGAACCATAAGGATCACGATATTGCTGAATTTCAATTACATTTATACCAACAACAGCGGGACTGACAAGTTTTACTGTTTCAGTTATAATATTTCTTCTTGATTTAGAAATCTCTTCATTGGCATTATTGTTCTGTTGATATTTTACACTCCCAACATTTAAATTCTTAGGCTTTCCTAATACAAC
>JARRKK010000325.1:0-510 GCA_037388105.1 Ignavibacteriaceae bacterium | reverse complement strand
TATTGATTTTTTACCAATTATTTCATTCAGAGGTTCAATATGTTTTATAAATATTAATAATAAAATGGATATTACAAATAATACTAAAGCTGATTTAGAGCTGGGCATTGGGTAGGCGTATTTTATTGCTATATCAGTTGTAGTTAAAAAGATTATACCTGTAAATATTGTCGCGGAAATATTACCCAATGAAATATCTTTTTTAATCATATAGAACAGCAACCATAATATTACCCATATAACCAATAAGTAAGGAAATATAATTATTGTAACTCCTGCTGTTGTTGCTAATCCTCTACCACCCTTGAATTTTATTGTTGGATTAAAACAGTGAGCGAAAATTGCAAAAATAGATGCGATTGCAGGATAAATAAAAACATCACCAAAAATGAATAGTGGTATTAATGCACTCAGTGAACCCTTTGCCATATCTATTATCATTACAATAATACCCAACATCTTCGAGTTAGTAATTTCATAAATATTATGTGCTCCTACATTCCCGGTCCC
>JARRKK010000324.1:0-3101 GCA_037388105.1 Ignavibacteriaceae bacterium | reverse complement strand
ACACCGAACACAGCTTCGAGACTCATTATTATTGCAGCGTGGGAAGGATGTGCATTACGTTGTGCAACCACCTGAAGTGTGTAAGCAATTCCCACAGATGCAAGTCCGGCATATAGTATAGGAAACATAGCATCAATAATATTTTGTATTGTTGAAACCTCTATAAACAATGTTATTATTAAACTTAAAATTGAGCATATCATAAACTGAAAAAATGCCAATTGGATCGGATCTGTTTTTGGTGAAACATGGCTTATCCAAAGAACGTGAGCTGCCCAGAAAAATGCACTTATCAAAACTAAAATGTCTCCCGGATCAATAGTAAAATCATTTCTAACAGTCAGTAGATACAGTCCAAGGGTTGCAACCACCGCACCAATCCAGGTTCCGTAGGATGTTTTATGTTTGAACATCATTCCGAGGATTGGAACAAGTATGATATAAAGTCCTGTAATAAATGCGGCTTTACCTGCTGAAGTATATACAATACCATACTGCTGCAAAGAAGCACCGAGAAATAGAATAATTCCAGCGACTACACCACCTTTTAAGAGTATTTTATCTTTTAAAAAAGGTAAGAATTTATTGTTATCAAACTTTCTTTTTTGATTTAGCAGAAGTAGTGGAATAAGTGAAATTCCCCCAAGAGAAAATCTTATTGCATTAAATGTAAACGGACCGAGATGTTCCATTCCACTTCGTTGTGCAACAAACGCAAATCCCCATATCATTGCAGTTAAAACCAGTAATATATTTGATTTCATTAGAGCTTTATTCATTTAAAAGATTTGAAATTTCTTCTGATGTTAGGTGATTTTCTATCATTTATAAAGGGTAAGCGAAAAGATTATTGTAAACCTATCGTAACTTCCGGATATAATCATTCTAAAAATTTGTAACAATTTTTGCTGAAATTATAGTGACGTGTTGGCTGGATTACTTATTTTCCAGTATATCATTTATTGCATTAACAAAAGTGTTAACGTTTTTTTCTGTTGAGGTGTATCCCATTAAACCGATGCGCCAGATTTTTCCCGCAAGCTCCCCAAGTCCGGCTCCAATTTCAATATTATACTCTTCTAATAATTGTTTTCTTACCTTTGATTCATCAACTTCTGAAGGTACTGCTATCGATGTTAGTTCCGGAAGACGTTCATTTGCTTTTACGTAAGGCAGCAAGCCAATACTTCCCAGCTCTGTTATGAGTTTTTGACCGTTTAATTTATGTCGTTCCCACGATTGTTCGAGTCCTTCTTCCTTTAATATCAATAAAGCCTCATGTAATCCATATAACGAATTAATGGGTGCTGTATGATGATAAGTTCTTTTAGCACCATTTCCCCAATAATCTAAAATTAAATTTATATCCATAAACCAACTCTGCACTTTTGAATTTCTATTTATTATTCTATCAACTGCACGTTGGTTAAATGAAACAGGGGAAAGTCCCGGAGGACATGACAAACATTTTTGTGTACCTGAATATGTACAATCGATTCTCCATTCATCAATTTGTAGCGGTATGCCTCCTAAAGATGTTACAGTATCGGCAACCGTAATGCAATCAAATTTGTGTGCTATTTCTGCAAGTGTTTTTATATCACTCTTTGCACCGGTTGATGTTTCGGCATGGACAAATGCTACCAAATGTACATCTTTATTCTGTTTCAACTTATCTTCAAGTTCACCCGGATCAATTGCAGAGCCCCAGGGTGCTGTGACATCAATTGGAGTAGCGCCGCATCGTTCAACTATATCTTTCATCCTTCCACCAAAAACTCCATTAATACAAACAATCACTTTATCACCAGGTTCGATCAGATTAACCAAACAGGTTTCCATACCTACAGAACCTGGTCCTGAAACTGCAAATGTTACTTCATTTTCAGTTTGAAATGCATACCTGAGTAATGATTTAATGTTATCCATCAAACCAATAAACTGTGGATCAAGATGACCAATTGTTGGCTGACTTATTGCTTTTAAAACTCTGGGATGCACATTAGATGGACCTGGACCCATCAGGAGTCGATTAATTGGTGTAAATAAATTTAATGTCATTGAATTGCTTTAATAAATTATTTTAATAATCCGGCATTTAATAAAATTGACTTCAAATTATTAATTTGATTTGAAACAAGACGTTGCAGTGGTTTTCTCGGCAACCCACCGTAATATCCTAAAAGATCCATAGCCGTTTTTAATCCTGCAACACCATATGTTGCAGTAATGGCTTTGTTTACTGCAAGCATACGATTCTGAAATGTTTGGGCTTCATCCACTTTTCCCTGGTTGAATAATTCATAGATTGCTATACATTCATCCGGTGCTATATTTGCCAGTGCAAGCACACCACCGGCAGCACCAGAATTCATTGCCGATAATAATATTGAACCTGTACCTGCAAGTATAGTAAAATCTTCCGGTGTGTTATAAATTGCTTCCGATATTTGAGCTATATTTTCGGTACTGTTTTTAAGTCCAACTATATTCGGATGTTTCGAAAGACTGGCTATCGTTTCAACTTCAATATTCACATTCGTAAATTTTGTTACATTGTACATAATCACGGGGATAGAAATGGAGTCAGCAATTATAGTATAATATTCCACTAATGCGTCATGATTCATAGCAGATTTAAAGAACGAGGGAGTTATAATAAGTGCATAATCGGCTCCGTTTTTAGCTGAATCATTTGACAAAGCAATTGTTTCATTAATCGATTCAAGCCCGGTTCCAGCAATAATGGTTTTATTACCCTTTGCGTGCTCCCGAATTGTGAATATCATTTTTAGTTTTTCTTCTTTTGTAAGAAAAGCACTTTCGCCGTTCGAACCAAATACCACATAACCACTTAGTTTCTTCGTTTCATATATTTTTAGATTATCTATTAACTTGTTATATGAAACTTCATTATCCTGAAATGGTGTGGTTAATGGTGGATAAATTCCTTTGAGCATACTAAGATTATTTGTTGTGTTATATAGATTTATATTTAACTACTTAAAATATTTTTTAGTACAAAACCAACATTTGCCGGGCGCTCAGCTAATCGTCTCATATACCATGGAAACCATGCTTCTCCGTAACTAATCAGCGTT
>JARRKK010000323.1:0-5374 GCA_037388105.1 Ignavibacteriaceae bacterium | reverse complement strand
CCACCAATGCATGCTGTTGTGCAAATCAATCCATCGCTATATTGCTTCAGCAGTTCTAAATCAATTCTAGGCTTATAGTAAAAACCTTCAGTGTGACCGAGTGTGGATAATTTTGAAAGGTTTCTATATCCCTGTTTATTTTTCGCGAGTAAAATAAGATGATTGTAATGTTTTCTTTTCTTTGTACCATTCCCTCCATAATTACTAGACTTTTTAAACCTGCTGCCTTCATCAACTATATAAGCTTCCATCCCAAGAATAGGTTTAATACCGGCCTTGGTGGCCGTATTATAGAACTCAGCAATGCCATACATTACACCGTGATCGGTTAGAGCAACGGATTGCATGTTAAATTTTTTAGCTGCCTGTACAATCGCTTCAACAGTGCAGGCGCCATCCTGTAAGCTATAATGCGAATGATTATGTAGATGGATAAATTCAGACACGAATCAAAGTAACTAAAAAATTAATAAGGAATAAGTGCGTCAATAATTTGGAAAATTCTTGTTTGAAGTTTAATGAAAAAGGAGAGGAAATTTCAAGTGGGATATGATACGGATTAAATAGACTTATAATTTTCTTTTTATTTCATTATGTTTAGGACTTACCGGTATGACCAAAACCTCCCACTCCTCTCTTACTCAAATTCAATTCTTCAACCTCTTCCAATTTTGCTCTATAAATTTTCGAAACCACTAATTGTGCAATCCGGTCCCCGGACTGGATGATGAAATCATCTTTACCAAAATTAATAATGATGATTTTTATTTCTCCTCTGTAATCGGAATCAATAGTGCCGGGTGAGTTTAATATTCCTATTCCATGCTTTGCTGCCAAACCGCTGCGAGGCCGGACTTGCAGTTCAAATTCCAATGGAATTTCAACCGCTAAATTAGTAGAGACCAGTTCTATTGTCATTGGCTTTAAACGTAAAGGTTTGATTATTGCAGCCCGGATATCCATTCCGGAACTGCCCTCAGTTGAATAAGCAGGTAATGGAACGTGATCAAAATCTTTAGAAAGACGTTTAAATTTTATCAATAATTTCGTCTGCATATTTTAATTTCTGCGTGATTCCTTCAATTTTGTTTTTATTGTTTTTATTTCATTCCTATCAACAGCAAATAAATAGAGATAAAAGATAAATGCAATTAACAGAATTATTTTCTCTACAATTGCAATATAGTAGTTATCAACGATCAGGAAGTAATAGAATAAACCAGCAAATATTATCCCCATAAATATTTTAATTATCTTATCCCATTCATAATGAATATGATAAAATTTCTGTGTTACAATATAATACCCGACAGCCATAATAAAGTATGCAGCAATTGTTGCGAGCGAGGCTCCATATATTCCTAGTACCGGAATTAAAATAATGTTCGCAACTATGTTTAAAAGTGCGCCTGCACCCGCAATGAAAGGCACATATAAACTTTTCTCTTCGATATAAATTCCTGCAGAAAATATAACATAGATACCATTGATCAAATATGCTAACAGAATAATCGGGACTATTCCTAAACCACTCCAGTAAGCCGAACCAATCAATGAATAACCTGCAACCTGGAAATGAAAAGGGTTGCCATGCATACTGGAACATATTAACAAACAGCATCATAAAAATGCCAAGCTTGTAGTTGGCTTTATATATCCCAACAGTTTTTAAATCAGTTAGTTTTTGTAATATAGGAACATCTATAACCTGAACAACCATCACAGCAAGACCGGCAGGTAAATAAGGCAGTCCAAATTTTATAAATCGCTTGAATATCTGAATGTTAAAACTAAATTTTAAGTAACGGAATATTGTCGGGGAAAGTAATATAAGTGACACAAGTGAGGCAATTATATTACTAAAAAATATAGCTTCAATACCCCAATGATATATTAAAATTAAAATGAGATTTAATCCAAGATTTGTACAGATATTAATGATTTTAAAAACAGAAAATTTTTTAACTTCTCTTTTTAATCTTAATGCTAAAAATGGAATCGAGCTGTTTGAGTCCAAAAATATTATGAGTGCAGCAAGATAGAATAAGAATTGATAATCATCAGGAATTCCCAGCTCGATGGAAAGCGATTTTCTGAAATAGATGATTAAAAAACTAAACAGTAAAGATGAGGTAAATACAGAAATATATGGTGTAGAAAAATTTTCTTTGTTATCGTTTAACTCCTTTAATGAAGCAAACTTTAAAAAAGCCGAATCCATCCCATATATGTAAACTATATTAAGTATTGCGATATATGCGTAAATGATCTGTTCGCAAATTAAAATGTCTCTTTCAGTACTTCTTACAGTATGATCAATATGCACTTTTAATTCAGGCATTTTCTCAACACGCGATTCTATTTCAATTAGTTCATCATAGTATGCGGGGCTCTTATAGCTGATAAATACCGAATGTACCGGCAACATATAACCATTTTTTTCAATTGTTTTATAAGTTAAATTTTGATCTCGCATCAACTCGGTTCTACCCACCTCAAAGTATTCAAAATATTTCCCATTATAAGCAAACTGCATCTGGTCAGTATCCGCATAACGAATACGAATATTAGTTTTATGTAATAGCATATTTCATTGATAAAATAAAAAAATCCCGAATGATTCGGGATTTAAAATAAGTTAAAAATTATTAAGGCTTAAATATTATTTATTACTCAATATACTCGCCCAAGCTTCCAAACTTTTCTATCCTTTCCTCCAATAATTTTTCAGGTTTTATTTTCATCAAATTTTCTAATTCTTCAAAAATTGCATTTTTAAGTGTAGCCGCTGTTGCTGCTGGATTTATATGAGCCCCTCCAAGTGGTTCAGGGATAATTCTGTCAATAATTTTTTGTTCTAAAAGATCCGGAGCAGTTAATTTTAAAGCTTCTGCAGCCTGTTCTTTATATTCCCAGCTACGCCACAGAATACTTGAACAAGATTCGGGACTGATTACTGAATACCAACAATTTTCCAGCATTAAAATTCTATCACCAACCCCAATACCCAATGCGCCACCGCTAGCACCTTCACCTATTATAACAACAATTATAGGAACTTTTAGTTTACTCATCTCATATAAGTTCTTTGCAATCGCCTCGGCCTGTCCTCTTTCCTCAGCTTCCAGACCCGGATATGCACCCGGAGTATCAATCATTGTTATTACTGGTTTGTTAAACTTCTCAGCTAGTTTCATCAAACGAAGAGCTTTACGATAACCCTCAGGATTCGCCATACCAAAGTTTCTATATAAATTCGATTTTGTATCTCTTCCTTTCTGCTGTCCGATAATCATCACTTTATATTTTTCCAACTTTGCAAATCCACCTACAATTGCTTTATCATCCGCATAGTGTCTATCACCATGCAACTCTAAAAATCCTTCTGTCATCAAATTTATATAATCTAATGTGAAGGGTCTATCCGGATGACGTGCAAGCTGTACTCTTTGCCATCTTGTTAAACCTTTATATAATTCAGACTTTAGCTGTGCTACTTTTGATTCCAGCCTTGCGACATCTTTTTCAATGTCTAAACTGCTGGATGAATGTTTCATCTCGGCTAATTTTTCCTCAAGTTCGTAGATTGGTTTTTCAAATTCTAAAATCGTTTTTCCCATTAGTTTTCTTTCTTGCTCCACATTTTATTAATTGTACGTCCAAGTATGTCAATATCGAGCCAGATATTTTGATTTTTTGCGTAATAGAAATCTAATTTTTCCAACTCTGCATCACTATTATTTTCTAATTTCCAAAAACCCGTCAGTCCCTGTTTACCCATAAAAATTGTCTTATCAGAATATGCTTTTTGTGGACCCACAAAACTTTTTTTACCGACAACTACCGATGGTACAGAAATAATAAACGAACGGAACTCTGATTCGTTATTACTAAGCTTTGTAAGGAAATATATAAAAGGATAAACGAAAAACAAAACAAATAACCCAAGGGATAAATCGAATAGACGCTTTAAGAATTTCATAGTGTAACTTGAAATGTTATAATGAACCTCAATAAGTGGTATATCATCCAGCATCGAAACGGATGTTTTACCAACGATAAAATCCAACTCAGTCCCACTTATTTTAAATTCAACAGGCTCATTCTGACAATTAGCAACTACTGTCATCATTTCACTATAATTTAAATCTTCCGAAGAAAAAATCACTTCACTGATTTTATATTCTTTTATCACTTTTCCAATATTTTCAAGGCTACCAATAATTTCAAACGAATCAATTTTTTTGCCTAAATCTTTATGATATTTCCCAACTAATCCTGCAACACTATGATAATCCGTTCTTTTTAATTTTAATTTATTTGCAATCTTAACTGCGTTACTATTTGTTCCGACAATTAAAGTTCGACTTCGGCTAATATCGTCAATATTAATTCCAACCCTAAAAACAAGCTTTAACATTATCCTCCAAATAGTTGTTGAGGATATGAGTAAGACATATGATATTAAAACAACCGCTCTGCTATAAGCAAATTGCTTGAAGAAGAAAGTAATAGAAGTGAGAATTATAAAACTAACCAAAACGGCAAATATATTCCTTAAAATAGAAAGAGTATCTCTTTTATAAACTCCTGCAAATGCCGCAATTGTGATATGAATTAATGCTGGTATTGTGTAAATAACTAAATAATCGGGTGACTCAAATCCTTTCCAATTACTATAATTTATATAGATTCGTTCTCCAAGGAAGAAACATATATTAAAGAGCAGCAAATCAATTATTGCTGATAGTAAGGCAAGTTTAATTTTACCTAGAAACGTAAAAATTTGTCTGACTCCGATGGCCAAACGGAGAATTGCTTCAACAATTAACGAGCTGGACAAATGCTTCTTTACAAACAAATGCATCGCATTGTAAAACATGTTGGTTTCATCCAAGTTGCTGCGCTTTGTGCTTTCTCCTTTGTAATGGATAATTTGAGTATTGTGAACGTAAAAAACTTTGTAACCGGTTTTCTGAATGCGATAGCATAAATCAAGATCTTCACCGTACATAAAAAATTCCTCATCAAATCCTCCAACCTTATCATACACTTCTTTTCTCATCATCATAAATGAACCTGATATCGCATCAACCTCGTATGTTTGATCCTCACTTAGATAAGTAAGATTATAACGTGCGAATAGCTTGCTATTAGGAAAAAGATTGCTGAGCCCCGTTACCTTACAAAAGGATGTCCAGGGTCCGGGAAAACTTCTTCTGCAGGCAAGCTGTAAAGAACCATCGGGGTTTAATATTTTACAACCAACTAATCCTGCATTATGATTATTTTCAAAAAAGCTCAGCAATTTACCGAATGTATCCTCGCTAATTATTGTATCAGGATTTATAAGTAAAATGTATTTGCCTTGTGC
>JARRKK010000322.1:0-6270 GCA_037388105.1 Ignavibacteriaceae bacterium | reverse complement strand
GGCAATTGCCAGTGCACGATATGCCATTATCCTCTCCGTATCATTTACGTGTCCGATTACTTCTTTAACAGTCCATTTACCCTCAGCGTAAGCAATGTCTCCCTGCTCTTCCGTTATAGAGTTAAAAAAATTTCCAGTAGTTTGTAATTGATTTTCCATCACTTTAACTATATCTCCGCTTTCAACCATTACCATATAACGATCATAATATTCCGGGTAATCGCCACGTTCCGGTCTCATATAACTCCTTTCATTTTTATTTCCAGATTGCTGTTTCAAAAATACCTTCGGAGTTTGCAACTCCCCGAAGCATGCTTGTTGTATTAAAGGTAAATGAAAAGTTCCCATCTTTATCTACAGCTATAATACCACCACTTCCTTCAGGAAGCACGTTAAATACAATTTCTTGTGCAGCTTCTTCTAATGTATAATTTTTAAACTTCATTAAAGCTGAGATATTGTATGCAACAGTATTGCGAATAAACAATTCACCCTGCCCTGTTCCTGAAACACCGCACGTATTATTATCTGCATATGTTCCGGCATTAATAAGAGGAGAATCGCCAACTCTGCCGGGCCATTTCCCGGTCAATCCCCCGGTAGAAGTGCCTGCTGCAATATTTCCAAAACTATCAATTGCAACACAGCCTACTGTACCTTTAATTACTTCTCGTTGTTTTAATTTCCATTGCTGGTAACGCTTATAAACCTCAAAATAAGCATTATCTACAATTTCCACTTCAAACTTCATCCCCAGGTTATCTGCACCTTCACCAGCAAATAATACATGTGGGGTTCTTTCCATCACAAGTCTGGCAAGTGAAATTGGATTTTTTATTATTTTAACTCCTGCAACTGCTCCCGTGGAAAGATCACTTCCATTCATAATCGATGCATCTAACTCATGTGTACCAATTGATGTAAAGACAGCACCCTTACCGGCATTAAACAGTGTATCATTTTCAAAAAATCTTATCACCTGTTCAACGGCATCTAAACTTGTTCCACCATCAATTAAAATTTGCTTTCCTACAACAAGAGCTCTAGTTAATGAATTTAAATACGCATCCTTAACTTCCTTTGATATATCAGGTGAAATATACCCTGCCCCTCCATGAATTACTATTGTATATCTTCCATCCGACTGAGCAAATGTATCAGTGTTGTTATTGTAAATAGAGAATAGAAAAAATAGTGTAATAAATGAAATGATTTTCAATTTTAATCACCTTAAATTTAACACTAACAATGAGTTGAATTACTTATGCTCAACTTAGTAATCTTTCCGGTTATATTCTTCTTTTTACATACCTCTCCGCCGTTAATCGCTGAGAGGGAAATTGAAAAAACGGATAAAGATTCTCTAGCTATTTATCTTATCAAACAATACTGGCACACTGCCATTGTTATAAATAGAGGTGATATAGACTCCTTAATATTACCGGAAGTAACGTTGTTCAACAAATTTAATATTATTGATTTCGGGTGGGGGGATGAAGAATTTTATCAATATCCTGATTTCGATGCTGGTTTAGCTTTTAAAGCATTATTTTACTGTACACCAAGTACTCTAAGGATAGAAGGGATTGGTATTTCTAAAGAATCATATTTTGATATCTCAGAAATCGTAATCAAAATAGCAATAACACAAAAGCAATTGGATGAGATATTAATATTCATCAGTAATACTATATACAGAGAAAGTAATGGAAATCATGTTTTATTAAGTGAAAGCGGACTAGGCAGAGTAAAATTCTTTAAAGCCAACGGTGAGTACTATCTTTTTAACACTTGCAATACCTGGCTTGCAAAAGGATTAAAGCAAGCAGGTGTGAATATAAATGATAACATTATTCTGACTGAGGAACTGTTTAACGAAGCTGCTAAAATTGGTACTGTTATAAAAGCTGAATGATGTGGAATGAAAATAGAATTAGAAATGATTAGAGGATTTTTTAATTGAAATGATGAAAAGAAAAGCATACAGGATTAAAAAAGCAGGTTCCATTAATAATTTAAAATTGATTGAGGAAGTAATTTCTGAACCTGCAGAGAATGAAGTAACCGTTGAACTGAAAGCAATTGGTTTAAACTTTGCCGATCTCTTTGCAATACAGGGACTTTACAGTGCTACGCCAAAAGGCAGTTTTATTCCCGGACTTGAGTATTCCGGAAAAGTTGTTAAAATAGGCTCAGGTATTACTAATCTGAAAATAAATGAAAAAGTGATGGGTGTTGTGCGATTCGGTGGTTATACTACTCACCTAAACATCGACTATCGCTATATTCAAAAGTTACCCGCTGAATGGATATACGAAGAAGGCGCTTCATTTCTTATTCATTCATTAACAGCATATTATGCATTAGTTGAACTGGGAAACATAAAAGAAAACCACACTGTCCTGGTCCATAGTGCTGCGGGAGGTGTTGGAATTTATGCAAACCGGATTGCAAAGAAATATAAAGCATATACAATCGGTACAGTTGGCAATAATTCGAAAATAGATTTCCTGAAAAAGGAAGGATACGATGATGTAATCGTGCGTGATGATCAGTTTAAAGAAAAATTAAAACAAAGTTTGGCTGGCAGAGAATTAAATATCGTTCTTGAATCCATTGGCGGTAAGATATTTAAAGACAGTTTTGATCTTCTTTCTTCAACAGGAAGAATAATTATTTATGGAGCCGCACACTACATGTCAAAGAGTTCCAGGCCAAATTATCCAAAAGTGGCTTATAAATACTTAACACGACCAAAAGTTGACCCTCTTTCTCTCTCTGATACAAACAGATCAGTTATGGGTTTTAACCTTATATATTTATGGGATAAACCAGATTACATGAGAAGAATATTAGAGGTAATTAAAAATTATAATTTGAAGAAGCCATATGTGGGAGCAACATTTAATTTTGATGAGTTGTCCGTTGCCTTAAAACATTTTCAATCGGGTAAAACGATTGGAAAGATGGTTATAAGAATCAGCAAGATTAAAAGATTGGGATTATTCCACACCGTGGTGGTATTACATTACAATCTGTACGAAAAACATGAAGTGTTGGTTTGGAATTGTTAAGCATAGTAGAATGATGTTAAATGTATGTGGGAAAATCGTTGCAGAAGAATGGTTACTTACAAGAACAATACGTTCAAATGTAGATCTCGATTATTACGTTGTTATGCCAAATCATTTTCACGGAATATTAATTATTGAGAGTGTAGAGACGTCCCGTCGGGACGTCTTAAAAAAAGATACCCTAATATTCTCAAATAGTGAGACGGCTCAGCAAGCCGTCTCTACAACATTGAAACCAAATTCATTGAGTTCCATCATTGGACAATTCGAATCTGTAGTTACAAAAAGAATTAGAAAAAATGGTTGTTCAAATTTCGGTTGGCAACACGGTTTTTATGATCACATAATAAGAAACGAAAATGACCTGCATCGTATTCGCACTTATATTCAAAACAATCCATTAAAATGGGAATAAGATGAATATTATTACAATTAATAAGTTTGGTATTATGAATTGTTCTTATCATTTATCTCTTTGAATAATTTTGATAACAACCCCTTATTTAATTTACTATCTACCCTAACTCCACTACAAAGATCGATTCCAAACGGATTAACGGTTTCAATCGCTTCTCTTACGTTTTCCGGCTTTATACCACCCGCGAGAAATATCGGAACATTAACAGATTCACAAATTATTTTACTTATCCTCCAATCGTGAGTTCTACCCGTTCCACCAAGTTCCTTTACCTTTAATTTTTGATTTCCAGAATCAAGAAGTATAGCATCTACAAACTGAGAAACAGTCTTTGCTTCATCAACAGATTCTTCACCGCTAACATGAATAACTTGCACAATTTTTATTCCCGGTAATTTTTCTCTCAATCTTCCGTATACATCGCTGCTGACTCTATCCACAATCTGAATTGTATTTGTTTTACATCTTCTTTGTTGAGTGATAATAGAGTCTGCATCTGTCTTACTAGTTAATAAAAAAGTTGAAATAGCAGGAGGTACGTTACTTGCAATCTCTGCAATAAGTTTTTCATTAATCACACCCGGACCACTTGGCATTTCTGAGACCAACCCAATTGCAGAAGCACCGAATGCTACTGCTAATCTTGCCTCATCACTGGATGAAATGCAGCAGATTTTAACTCTTATAATATTCTTCATGGCTTAGATTAATTTCCGTTTAAATATGGTTTTAAATACTTACCAGTCCAGCTGCTTTCTATTTTCGCAACTTCCTCGGGAGTTCCCGTTGCTACAACTTCTCCACCTTTTTCTCCGGCTTCCGGACCAAGATCAATTACATAATCTGCACATTTAATTACCTCCAAATTATGCTCGATAATAACAATGCTATTATTTCTCTTAAGCAAAAGATTAAAACATTCTAACAGTTTTGAGATATCATCAAAGTGTAGACCTGTAGTTGGTTCATCAAAAATAAATAGAGTATGTTTCTTATCACGATGAGAAGTCAGATGAGAGGCAAGTTTAACCCTCTGTGCCTCACCGCCGGATAATGTGTTTGAAGGCTGACCGAGTTTTATATAACCTAAACCAATATCGGCAAGTACCTGTATGTATTTTAGAATTTTGGGATTGCCTTTAAAAAATTCCAGCGCCTCATTCACTGTCATTGTTAAAACATCAACAAGATTTTTGCCCTTGTATGTAATTTCTCTAATTTCTTTCTTAAATCTTGTTCCATCACAATCATCACAAGTCAGGTAAAGATCTGCAAGAAATTGCATCTCAACCTTAATAAATCCATCACCCTGACAAGTCTCGCATCTTCCACCGGGAACGTTGAAAGAAAAGTAACCTGGTTTGAACCCATGTGCTTTTGACTGATGTGTTGATGCGAATAATTCTCTAATGTGCTCAAATGCCTTTACATAACTTATAGGATTTGACCTTGGTGATTTTCCAATTGGTGATTGATCAACTATTTCAATTTCGTCAATGTATTTTGTCCCAATAATATTATCATGTTTGCCAATATGTGACGGCGCCATACCAAAGTATTTTGCAATTCCAGCGTATAGTACATCATGGATTAATGTGCTTTTACCAGAACCGCTAACTCCTGTTACCACTACAAACTTATTTAGCGGAATTTTCACATAAAGATTTTTAAGATTGTTTTCACGCGCTCCGATGATTTCTATTGAGTTATTGTCTTTTTTATTTCTTTTTTGCGGCAATGGGATTTTCAGTTTTCCCGATAAAAGAGCCAATAGAAGTTGCAAGATTTATTCGTTGTGTCTCACCACCGGAAAGTGTGCTGCTTAACCTGTCCATCGTCAAGTATCCAATTCCTACATTATCCAAAAATGTAAGTCTTTTAATTATTTCTTTGAGAATTCTATCAGCAACAATTTGTTCATAGTCACTCAACTTTAACTTTTTAAAAAACTCAAGTGATTGCTCTATAGGAAGCTGAACGATATCGTGGATCGATCTATCTTCAAGCTTTACCTGTAAAGCTTCTCTTCTTAATCGTGAACCTTTACATGCAGTACAGGTAGTGTATCCCCTGTAACGACTTAGCAGAACTCTTATGTGCATTTTATAGGTCTTGGCTTCAAGCTCTTCAAAAAACTTGTCAATTCCTTTATACTTTCCAAAGCCGCTTCGAATAAGTTTTAACTGGTCCTCAGATAATTCTTTAAATGGAATATTTAGCGGTATATTTTGTGTTTTTGCATTCTGAACAAGAGAACGAAGATTAAAGCTATATTTCGCAGACCTGAAAGGTGCAATGGCTCCATCCATTATACTTAAATTTGGATCGGGAACTACAAGGTTCATATCGATACCGATTGTCTTACTGAATCCCTGACACACGGGACAGGCACCAAAAGGATTATTGAAAGAGAAGAATCTCGGTTCCGGTTCTTCATATCTGATTCCGCAACATTCGTAATACTTGTTAAATTCCTTTATCTTTTTTGTATCTGAATTAATAAGAACAAGTCTGTCCTCTCCTTCCTTAAATGTTACTTCTATCGAATCTGATAATCTTTCTCGGATATCACCCTTTGAAACCTTTATTCTTTCAACGACAATATATATTCCCTTTTTCTCCTCAGGCAAAAATTCTTCATCATTGAGGTCAATCAACTTCCCGCTATAAAATACTCTAAAGAATCCACGTTTCTTTATTGAGTCTATCTCTTCCTTTATTGAATGACCTTCATGTTCAAATAACGGGAAACCAAGATAAAATTTGGTTCCTTCCGGC
>JARRKK010000321.1:0-6485 GCA_037388105.1 Ignavibacteriaceae bacterium | reverse complement strand
GAAAATTGGTTACAAGATTCGCGATTGGGAAACACAAAAAGTTCCTTACATGTTAATACTTGGAGAGAAGGAACAGGCAGCAGGCAATATATCGGTAAGGAAACATAAGTTAGGCGATACCGGTACTTTGGCTTTGAGCGATTTTATTGATAATATTGCATCCGAAATCCTAAAAAAAGATTTTACAATAAATTAAAGAGGCAATCTATCGCAAAGAAAGAAGCGACCAAAGTAAATGATCAAATAACAGCCAGAAAAGTAAGAGTAATTGATATAGATGGTTCGCAGTTGGGAGTATACTCAAGAAGTGATGCACTAAGAATTGCAGGAGAAAGAGACAGTGATTTGGTTGAAATCGCACCCCAGGCTGATCCTCCTGTTTGTAAAATAATTGATTTTGGAAAATTCAGATACGAACAACAAAAAAGAGAGAAATTACAAAAGAAAAATCAGACAGTATCCGTTTTAAAGGAAATTAGATTTCATCCAAATACTGATGTCCACGATTTTGAGTTTACAACCAAACATGCAATTAATTTTTTAACAGATGGAAATAAAGTAAAAGCTACGGTGTGGTTTAAAGGACGGGAAATGGCTTATACTGAATTAGTGAAGAGTAACAGAGGTGCTGCAAAAACATTTAAGAAAACAGCTTCCGGAAAGTTCAAGAGAAAAAAGGCTTATATGAGCCATATCTTAACTTCAAAATCAACAAAAAGAAAAAGAAATCTCCGGCATGCAACACTGGTTGCAAAATCGGAACAGAAACGTGTAACAATAATGGTTCAATAGTTAAAAGGATATTTTGAAATGCCAAAGACAGCTCATAGTGTAACTTCAAGAAAAAGAAGAAAAAAAGTATTAAAACAATCTAAGGGATATTGGGGTGCAAGAGGAAACGTTTATACAATTGCAAAAGGTGCAGTTGAAAAGGGATTCTTACATGCATACCGTGACCGCAAAACTAAAAAGAGAACTTACAGACAATTGTGGATTGTAAGGATTAATGCTGCTTCGAGACAGAACGGGACAACATATTCAAAACTTATAAATTCACTGAACGAAAAAGGTGTGATTATAAACAGAAAAATACTTGCAAGTCTCGCTGTAGATAATCCGGAAGCTTTTACTGAAGTAGTTAAATTCGCAACGAAATAATTTTATACCCCCGAAGGATTTGTTTTAAATATTCCGGCGGGGGTATTGTTTTAAATAATCCGATACAATGAATATTCTCAGTGATAATATTTTAAAGCTTAAGAAAGATTTTTCTTCAGATGTTGCGTCTGCTCAAGACGGAGACGATATTGAAAAAATCCGGATAAAATATTTAAGCAGAAATGGAATTATCTCAAAATTATTTGATCAACTAAAGGATGTTCCGAAAGATGAAAAACCAGTTGTTGGAAAAGAATTAAATTTACTTCGCATCGATGTTACATCACAATTCAAAAAATTACAATCATCATTCGATACAAATAAGTATGCCGAAGAGTCCTTTAATGATCTCACATTACCGGGTAAAAACTATCAAATTGGCACCAGGCATATCCTATCACAAACTCTTGATGAAATAAAATCAATTTTTAAAGGAATGGGTTTCTCGGTTCATGAAGGACCGGAGCTTGAATCAGATTATTATAATTTTGAAGCGCTTAATTTTCCGGAAGATCATCCTGCACGTGATATGCAGGATACATTTTTTATCAATGATGAATTTCTGTTAAGAACGCATACTTCTCCCGTGCAGATTAGATTAATGCAAAACATGAAACCACCGGTTAGAGCAATTATGCCGGGAAGAGTTTACAGAAATGAAGCTGTCAGCGCAAGAAGTTATTGTATGTTTCATCAGGTTGAAGGCTTGTATGTTGATACAGATGTAAGCTTTGCAGAGTTAAAAGGTACTCTTGTTGCTTTTGCTCATCAATTTTATGGTGAAGAATTAAAGTACAGGTTCCGACCTAGTTTCTTTCCATTTACAGAACCAAGTGCAGAAATGGATATAACCTGTTTTATATGCAAGGGTAATGGATGCAAGATCTGTAAAAAATCAGGCTGGCTGGAAATATTGGGGTGTGGTATGGTAGACCCAAATGTATTTGATAGTGTTAATTATGATTCAGAGAAATTCACAGGCTATGCATTCGGGATGGGAATCGAAAGAATAGCGATGTTAAAGTATGGCATTACTGATATTAGAATCTTTTTTGAAAATGATTTCAGATTTCTAAAGCAATTCTAAAGTGGAAAAGAAAAATTGAAAATCTCCTTAAACTGGTTAAATGATTATATAGATCTCAAAGGTATAGGGACAAAGGAAATTGTTGAGAATTTAACAATGTCCGGTCTCGAGGTTGAAAATGTTGTTGATCAAAAAGAGGTATATAAAAATTTTATTGTTGGATTTGTTGAAAAGAAAGAAAAGCATCCAAACGCCGACAGATTATCTGTTTGTTTAGTTTCAACAGGAAAAGAATCCCTCACTGTAGTTTGTGGAGCTCCAAATGTAAAGACTGGGCAGAAAATTGTTTTTGCACCAATGGGAACAATTATTCCAAATGGTAATTTTGAAATAAAAAAAGCAAAGTTAAGGGGTGTTGAATCAAATGGAATGATTTGTTCTGAAGCTGAACTTTTGTTAAGTGATGATCATACCGGTATTATGGTCCTTGATTCGAAACTAAAAGAGGGAACACCTATAATTGAGGCACTTCATCTTAATGATGTTATAATGGAAATTGCCATTACACCAAACAGACCAGATGCATTTTCTCATATTGGTGTTGCAAGAGATCTTTCTGCCTTATTCGAAAAAGATCTAAAGATTCCCGATGTAAAACTTATTGAAGGTGATATTGAAATTAAAAAAACCGCAAGTATCGAAATTAATGATGTAAAAAATTGTCCTCGTTACTCATCGCGTGTAGTAACAGATGTTACTATTGAAGAATCTCCTGAATGGTTGAAAAATAAATTATCAAGCATAGGTTTGAGACCAATAAATAATATTGTTGATATTACAAATTATATAATGTACGAAACTGGTCAGCCATTGCATGCATTTGATCTTGATAAACTGAGTGGTAAGAAAATTATTGTAAAAAGTACAAAAGAGAAGTCCAGATTTACAACACTCGATTCAAAAGAAAGAGAACTATTGCCCGGGACATTAATGATATGTGATGCAAAAAAAGAAGTAGCAATAGCCGGATTAATGGGTGGTGAAAATTCTGAAATATCTGACAATACGAAAAACGTATTAATTGAAAGCGCTTACTTCAATCCGTCTTCAATAAGGAACACATCAAAATACACGCAGTTAAGTACAGACGCATCGTATCGATTTGAAAGGGGTACTGATCCAAACAATACTTTATACGCTGCTGAAAGAACTGCCGGTTTGATTGCTGAGATTGCAGGGGGTAAGATTGCAAAAGGTTCGATTGATGCATATCCAAAACCAATTGAAAAGAAAATTATAAGTTTCAGATTAGAAAGATTAAATAAACTATTAGGCTTTGAGGTAACCATTGAGAAATCCATTCAAATATTTAAAAAATTAGGATTTGGAATTAAGAAAAAATTTAAAGATAAGTTAGAAGTAACAGTGCCAACATTCCGACCTGATATAGAAAGAGAAGTTGACTTATTTGTAAAAGAAGTTTCATCGTGTTTTTTATCGAGAGTTTTCACAACATACCTACTATCCCTAAGATTAGTATCACACTCGATAAAAAACACGATGAAACTTCTTTTACAAATAATATTCGAGAGTATGCTAATGCGCTCGGTTTATCAGAAATGATCAACAATCCTCTTCAATCTGAACCGTTAGCAAAGTTAACGGGTAATGCGATCAAACTATCAAATCCAATCAGTGCGGATATGGAATATTTAAGAACATCATTGCTGCCGGGTGCTTTAAGTGTTGTTGCCAGAAATATAAACAGGGGAGAAAAAAACCTTTCACTATTTGAAATTGGAAATGTATTCAATTTAAAAGATGGTAAAAATAGTATAAATGATTTTGATGATTTTAAAGAAGAAGAGAAACTTATAATCGTACTAACAGGAAATAAGATTGAAAGAGAATGGTTTTCCGATACTGAAGAATATAACTTTTATGATTTGAAAGGTATTATAAATACTTTAATCTCAAAAATTTCGCTTGACAATCTTTTAAATGATACTTATTATTCAATATATAATAACATTTACGAATTTTATTTAACAAAAACCTTTAAAGATTTAGAAGTTGGACTTGGAGGAAAGGTTAGGTCAGTCGTTCTCAAGCAGGTGGATATTGAACAGGATGTTTATTGTTTTGAATTTGATCTTAGTGCATTAAAGCGAATTCCGTTTCAAGAAAAAAATTACAGTGAACCACTCAAATATCCGAAAGTATTTAAAGATTTTGCATTTATTTTTGATAAAAAGGTATTGTTTGATGACGTTAGGAATTTTATCCAAGTAAAAAGTTCTGGATTATTAGGGAATGTAAATGTTTTTGATATATTTGAGAGTAAAGAACTTGGTCCAAATAAAAGAAGTATGGCATTTGAATTGGAATATTTTGATAAAAATAGAACATTAACTGAAGAAGAAGTGGAGAAAGATTTCGAAAAATTGATTAAATTAGTAACTAAACAATTCTCGGCTCAGCTTAGAGGTAATTGATTGGTTGACATGGCAAAATATGAAGCGATGATAAAAGATTTGAGCTCTCTCGAATCAAAAATCACTATCCTTAAAAATCAATTCGACGCTACTGTTAATCGTAACAAGGAACTCGAAGTTGCTCTCGAAAAATCAAAACAGGATAATACTTCTCTTTACCAGAGAATTGCTGCATTAGATAAAGAATTAGCAGCTATTAATAAAGGAGCCAAAAAAGGATTAAGTTTATTAAATTTGGATGATAAAGAATCCTTCAAAGATACGTTGACGGATTTAATCTCAAAAATTAATTACCACCTGTCTGCTGAAAGGCAGGTTTAAGTTCTTAAAAATAACTTGCTTGTAAGATGGCAAGGATGTAAATGACCGATAAAAAGAAGCTGAAAATAAAAATCTTCGATAAAGAATATTCTTTATTAGTTGAGAATGAAGAAATAGCAAAAGAGCTTGCTATTTATGTTAATAAAGTTATGGAAGAAACCAAAGACGAACTTCCAGATCAACCGGCACAAACTATAGCGATTATTGCTTGTTTGAATATTGCATATGATTTGTTTATTGAAAAAAACAGAAACCGCGAGTTTGTTATACAGGCATCAGATAAAGTTAAAAAACTAAAGCTTCTTTTGAACGTTCCCGAAATGTCCGACCCATCTTAAGTGTTTGCCGCACTGTCGCTCCCTTGCGATATGAAAAACTAACAAGTCATATTAGGGAGTATAACTTCGGCGTGTAATACAGGCCTCGTCTTCAATCTTATGTTGAAGAATTGCATTCGCAACAGTGGAAGTAAGAAACGTTCGAGTGTATTCCCACTGTGAATAAATAGGGTTTTTCCTATTTATCAATAGTGGCAGTTGCGGCATTAATAAAATATTCCCATTCTGGAGGAAAGATGGATCCGATTATACAAATTGTGATAGTGGCTGGATTGGTTGCTTTGTTTTTCTACTTGGGCTGGATGTTTAATTCGAAAATAGGGAAGAAAAGTCTTGTATCTGCCGAATTCAGAGCAAAACAAATTATTGCTGATGCGGAAAAAGAAGCTAAAAATATTAAACGAGAAAAACTGCTTGAGGTTAAAGACGAGTGGTATAGAAAAAAAGTAGAATTTGATAATGAAGTTAATCAGAAAAGGCAAAAGAATAGTAACATTGAGAAACAAATTGCGATTAGGGAAGAAAATGCTGAAAAGAAGTTAGAACTTGTAATTCAAAAAGAAAGGGTGATCAAGAAAACTGAGAAGGAACTTGCCGAATTAATAGCATATCACGAAAATAAAAAACAAAAATTACAGAATATTGAGCTTGAACAGAATCAGCGCCTTGAGAAGATTTCCGGGCTAACATCCGAGGAAGCAAAGAATATGCTGATGGATAATTTAGTCAATCAGGCAAAAATTGATTCTAGCCAAATGATAAAGGAAGTACTCGATAAAGCAAGAGTGGATGCAAAGAAAGAAGCGCAGAAAATAATAATCCAGTCTATTCAAAGAACCGCAGCAGATCACTCCATTGAAACCACTGTATCAGTTGTACAGATTCAAAGTGACGAAATGAAGGGAAGAATAATTGGAAAAGAAGGTCGTAACATAAGGGCATTTGAATCTTGTACAGGTGTTGATGTAATTGTTGACGATACACCTGAAGCAGTTATCCTTTCATCCTTCGATCAATTCCGAAGAGAAGTTGCCAGGGTTTCATTAGAAAAGTTAATTGGTGATGGTAGAATTCATCCGGCAAGAATTGAAGAGGTCGTGGAAAAAACCCGACTTGAACTTGAAGAGGAAATGATGAGAGAAGGTG
>JARRKK010000320.1:0-4693 GCA_037388105.1 Ignavibacteriaceae bacterium | reverse complement strand
TTGCCAGTATGGTTGTATTTTTGGATGGTAAACCGAAAAAAAGTTTATACCGAAAATTTATAATAAAAGATGTTGAAGGACCTGATGATTTTGCAAGTATGCAGGAAGTTATAGAAAGACGATACAAACGTCTATTACAAAATGAAGAAACATTACCGGATCTTATAATGGTTGATGGTGGAAAGGGACAATTATCAAGTGCATTGCAGGTTTTAAATAAGTTAGGTATAAAACAAGTTCCGATAATAGGATTGGCAAAAAGATTAGAAGAGGTCTTCTTCCCCAATAATTCCGAAGCCGAAACAATTCCTAAAACTTCATCCAGCCTAAAATTATTGCAGCAAATTAGAGACGAAGCACATCGCTTCGCAATAACTTTTCACCGAAACAGAAGATCAAAAAGAACCTTCAATACAGAACTGACAAACATCGAAGGAATTGGGCCTTTAACCGCCCAAAAACTTATTAAGGAAATTGGCAGTGTTAAAGCTATAAAAAATGCGCCTCTTGAGCTTATTTCTGCGGTAGTTGGAAAGAGAAAGTCTGAGATAATAAATGATCATTTTAGAAATGAAAAGTGAGAAGATAAAATATTTAGGTTGGAAGTATAAAGGCAAGATTGAAGTAATATTTAATTAGCAATATTAAAACAAAAGGATTTAGAGAAATTTTACAGTCTACACCTTCTCAACCTTTCGTCCAATTGTATAAACAACAACAACTAATAATATTGCGATGAATATTAATGCTAGATAAGGAGACAATCCAAAAGCTGTTGGGATATCACCCAACACTATACACACCATCATAACAACTATTGCATAAGGTAATTGAGTTCTAACATGATCAACATGATCACAACCTGATCCTATTGAACTAAGAATAGTTGTATCAGAAATGGGAGAAACATGATCACCAAATACAGTTCCTGCTAGCACTGAACTAATAACACCATTAAGAATGATAGTACTATCGGCAGGATTAAAATTATACAATTCAGTCACGGAATCGGATAAAGGGATAACAATCGGCATCATAATCGCCATTGTTCCCCAGCTTGTTCCCGTTGCAAAACTTGTTAAGGCACAGACAATGAAAACAATTGCCGGTAAAAAGTTTGGACTAATCGTATCACTTATTAAACTGATAATATAATCGGCTGTTTTCATTTCAACAGTAATTGCTCCTATTGACCAGGCAAGTGTTAAAATTATAAGAGCCATTAACATTGATTTAATTCCTACAATCCAGGCATCGATAGTTTCACTTAAACTCATTATTTTTTGGGTAAGAATCAAAATTGCTGCTATTATACAGGCAGCAAAACTGCTCCAGAGTACTGCAAGGTAAGAATCTGAAAAACCTATTATTTCGCGGATACCAAAATCTGTAATACCTTCTTCGTGCAGGGCGTTCAATCCTGTATACAGAAGTCCTGCAAGTGTACCAATAATTATCACAAGTATTGGTATTATACCATTGTACCATTTGGCTTTGTCCTCATTTCCAAATATTTCTGAAGTTTCCGATCTATATGGAATAGTAGCGATAAATGTTGAATAAGCATTTGCATCCGATGCTATCATTTGCAATCCATCCTGAATCAACCCAACCTCATATCCTATCCATGAACTAATTATAAAAACACTTGCAACGGGTGCTGCAGTTGCATCAACAATAAATGCCAGCTTTTCTCTGGAGATTTTCATTTTATCGGTAACAGGCCGCATTAGATTACCTACTATCAGTGTGTTTGCATAATCATCAAAGAATATTGCAAGACCTGAAAACCAAGCGGAAATCATTGTTGATTTTCTGTTCTTTGCAAATCTTGTAATAACGTTTGCAATTCCAGTTGTTCCGCCACTTTTTGATATTAATCCTATTACTCCACCGAAAAGCAAAGTAAACACCAGGATCTGGATATGAGTATAATCAGAAACTGCATTAATAATGTACTTGTCAATTAAGCGGAGTAATCCTGTTATCGGATTATAATCATAGATGAATATAGCACCAATGTAAACCCCTAAAATTAATGAGAGTATTACCTGACGGAAAATCAAAGCTAAAAGAATTGCTAACAACGGTGGAATGATGCTTAAAATTCCAGGTAATACACTTAAGGAAATCGATGCTATATTTGAACCAGGAAAATGAACAGAATAGTTTCCCGATTGGTAAACTGTTATAACTGTATCAACTTTACCGTATAACGGAAATAATAAAAGCTCTTCTTTATAATCATCGTTTATTACTAAAACAACCAGACTGTGTAAAGTATCCGGTAAATCAGAAACCGAAATGGAAAATTCAATATTTTCTAAGACAATCGATGGAGCAGAAACAGATTGTGAATATAAATTATTGACGAGAATAAATATTATAGATGGAATTAAAATGAAGTGTTTTTTCAATTGAGTTATCTGTTAAGAAGTTTCTATTTGAGATAAGTATTTAGAAATTTATGAAATATAACAGCTTGAATAATATTTTCAAAAATAATTGTTATTTTTTGTATCCAGAAATGCGTTAAAACAATTTATGCCAAAAATATTAATTTCTACACTATTCATAATAGCTTTATTACTAAACTGTACGCAGCAGAATACTAATACAGCTTCCGAAAGAATAAACGGTAATAAATTAGAACTGCTTGTAAAAGATGCTATCCGGGGAAATGCAATTTCTAATTTTAAATTATCAGGATTTTTAATTTCATATACTCCGCCGGGAGAGAATTATAATAAATTAATTATCGATAGTACCGTTACCTCATCGGGAATAAAATTATATTCTGTATTACTAGAATTTCCTAATCCGGTATTCAATATACTTGCAGTTTATGATGAGAATCTGAGCCTTTATTTACAGGATAACTCACTCAACGGAAATATTGCTGTCGCCTGGGAAAATATATCTGAGAAACAATATTTGGTTTCATCAGAAAATTTTCTTTCAAAAGACAGAATTGAATTATCAAGGCTTTCACTCTATTCCTTCACTGATTCAAAACTATCATTGGTTTTCCGCTCTTTCACAAGAATAAAGGAAGCCGGAAAAATTCATGAACAAAACATTATCTTTCTTGATGGAGAGAAAATCACTACCCGGATAACATCTAATAACAAAAATCTTAACAATAAAACAGTTACATACAATTACAGTACTAGAGATCAAAAATATGTGAATACTAGCAATATTTTTTACAATTTTATTTTAGCTGAAATAAAAAATGCTAGCTGGAAAATTGAGAAACCGGAACTAACCATGGAAACTGTTGAGAAGATAAGAGCGGACTCCAAGAGAACAAAACAAAATAAGAATGAAAACCCAATAAATGGAGATCAAGGTTTTCTGAGATCAAGTGATACTGATTGGTCTCACACTTTCAATACTTTTGTAACCGAACTTTTATAAATAAGTTCTGAAGAGATGAGCAATAAATTAATAATAACCTCAATTCTCAGGTTACTTATATTTTAATTTAACTGATGGCATTGATGTGACTCATTTTCTATACATTAAAAAATATGATTTGACAAAGAGAAATTACGACATTCAATTACATAATTTAGGAACGTCATCTAAATATTCTATCAAATTCTACGAAGATACAAATGTAAATAACTCATACAGGCTAATCCATCAATCACAAAAACATAGCATCAAAAAGAACAATAATATCAATAGCCATATTTTAAATTCGTTTTCGAATGAATGCTGATGTACAAACTACTCTTCTTCTTACATAAAAGTAACGATGATAGTTTGTATCGCCACTTTAAAGATGTTACAATTAAAAACCTGAGCAGAATAAAAGGCAAGGAAATTAAAATTGCTAAGGTGGAGGACAACCTTTTAGTGGATGAAAAATATAGTCATTTCTGTGAAATTGATACACCATCACGGGATGAAATGGACAAACTAATGAACACCAGGGCAGGAAAAGAATTGAATAAAGATCTCAAAAATTTTCATTCTGATATTACAATAATATCAATTAATTATGGTATAGATAATTGAATATTTTTCTGATAAGACACGCAAAAGCCGAGGTTACCAGCCATCTTAAAAAAGACAGAGAACGGAATTTAACCGATGAAGGGATAAAGATACTAAAGGATTCAATTATCAATTGGAAACGTGCTGTTGAAAGTTTTGATTTTATTTTATCCTCACCTTTTAAAAGAGCAATACAAACTGCAGAAATAATTGCTGTTTCTTATAATTATAAAAATGAAATTATAAAAGATAATTCACTAGCTCCCGGAAGTAGAGTAAATTCCATTATACAACTTGGAAGTTCATTGAATGGAGGAAGAATAGCATTTATTGGACATCAACCTGATATCGGATTTCAAATTTCAAGCCTAATAAGTAATTCAGAAATGAATCTGAAAATATCTCCTGCTACTATAATTAATATTTATTTTGAAGGTAAACCAAAAGTTGGAAAGGGAATATTAAATTTTTTATTTCCACCTGTTATCTTCAATAATAAAGATAATGACGCTAATAATAAATAATTTCAAATATCTACTCTTACCAAAAAATTACAAATCAAGCTAAAATTAAATTCCATACCTAATTTAGGTTAAGAATGGTTAATTCGTCAACATATATAATATACTTTATCCTGTCTTTGTTAATAATTTAAATACAATTAATTGGCAGTTTTAATACAAATCTA
>JARRKK010000319.1:0-3189 GCA_037388105.1 Ignavibacteriaceae bacterium | reverse complement strand
TAAATGTGTCTCCGTTTTTAAGAAGCTTTGAATTGTAATTACCGTTAAGTATCCATTCATACTTCCAATCAGGAGTGCCTTCATCTGATACCATAATTTGAATATTTAATCGATCTGCAAATTCCTTTAATCCAGATATATAGTCTGCGTGAATATGTGTTTCTGTTGCTGCCACTATTTTTAACGACTCGTCTGCAGCGATTTTGATATATCTATCTATATCCCGCATAGGGTCGATAACAACTGCTTCTTTGGTTTGCTGGCAACCTATGATGTATGAGTACTGTGATAATTTTGGTTCAAAGATTTGTCTATAAAACATCTGCTCATCCCTGTTTTTTATGAGGTAAAATTATAAGGTTCTTTACTAAAATATAATTTTAGAAAGAACCTTACAAAAATACAAAAGAAATTCAGATGCGAATTCTCTTACTTATTTGGTTGTGGTGTTATACGTAAATAAGGTCTAACTGCTTTGTAGCCCTTTGGGAATCTTTCCTTTAATTCTTTCTCATCCTGAATCGCAGGCACAATTACAACGTCTTCACCATCCTTCCAATTAACAGGTGTAGCAACACCAAAATTTGCTGTTAATTGTAATGAGTCAATCACTCTAAGAATCTCTGTAAAATTTCTTCCGGTTGAAGCCGGGTAAGTAATTGTTAGTGCAACAGTTTTATCAGGTTTGATTATAAAAACCGATCTAACGGTTTGTGTATTATCAGCATTGGGATGTACCATATCGTAGAGAGTAGATACTTTTTTGTCAGCGTCGGCAATGACAGGAAAATTCATTGTTGTATTTTGTGTTTCATTAATATCCTTAATCCATTCTGCGTGTGCATTTGATGGATCCACGGATAAACCGATTACTTTCACACCTCGTTTTTCAAATTCGGATTTTAATTTTGCAACCTCTCCAAGTTCGGTAGTGCAAACTGGTGTAAAATCTTTTGGATGAGAAAATAATACTCCCCAGGAATCTCCAAGGTATTCATAAAAATTAATTTTTCCTTCACTTGATTCCTGTGTGAAATCCGGTGCTTTATCACCTAAACGTATAGCCATTTGAGCCTCCTATGTATGAATTAAATTATTGAATTAATTAAACAACTTACAGCGTTAAGTATTGACTGTAATCAAATAATATCAGTAATTAAGTAATCTAAAAAATCAGGAAAAGATAGGAGAGGTAATCCATCAAGTCAACAAGTGCTCCTCTCAACAACCTTGACAGGAAGATAAAACTAAATTTCATTGAATTCAACATCGAATCCGGTTCCAACCACCCTGATTCTTTATAAAGTGATCTTTCTCACTTTTATTAATTTTAATGAACTGTTTTAAGTCTATCCATTTGGTTAAGGTATTAGATTTAATGTAAATCCAATACACCAATCAACAGTTTTGAAGATTTAATCTTTCCACAAAATAACTATGTCTTTATCTAAAGCATTAATGTCTAATTAATACAACAAGCATAACTCCAAAATTGGCGTCACTTGTCAAATACCTAAAATTTGGATAATAAATCTTGTTTTAATCTTTAGATTTCTTTGGTACACTGATTGGGACTGATCAACTAAAGGATAAGAAAAGGATGAATAATATGTTAACCAAAAAGATAAGTTTCGTTGTACAAACACCAGCACAGGTCAGTATGAAAATTTATGATGCTATTGGTAATTTTATTGCAACTGTTGTTAACGAGAATAAACCTGTGGGCATATATAATGTAGAGTTCTCAGCTGAAAATGAATCTGTAACTAACCAGGATGTTATTAAACTTCGCAGCGGTAGTTATATGTATAAACTTAGAATTGGAAATACTATAGAAACAAAGAGGATGGATTTGATAAGTTAATCTGTCTATAATTGAGACATTTAATAATTTGAGGCGATCTTTTGATCGCCTTTTTTTATTGAAACGAATGATAACAAAATCATCCACATTTTAAAGTTCCTATTGTTCAAAAATAAGCACCTTCCCTAACAAGAAAATCATTCTTTTCTTCAAGCAATTCGTCAGTTAATATTAAATCTATCTCAATTTCGTAATAGTTTTTTAAAAGATATTTTCACCTTAAATTTACGGTGTAAATTGTATTCGATTTATTCGAGAAGATTTTCATTCATGTGTTACAAATTTTGTGGAGGAAATGTGGCAAGGATAATTTTTAACATTGTATCGGTCATATTTCTAATTTTGTTTTTGTCTTGCAGTAAAACTGATGAAAAGGAAACTGCTGATTATTCAAGTTTGCTAACTACGCAGACATACAATTTGGAAAAACAAACCGGCGACTGCTCTACTGAAGATGCTGGTAATTGTGCAATTATTCAGATTGAATATTTAGAAGTTTTTTATGATGAATATCCGGCAATACAGGAAAAAATTAATTCAAGGATACTTAATGAACTTCTAAAACCTTTTGGAGCAGAAAAAGCAAACGAAACCTTTGAAGATATGATGCTTACATTCATTGAAGAGTATATAAATTTTAAAAAGGAATTTCCCAAATCACAGCAACTCTGGAAATTGGAGAGAGTCGCTTCAGAATTATTTAATAGTAATAATATTTTTTGTTGTGAGATTTTTGAATATTCATTCCTGGGCGGTGCACATCCGAACAGTTTAACAAAGTTTCTAAATTTTGATCTTTCCACAGGAAACGAATTAGAATTAAAAAATTTATTAATAGATGGATATCTTGAAAAGATTAATATTATTGGTGAGAAGATATTCAGACAAATAAATGAAATTGAACCAGATAAGGATTTAACAGAAGCTGGATATTGGTTCGACAATGATAAGTTTAGCATAAATGATAATTTTACAGTGGATGAGAATGGCATAACCTTTTACTATAATAATTATGAAATTACAGACTATGCTTCCGGCCCCACCGATTTATACATTCCCTACGATAGTATTAAAAATTTAATAAAACCGGAAGAGCTGCTTGGCAGTTTTATGGGCAACTGACAATTTTTACAAATCAAATAATCATTCAACTTAAACTAAAGTGAGGAAAATCATGAAAATTATGCACATCCTGTTAATTACTTTCTTACTAACTGCCACTTTGTGGGCTCAGGACGAAGGTAAGGAAAAGAAAGACACTTTGTGGACACCAAAGGGTGTAATAGGATTAAATTTATCACAGGTTGCTTTCGAGAACTGGAGTC
>JARRKK010000318.1:0-12500 GCA_037388105.1 Ignavibacteriaceae bacterium | reverse complement strand
GAGCAAGAAGGTACCTACCCGCTACCGGAAGCACAGTTAGACAGATTTATGTTTAACCTGTGGCTTGATTATCCATCCTTCGACGAAGAGATAGATGTCGTTAAAACCACCACCAGCCAATACCATGCACAAATTGAAAAAGTAATAGGTGAAGGTGAGATAATCAATTTTCAGGAGCTGGTTCGAAAAGTTCCGGTTGCCGAAAATGTAATTGATTTTGCGGTGAAAACTGCAAATAGAACCCGTCCAACAAATGGAAATTCTCCCCAGTTTGTAAAAGACTGGATAACATGGGGTGCTGGTCCAAGAGCATCTCAGTATTTGATTCTGGCAGCAAAAACAAAAGCAATTATTCAGGGCAGATACACTCCAAACATTGAGGATGTAAAATTTGCAATGCTACCTGTCTTACGTCATCGAATAATTACAAACTTCAGTGCTGAAGCAGAAGGAATAACTTCCGTTAATGTAATTGAGAAGTTGTTAGAAGAAGGGGAGTAAATATTTTCCCACCACCCGAAACAGAAGAATCAATCCGAAAAAGAAAGTCCATTATTTAAATTTCCTGTTTTCAGTTTAGTATTTAATCATTCAATATATGGTTAAGAATGATAATTTATTTATGAATTTGAAAAACTATTTTGAAAAGTAGAATAATCTTCACATTTTAAATAAGTATGATAATTTTTAGAATCAAATTTAGTTCAGCGATTACATTCTATTTATCATAATTACTTTGCAATTTCTCTAAAACTATAAACTAAATAATCTTTCACTCTGTTTAAGTATTAGTTAAGCATCTCTCTATGGACAAATCTACATACTGGAAAACCAATATTCGATATGTAATAATATTATTGGTGATTTGGTTTATCGTGTCATTTGGATTTGGCATCTTGTTAGTAGATGTGTTAGACCAGATTAAAATATTTGGTTTTAAATTAGGATTCTGGTTTGCTCAACAAGGCTCAATATTCACATTTGTTATTTTGATATTTGTCTACGTAAGGTTGATGAATCGCCTTGACGAAAAGTATAATTCTAAGAACTGAAAGAGGAAACTGTTAATGGATATTCAGACATGGACTTATATCATTGTAGGGCTTAGTTTTACTCTTTACGTTGGAATTGCTATCTGGTCAAAAGTATCCTCTACTGATGATTTCTATGTGGCGGGAAAAGATGTACACCCACTTGCAAATGGATTCATTTCGATGGCAGGATTAATTTCATTTATGGGAAGAGATGGAAGTGTTTATCTTATGGGCTGGACGGGTGGATATGTGTTGCTTGCATTATTATTAGCGCCTTATCTCAGAAAATTTGGTAAATACACAGTTCCCGATTTTATCGGAGACAGATATTACTCACAGGTTGCACGCATTGTTGCAATAGTCTGTGCCATCTTTGTCAGCTTTACTTATGTAGCCGGACAGATGAGAGGTGTTGGAGTTGTTTTCTCCCGTTTTTTAGAAGTTGATATTAATGTTGGAGTTCTTGTAGGAATGGGCATAGTATTTTTTTATGCTGTGCTTGGTGGGATGAAAGGAATTACTTACACTCAGGTTGCACAATACTGTGTTCTGATCTTCGCTTATATGGTTCCTGCTTTTTTTATTTCTTTCATGATGACAGGAAATCCAATCCCGCAATTTGGTTTTGGTGATACCTTATCTGATGGATCCGGAACATTTCTTTTAGATAAACTCGACCTGATAATTACTGAACTGGGATTTAATAAATATACAAATGGTGCTAAATCTACTCTGGATGTTTTCTGTATCACTGCAGCCCTCATGGTTGGTACTGCCGGGTTGCCACATGTAATCATTAGATTTTTTACTGTATCTAAGATAAGCTCAGCACGACTTTCGGCAGGGTATGCCCTATTATTTATTGCATTACTTTATACAACTGCTCCTGCTATTGCTGCATTTACACGTACAAATTTTATTAATACTGTAAATCAAAAGTCTTACAAAGAGGCCCCGGATTGGTTTAAAAAATGGGAAAATACAGGTTTAATTGGTTGGTCTGATAAAAACAAAGATGGAAAGATACAGTACCGTAATGGAGTAGCATTTGAAGGTAAACCGGAATTTCTTAAAGATAAAAATGAAAGAGATATATTAGGCCCAAGTGGTGAGAGAACTGTTACTAATAAGAGTATATTAAATAATGAAAATGAGTTATACATAGATAGAGATATTATGGTACTTGCCAATCCCGAAATAGCAAGATTACCTGCATGGGTGATTGCATTGGTTGCCGCGGGTGGATTGGCTGCTGCACTATCAACCGCCGCTGGTTTGCTATTAGTTATATCCACTGCAATTTCTCATGACTTCCTTAAAAAAGTTATTATGCCTAACATTTCTGAGAAACAAGAACTCTTTTTTGCAAGGGTTGCTGCAGGTGGTGCTGTTACAATCGCAGGGTTTTTTGGTATTAATCCGCCAGGTTTTGTTGCACAGGTAGTTGCTTTTGCTTTTGGTTTAGCAGCATCAAGTTTTTTCCCTGCAATATTTCTGGGAATTTTTACCAAGCGCATGAATAAAGAAGGTGCCATTGCTGGCATGTTATCCGGAATTACTTTTACAGCTGCTTACATTATTTATTTTAAGTTCATAAATCCAGGGGCAAATAATTCTGCGAATTGGCTATTTGGAATTTCACCCGAAGGAATTGGTGCATTAGGTATGGTTTTAAATTTTATTGTTTCTTTATCAGTTAGCAGATTTACCGCACAACCACCTGAAAGAATTAAAGCAATGGTTGAGAATATCAGAATACCCGAAAGCAATTAGCTTAATATCTAACCAATCTAAAACCGTATTAGGGCTAATCTGCGATTAAAATGAAGAGAAAATTACGGATACTACTTATTGAAGATAATCGACTTTTGCGTGATGGTCTTACCATTATGCTTAAAAAACAGAAGGATATGGATGTTGTTGCAACTATTGGAAATGGCGAGAACATATTGTCGATTTTGAAGAAATATAAACCCGAAGTTCTGCTTCTTGATCTTGGTCTCCGGGATAGAAGTAGTTTAAATTTGGTGAAAACCGTTAATAAAAATTCCCCCGACGCTAAAATAATAGTTATGGATCTTATTCCCATGCAGACTGATGTTTTTGAATTTGTACAGGCAGGTGTGTCAGGATTTATAATGAAAGATGCAAATGTTTTTGATTTTTTGAAAACAATCCGATCAGTAGCCAAAGGTTTACAGGTTTTACCATCTAATTTAACCGAATCACTCTTTTCCCAGATCGTTAATCATGCTGTAAACGGATCAAAACCTTCTTCTCTTCTTGAAGCGGTTCGTATGACAAAACGTGAGAGGCAGGTGATTGAATTAATTTCAGAGGGTCATTCAAATAAAGAAATTGCTCAAAAACTTCATCTCTCCACATATACAGTAAAGAGTCACGTCCATAACATTCTTGAAAAACTTGCACTAAATTCAAGGGTTCAGATAGCGAAGTATGCACACGATTCAGAAAAAATAAAATCGGCCTTTGATGACATTTCTTTACTGGAAGATTAGCAATTCAATCATAAAATATTAATCCATTTTTCATCCTTCCGCTCTATTGATTTTAGTACCAAATTCATCGTAACCTCTATTACACATAAAAAGGAACAATACAATGAAAAATCTAATTCTAATATTAGTACTATTAATTCCATTCTCATTATTTGCACAGTATAAAGATGATGTTATCAACACAACAATTAACGAACAAACCGATGAATGGATGAAAAAAATATCATCAGATTCGGTAATGCGGGGAACAATGATGGGTATGATGATTGATAAAACACAGGGCAACCAGGAGGAAATGCAAAAGCTTGTTAATATCATCATTGCGGATCCTGAAATGAGTAAAATGATAACTAATAAAACTGTCGCAGAAGCAAACAATGAAACCGTTTCTATAAAACCGCGTGGGATGACAGCCGAGAGTCCTGGGACGAGTAAAATGTATAACACTCCCCAAGTACAAAAGAAATAATAATATTTATAATATAATCTTTCAGCTTTAGCTCTTAGAAAGATTATTATATGGTGAAGTTGTTATGAAAAAAATAAGGTTAGTAGTAATTGAGGATAACCGTTTATTACGGGATGGTATCCTTTCAATTCTTAAACCACACAAAGATATAGCTATTATTGCGACCGCAGGTAACGGTAAAAACACTCTTTTGAAAATCCACCAGTTAAAACCAAATGTTGTTCTTCTGGATTTAGGATTGCGAAGTCAAAACAGTTTGCAAGTTGTGGAAATTGTAAAGAAAGAATTTCCGCAGGCGAAAATTATAGTAATGGACCTTGCGCCGGTTCAGGCTGATATCTTGCGATATGTAAAAGCAGGTGCAAATGGATTTATCCTCAAAGATGCATCACTCGATGATTTCCTGAAAACAATACGGACAGTCTCTGAAGGTAAAACAGTGCTTCCACCGATACTGGTTAATTCTCTTTTTTCACAGATTGTTGAGTACGCAATATTGAAGAGTAATGGTAAATCACTGCTAAAGGATGCAGTTCGTATGACAAATCGGGAAAAGGAAGTTATCCGGTTGCTGGGTGAAGGTCTGCACAATAAAGAGATAGCACAAAAAATTCATGTATCAATCTATACAGTTAAAAGCCATATTCACAACATTATGGAAAAGCTTGCTTTGCATACGCGCCTGGAAATTGCAAATTATTCTTATACAAGCGAAACTCTAAAAACAATTGCTAAAAGTATTTCAACAATTAATAATTAACTCAAGTTACGCATAAGCTATTCTTTGTCATATTGAGCGGAGCGAAATATCTCTGGTTTATAGCAAGAACAAATAATGAGATTCTTCACTTCGTTCAGAATGACTAACTTTGCGTAATGTGAGTAATTAATTCTTAATTAACGGGGAAGGCAATTAACTTCAAAAGATTAAATGAATATTCTCTGGTGCAAATGTATGCTTCAATATTTATTTGTAACGTGAGCATCCCGTACCCAGAGTTTCCTTTGAGGTTGTAGAAGCTTTCCTCTGCAGTGAATTAAATCCATTGGTTCATCATTACATAACATGCCTGGATTCGATCGCAGTTAATTTACCTTAACTGTTTGTAACCTACCATAATATCAATTCTACAGAGGAACGTATGTTCTGCTACCTACAATATTTATGATTATATGAATCGATAATATACAAGAAAGGGAAAATTATACCACTATTTATCAATCTAAAGGATTAATCCTTTTTCCATCCATTTGATTCATTTCTTCAAGTAATACATTTTATAACTTCAACTTACATCGATATGAAGCAATTAAGCTTATTCAATCATAATGAAAATTAGAGCAGTTGATTAATAAATTATTAAGAAGGAACTCATGGATCACAGGCTGAAAATAGGAATAATAGACCTGGTTTCAAAAAAACCGAATAGTAAATTGTTTGCCCGTATAATGAATGCAAACTTCGCCAGCATTATGCCACAGATAATTGGGGTATGGTGTGAAGAGGAAGGGCATAGTGTTACATATATTTGTTATACCGGAAGAGAGGATATAATTAAAGAACTTCCTCAAAATGCCGACCTGATCTTTATTTGTGCTTTCACCGAAGCAGCTCAAACTGCATATGCTTTAAGCAACCTTTTACGCTCAGGCGGATCTGTTACTGTTCTGGGGGGACCACATGCACGATGTTATCCTTACAGCAAATACCCAACCTTTATCACTTCCCGGTGTAAAGGAAAGATGGAAATTTATTGAACCTAATTTGAAAAAAGCACCGTTAATAAAATTGGTCCCAATGCTTGGAAGTTTGGGATGTCCTTATACCTGCAGTTTTTGTATTGATTCAACAGTCAAATACCAGCCATTAAACTTCGATGTTATGAAAGAAGATTTATCTTTTCTGCTCACGAAATTTAAACGTCCGCTTGTAGGTTGGCACGACCCTAATTTTGGGGTACGCTTCGATGATTACATGGATGCAATTGAGGAGGTCGTACCCGAAAACAGTATAGATTTTATAGCCGAAAGTAGTTTATCACTTTTATCTGAACGAAATGTAAAACGACTTAAACGTAATGGGTTTGGTGCTATGCTGCCGGGTATAGAATCGTGGTATGACCTTGGTAACAAATCGAAGACAGGAAGTATGACAGGAATGGATAAGGTTAAACATATTGCGGAACAGGTTAATATGATATTACGCTATATTCCTTACGTCCAAACTAATTTTGTCCTGGGGCTTGATTGTGATGCAGGTGAAGAACCATTCGAGCTTACGAAGAAATTTGTTGACCTGACACCAGGTGCATTTCCTGGTTATTCCTTGTTATCTGCATTCGGGCGAGCAGCACCGCTTAACCTTGAGTACCAGCGGTTAAACAGGGTAATTCCATTCCCTTTTCATTTTATTAGTAATAATCATGCAATGAATGTGAAACCATTAAATTATCACTGGACTGAATTTTATTCTAATGTTATCAGTTTAGGGGAACATACTTTTTCCTGGAGTTCAATAATAAAGCGATTGATAGCAACAAAAGCATTCATTCCGCGATGGATGAATGTTGTGCGAGCAACATCGGAAGAAGGCTTCGGAAGGGTTGCATACAACAAACAAATACTTGAACAACTTTATACAAATGTAAAATTCAGGGATTATTTTGAACAAGAAACAACAAAACTTCCTCATTTCTACAAAAATATTATTAGAAATGAATTGGGTCCACTGTGGGACTGGCTTCCTGATGGAGCAATCTATCACGATCATAACGCATACTTAAAAACAAGTCTTGAACCTAAAACAAGTCTTGAACGAATTGCAGTTTAAAACTGATTATAATTATCAATACAATAAACAATTGAATATACTTTTAGTTTACCCAATATATCCGGATACTTTCTGGAGCTTTAAGCATGCTTTGAAATTTGTATCGAAAAAAGCAAGCTTTCCACCTTTAGGATTATTAACAGTTGCTTCAATGCTTCCTGAAGATTGGAATAAAAAATTAATTGATATGAATGCAACTAAATTGGAAGATAAGGATATTCTTTGGGCTGACTACGTTTTTCTCAGCGCAATGTCAATTCAAAGTGAGTCCGTTGATGAAATAATAAAAAAATGTAAAAATTTAAACAGAAAAATTGTAGCCGGCGGACCTTTATTTACAAGCAGTTCAGAATACTACAATAACGTCGATCACCTGGTTCTTAATGAAGCTGAAATTACTCTACCGCGATTTCTTAATGACCTGAATGAAGGAAAAGCAAAACAAAAGTACACTTCAGAAGATTGGGCGGATATTGCATCCACACCATTGCCTCTTTGGGAGATTGTACCAACTAATAATTATACTTCAATGAATCTTCAGTATTCCAGGGGCTGTCCTTATGACTGTCGATGATAATTTTATTGGTAATAAAGTAAAACTGAAAAAGGAAATTCTTCCTGCAATAGCTGATTGGATGGAGAAAAGAAAAAACCCATTTTACCTGAATACTGAAGCATCCATTAATCTTGCTGATGATGAACAATTAATGCAATTAATGGTGAAAGCCGGATTTGAAGCTGTATTTATCGGAATAGAGTCTCCAAATGATGAAAGCCTTATTGAGTGTAATAAAAATCAGAATAGAAACCGTGATCTTATTTCAAGTGTAAAGAAAATACAACAATCCGGGCTGGAAGTTCAGGGAGGATTTATTGTGGGGTTCGATAATGACCCGCCTTCAATTTTTGAAAAGCTTACCAACTTTATACAGGAAAGCGGAATTGTGACGGCAATGGTTGGTTTGTTAAATGCACCAAAGGGAACAAAGCTTCACAAGAGATTGGAAGACGAAGGAAGAATGCTAAAAGATTTTACGGGCAACAACACTGACTTTTCGATTAATTTTATTCCCAGTATGGACACAAATGCGCTTCTGGAGGGATATAAGAAAATCCTGGATAAAATTTATTCTCCCAAATATTATTATGAACGTGTTATGCAGTTTATGAAGGAATTTGAACCAAAGAAGAAAAAAGTATTTCACATTAATCCTAATTACATTCTCGCACTTTTCAGATCAATATTTAAACTCGGTGTTATCGGTGAAGAAAGAATCTACTACTGGAAATTATTTTTCTGGTCTCTCTTCCGGAAGCCGCAGCTGTTTTCATTAGCAATCCTGTTTACGATTTATGGGTTTCATTTTAAGAAAATATCGAGTGGGGGTTAAATGAATTCTTCATATTGGATCTATACATTTATACTTACCCTTTTCGTAATGATGATGTTTATATAAGAACATACTTGTAAAATAAGTTTTGAACGATTATACGCATTTTGAAAACATGATATAGTGGGTAGAGACTATTCTATAAAATATTCCCCTCTACAATCACATGCACTTACCACAGCATTAGTGTATTGTTGATAAGGTATATGTAATATGAAAATCACTAGGCCAATTCATAAAAGGTTTAAGAGGATAACAGAAGAAGAAGACACTTAAATGAAAGAACAAAAAGTAATAGTTGGGGAATTTGAAGATGGGTTGTACGCTGAAATTGCCAGAAGAGATCTTAAAGCTGCAGGAGTTTAATGCAAACATATTAAAAGATGAAAGTAATGTTTTTATATTATTCTCGGAAAAGGATAATGCAGTATGGCTTGTAATCCCGGGTATACAAATAGAAAAAGCTAGAAAAATACTGAAGAGAAAATTTTATTAATTAAGAATGCTTCCATTGAGATGAAAAGTCGTTTTTTAAACATCGTATTCCTAATTCTTTTATTTACGGTATTGAGTGATTTTTCACTAAATAAAGAAAAAACTCATGTAATAACGAATTCATACTTTCCTGTTAATAACAGTATAGAATTGGTTTATAATTCATCATTTGGTGAATGTATAACAAAATATTTTCAGGATGGCGAATTCACTATCAGCTCAAGCGAAGCGGATGACTTCAAGTACAGAGAAGCTTTAATAATAAAAGAAGATGGCGTTTATGTAATAGAAACATACCAGTTCTTAAAAATATTTTTATTCATTAATAAAGAAGCAACGTCCACGTATGAAAAACCCTTATTACGATTTCCACTACCGCTATTACCTGGTATGGGTTGGGAATGGGAAGGAGCTGAGCATTCAGATGGTGATACAAGTAAAGTAAGAGTTACAGGTGAAGTTATTGGAAAGGAGTTTGTTAAAACGGATGCCGGAGTTTTCGAAACAATTAGGATAGAATCTCTGGTTGAAGGCTCTTCCGATCTTAAAAACAGAGTAACCGAATGGTTTGCAGAAGGCATCGGACTAATAAAAGTAAAAGCAATTATCGAAGGCGGTGGAATAATGGGATTTGCGAGGGATATTCTGGGATATGGAGTCATTGAATTTGAATTGAAAGAAATTAGAAATCAATAAATGAACGCAGATTTTTATTCTGTATACATCTTACCTCATAAATGGGTGGAAAATAAACTAACGTAAAAGATATAGTCCACTTTTCATCCTTTTGCACTATTGTAACACTTCTTCTTTCAGCATAGATTAACTTAAAAATAAAGATTGAAATTTAATTTGAAAGGATACTTGCTATGTTATACACAATCGCTGTTGTTCTGATAGTTTTGTGGTTGCTCGGGTTTGTAACTTCTTATACTATGGGTGGTGTTATTCACGTACTCCTGATAATTGCAATTATATTATTCCTGGTCAGAGTTATTCAAGGACGGCGAGTACTTTAAACTCCAAACTAAGTTGTTCTCATACAATAGGATTAAGCCTTTTATCATCCCTTCGCCTGATTGATTTGACCTTCGTCTTCTCGTAGCTTCTTATGTGTTCAATAAAATTTATTGTTTAGCTATTGCAATCGTTATTTTACAACAAAATGCGAAGTCAGGAACAATCAAATTAAACATTAAATAAATCTAGAAATTAATACAAGGAGCTATAGTTGTGAAAATAAATATTTTATACACTTTAATCTTGGGTTTGATGATGATCTTGGCAAAACCAATTACAGCGCAGGACCGGGGTTTTGGTATGGGAATTATTTTAGGAGAACCAACTGGTCTGAGCGCAAAATTGTGGACAAGCGGCGACAATGCATTTGATTTTGCAGCAGCATGGTCATTTAAGGGAGATGGCAACTTACTCCTTCAGGCTGATTACGTATGGCACTTTTTTGATTTAATTCAGGTTTCATCCGGCAAATTTCCATTTTATATTGGAATTGGTGCCAGGGTAGTTCTGGCTAATGATCCGCTTTTTGGTGCCCGAATTCCGATAGGTTTAGATTATCTGTTTGCTGATGCACCAATTGATGTTTTTATAGAGATCGTACCTATTCTTGATCTAGCACCGGAGACAGACTTTAGTGTCGGTGGAGGTTTAGGGGTCAGATACTGGTTTAATTAAACAAAAAAAGACCTACCGCTTATTTAGCTATCAATAAAAGATATATAGATCATATAGTGCAGGCATTATATCAAGAAGTTGAAAGCAATGATGTATTAATAGAAGTAGATAGTAACAATGAATTAATTGAAGAAGCGTTTTAAATAATCATAAGAGGAACAAAATGAAAAAAATAAAAAGTAGAATATTAATTGCTGCATTACTAGCTTTGGCTGTATTTAGCTATAGCTGCAGCACAAGTAACGCTGTTAAAGGTGGCGTTATAGGAGGAGTCGGAGGTGCTGTGGTTGGCGGAATTGTCGGAAATGAATTAGGTAATACTGCAGTTGGTGCAATAATAGGTGCAGCTGTTGGTGGTACCGCAGGAGCTTTGATAGGGAATTATATGGATGAGCAGGCAGAAGAAATGGAAAACGATATTGCAGGTGCAAAAATTGAAAGAGTTGGCGAAGGTATAAAGATTACTTTCGATTCAGGAATTTTATTTGAAACCAATTCTTCAACACTTCAGTCTCAGGCGAAAACGAATATTTCTAAACTCGCTGTTGTTCTCAACAAATATCCCGATACAAATATTCTGATAACCGGGCATACTGACTTTGATGGTACAGAGCAGTACAATTTGGATTTATCTGAAAGAAGGGCCAAGTCAGTTTCTGATTATACGATGGGACAAGGCGTTAATTCCTCACGACTATCAGTTATAGGATTAGGTGAGCTTGAACCGGTAGCCACAAATGAAACAGTAGAAGGAAAGCAGCTTAACAGAAGAGTTGAAATAGCAATTTTTGCAAATGAAGATCTGAAAAAAGCCGCTGAAAACGGAAGTCTTTAATTAAGCGTTCCGGTTATTTGCGTGAACATACTTTTACTTTAAAAGTAAGAAGTATAAAGGTTTAGAAAGAATGGACTCCTGGGCACCCGATAAATGAACGAGTGCCCATATGAATTTCGAAAAGCCTTAGATGGTATTAATTATCTATAATTATTCGCAGTTGAAATATTTAGGTGCTGAATCCTCTCACGGATTTAGTTCTTTTTTCGTCCCTTTGCTCGATTGAATTGCTTGGTGCTACTTCATACCTGCATAGTAGATTTAAAGATTGATAAGTTAAATTGAAAGGAAACATATTATGTTATACACAATCGCGATTGTTCTGATAGCATTCTGGATACTCGGCATCGTAACTTCTTACAACATGGGTGGCGTTATTCATATTCTTTTGGTCATTGCAATTTTAATGATCTTAGTCAATTTGATCCGTGGTCGCCGTGCATTTTAATTTGCTAATTATGGTAAAATTAGGTAGCGGAAAATGCTTCCATAGCAAATACAAACTCTACACTTCACAAAAAATAAGTTGATTTCATAAGATTGGATTAATCTTTTTTTCAACCCCATGCCTTATTGTATTGCTTAATTTTTCTATCTACATTCAAATAGTAATTCAATGAAAACAATTTTTAATATATACATATCATCCATTACCAAAGTAGGCGGGGCAAAGTTTGTTGACATACAAAATGTAAAAGGAAAAGATAAATTTGCACTTGTTACAGACCCACAATCACATTCAACCTATTATCTACCAATTAAAGGATTAACTAAAAAGATGGTACGAACCAAACTAGTTAATGAACGTAAGAATTCTAATATTAACACGGTTAACTTATAAGGTATTCTGCCAAGCGTAATTCCGGGCTCTGACCCGAGATAGCACAACCTAGTAAAACAAACCTTCGCATAATAAAACCTACTAATATTGTTCCGGATTTATCGGGATAAATAGATGTAATCACACAATAGAATTTAACACTTATTCATCCTTCTGATCCGATAAGTTAGATTATATGTCCGTACAGCTTATTAATGTTATTGAAGACAAGCACTAATATTGGAGAATTGGTTGGAATATTGCTGCTGATGAATAACAAGATCAGTAATGCAACAGTTCAATTTGATAACACATTTTTATATTTATTTCCTGAGTACAATAATAGTCTAACATGCACTCCCTAATCTAAATGCAGTATTAAGGAGATGCTTAGGTGGTATAAATAGGTCCA
>JARRKK010000317.1:0-5984 GCA_037388105.1 Ignavibacteriaceae bacterium | reverse complement strand
GACCGGAAGCAATAAAAATACCATGCATATCCAGTTGGGTATTATCATAACCATGACTTCCTTTGAATGTTTCGGGTTTTATCCATTTAAGATTTTCATTAACTACTAAACTCCAACCAAAATCCGAAATTAAAAATAATTCAGATATAAACGGATTATTTTTAAAGTGAAGATAATCCGGAATATTTCTCTTTTTGTAAACCTTAAAATGTTTTTCATGATTCTTTAGAATTTTGTAGACATTATCAATTTCATTTTCAGGCGGTTCTATCATCATGAAAGGTCCATAATTTGAAAACACACATTTATATCCTGCTAAAATCTCTTCAATATTTACTAATTTCTCAGAGCTTACCTCTGTCATACCATGATCGGAAACAAGAATAATATTAACACTATCCCTCATTCCAATATCGTCTAATGCTGAAATCAAAAATCCTAATGTGCTATCGATAGCGGATATTACCAGGTTGTTCTCTTCAGAATCCGGTCCGAAGTCATGCCCACTGTGATCCGCATTGCTAAAGTATAATGTAAATAAATGAGGTCTATTAGCATAAGGCAGCTGAAACCACTTAATTGTTGCATTAATTTTGTTTTTTGGGGGATCGTTATCAACGTATTTGTGTAAATATTCTGGGCGCTTCAGTTCATTATTGACAGCTGAGCCAGGCCAATAATAGCTTGCTGATTTAATACCCTCAATTTTTAACGTTTCCCATATAGATTCACCATGATACCATCTTGAATTTCTAACCTCCACTGTATCTCGAATATTATAATCAGTATTTGTGTAAGGATCGTGAAACTCATTAAAGATTATCCCATGATTTTCAGGATACAACCCTGTAACTATTGAATAATGATTTGGAAATGTCTTAGTAGGAAATACTGGTTGAAATGAACTTGCTTTTACACCTTTTTTAATAAGCAGATCTATATTCGGAGTAATACCTCTGTCACAATAATCCCAACGGAATCCATCAAAGGAAATAAGTATTACATAGGGCTGTGTTTGTGAAAAAATGCCTGGTACAAACGAGAAAAACAGTAAAAAGAAGATTATATTTCGAATGGATTTGATAGGACTAGTCATATAAAGGAAATCAATTTTTTGGTAAAAGTAATCATAAAATTAGTAAATGGATCAACCATAACAAACCAGTTTGATTTAATATTGTAAAAATTTGAAAGAGATGTTTAAATTATTAATTTTTTATTCGAATGGTAATAATTTGAATTGTACAGATTCAATTTTAGCTAAATTTTCAATGAAAATCCAATTATTATTTTTTCATTAAATATTACAGATTATTTGCATTCTTTCTTAAATTAAATAATATTTACCTGTGATAGAAGATTTATCTTTGTATATAATTATTGCTCAATATCGTTAATAATCTAATCAACTAATTATATCATTAAGTAGGAGAATTAATATGAGTAAGCTTTACGTATTCTTCATTTTTGCAACTCTCCTTTTATCCATTTCGTTGTACGCTCAAACAGAACAGTATTCTGTGATGGGTGTAGTAACTGATGCAGCTACAGGAGAGAGGTTAATTGGGGCAAACGTTTATTTTCCAGATTTACGCACCGGGGCTGCTACAAACGACAAAGGTGAATATGTGGTTAGCGTTGATGCCGGAACACATAAAATTACCTGTAGCTATATTGGTTTTGAAAAAATTGAACAGGATGTTGTTGTAATGGGCGATGTAACTCTTAACTTTAATCTTAAAGACTATCAATTCACTCTTTCCGTAACTGTAATGTCAGACAGGGTAAAAGAAAGAGAAACACCTGTAGCTTATACCGTAGTGGATAAAGAACAAATCGCATTTCAACTAGGATCCAGGGATATTCCTTTAGTAATGAATACAACTCCATCCGTTTATGCAACTGATCTAGGTGGTGGATCCGGTGATGCACGTATTAACGTTCGTGGATTTAATCAAAGAAATATGGGTGTACTGATCAATGGTATTCCGATAAATGATATGGAAAACGGATGGGTTTACTGGTCAAATTGGGACGGGTTAGGTGATGCTACTTCCTCAATAGAAATGCAGAGAGGATTAAGTGCAGTTAATCTTGCAACACCGTCGATTGGTGGTACCATGAACATCATAACCGATCCCACCCAACATGCTGCAGGTGCGTTCTTTCAGAGTGAACTTGGTACAGCGGGATTTCAAAAGCAAACCATCTTTGGACATACCGGATTGGTGGATGGTAAATTTGCCATGAGTTTTGGTGGAGTGCGCAAAGTTGGTAATGGGTATGCTGACAGAACATGGACAGATGCATGGGCATATTATTTGGGTATGGCGTACGAAATTAACTCCAAAAATAGGCTGGAATTGTATGCAATGGGAGCACCTCAGCAGCATGGACAAAGAAGGTGGGCATTAAATACGGCAGAATTTAGTCACGAACTAGCCCGAAACCTCGGATTTCCGGAAGCTGCATTAAATGATCCTAGATTAAGGGAACAGGGACTTCTGTATAATTCAAATTGGAATGGTATCAGTTCAGCTTATAATGGTGAAGAATGGCAGAGATCTTATTGGAATAACGATTATATTCAGAGATATGACCCGGGTTTTTTGAACGAAAGTGTTAACTACTTTCATAAACCATTAGCGAACCTGAACTGGTATTCTCAATTTTCAGATGTTTTCAGCTTGTATACTACAGTTTACTATTCTGGAGGACAAGGAGGCGGAACAGGAACTTTCGGAAGCTTGAATTATAACTTCAGTTTATTGCAAAGAGTTGTTGATTGGGATTCAACTATTGAAGAGAATATGAGCAGCATTGTATATGATGATCCTTATGGTACTGGTGATTCTGCTTTTTATGCAATCACCACTGATTTAAGAAACAATCCGGTTTATAATCGTAGCGGTATTTTAAGAAATAGTGTGAACAGCCAGTGGACTGTAGGAGCCGTATCCAGAGCTTATTGGAAGGCTAGTAAGACTCTTAATACTTCTATTGGAATAGATGTCAGAAAAGCTGAAATTGATCATTATAGGGAAGTACGTGATTTACTCGGTAATGATTTTTATTATTACACCGGTAATGAATTCGATAGTGGGACTAAATATTTTAAGAAATTGGGTGACCATATTGATTATGACAATACGAATTCTATTACCTGGCTTGGAGGTTATGTTCAAGCGGAGTGTTTAGAACATCACAATTTGTTCAGTTATTTGTAAATGCTGGTTATGTATCAAAAGTTCCTACTTTTGATGGTGTAATAAGCGATTGGAATGCTACTCTGATTGAAGATCCCAAGAATGAAATATTCACTTCATTTGAGCTTGGAGCAAATACTAATTTGCTTCAAAATAAATTAGCTTTAAATGCAAATGTATATTATACTATGTGGGAAAATCGGGTTGATAATGTCAATCCATCAGGAACTGACGATTTAGTAAGACTTTTTGATGTAAATTCCCTTCATATGGGTTTTGAATTAGACGGTAGCTGGCAGCCAACCAGATTTATTAGGTTTGATGCTGCTTTTAGTTATGGAATCTGGGAATACACAGATGATGTGCAAGGTACTTATATTTTTGATGCATTTCCCGATTCCACTGTTGAACAAAACGCGTATATTAAAGACTTGAAGGTTGGGGATGCACCACAAACGCAGCTTGCATTGGGGGTTACTATTTTCCCTGTTAAAGGAATGCAAGCGCAGTTGCTTTGGAGATGGTATGATAATTATTATTCTCAGTTCGATCCGGTCAGCAGAAGTGACCCGGATGACAGAGCACAGACTTGGCAAATACCTTCCTTTAATTTACTTGAGTTTCATTTTGGCTATGTTATACCCGGTCAGGTTCTCGGTTTGGATTTAACCTTATTTGCTCATGTATTTAACCTCGCTAACGCGCTATATGTACAGGACGCAGTTGATAATAGTGCTTTCAATGCATGGACGGTAGATGGTAGAAATCACCAGGCAGATGATGCTGAGATCTATCCGGGATTGCCTACCTCATTCAATGTAGGATTCAGTGCAGGTATTGGTCCCTATTGATTCTAATCGTTGGGATTTAAAAAAGCCGTTCAATAATGGACGGCTTTTTTATTTTAAACGTTGAATCGGCATTGGTCTGAATCCAATAAATTACTGGGTAATAGATTAAATATTTATCACATTTACTCTGCTAAGCCAGAAGGCGGTGTCCTGGAAAATAAAGATGTATTAAATAAACTCCGGGAATTAAGATCATTTGGAACTGTTATTGATATTATACTGAGTGGAGCGAACCAGGCTGAATCTCTTCAAAAGGTATTAACAATTAAACACGAAGCTGATCCTTTGTTCCAGTCAGTGCTGGTAACACGGAATGTTTTAGAACGGTCAGCCACGGATGCATTAGTGACAGCTTCTCAATCCGGTATTGGAATTATTGTAAAAGAGGCTGTTGCAAACGGCAGATTAACAAACAGGAATAATGAAGCATCTTTTTTTAACAAAAAGGAACAGTTGATTTTTATCGCCAAAAAATATAATGTGAGTATTGATGCAATAAGTATCGCATATATTTTAAAACAACATTGGGTAAGTACCGTTTTAAGTGGTGCAGCAAATCAGTAAAAATTTAAATCGAATTTGAATGCTCTGAAAGTTGAGTGAAAGTGATTTGAATATTTTTAATAGTATGGTGGAGACACCAGAAAAATATTGGAGAACCTGTTCTGAATTAGGGTGGAATTCAAATGTTATGCTGCTTTCATGAAGGTTTTCATTTGAGTAGAGATACTGTGATGCAACAATAGCTTTACTAATGAACCAGCCTTTGGGCTCCCTATCTTTCCTATCTGATTGCAGTAAATGTTCCGCTAAAGCCAAATCCCTGCCGGTCTTTCCAGCGCCAATCTCCAGAATACTCATTCTCACCAAGAACACCGATCAATTTAGTATCTATTTCTATATCGTTTGGATTTAGATTGACTACCATAGTATCATTTTCTATATACCCTTCCAGATACCCACTTCCAAACTGTCTACCGCAGTTAAGACAGAAAGCAACTTCCCTAATATTCCAGTTACCTGTAACAAAAATTGAATCAGATTTGTTTATATAGATAGTCCCGTCACCAACAAGGTCTCCCAAAAAGTTATAACTTCTAAAGTGAAAACTTCCATAGGGAAATGACTCACTGACATCCTTTAATGAACAGGAATCAATTAAAAAAATCATTGAAAATAATGCAATCCATGACAAAATCTTTCTCATAATATTCCTTAAATATTATTTCAGTCAAAAATTATAATCATAATTACAACAGTTGTTTTCGGAAATCAACAGAATAATTTAGACCCTTTCTTCTACTATACCATTAATATGAGTTTTTAATTCGGTTAAAACGACTTAATGATCATCAATTAATTATCTATTTTAATGGTTACCCATCTCGGACGATCCTATAAGAACAGAGGAAGGTTTTTGTTATTTGACAATGATAACAGATGCATATTCAAGAAAGATCGTGGGATATAAAACGAGCAAAACGCCAGGTACGGAAGGATCAATAGAACCTCTGAAAATGGCAATAAAGAACAGACGCAGCACAGGAGAACTAATCCATCATTCAGATAGAGGATTACAGTACTGCAGCAAAGAATATGTAGAACCATTAGCGGGGAATCAAATAAAAATCAGTATGACGGAAGGCACTGATCCATACTAGAATGCTTTGAGAGAAAGGATGAATAGAACAATAAAAGAATAATTTTTACTAACCGAGAAAATTAGAGACCATAAGTTATTACAGAAAGCTGTTGCAGAGAGTGTGAATATTTATAATATCGAAAGACCACATTTAAGTTGTTCCCTGCAATATCCGGAAGATGTTCATAAGGAAATAAAGTAGATAATTAAACGCAATCGGACTAGGCCCTCCTGGGTTTAATGGAAGTAAAATATTAACTAATTTATCACCTTAGAAAGTGTCAA
>JARRKK010000316.1:0-3206 GCA_037388105.1 Ignavibacteriaceae bacterium | reverse complement strand
TGTGGAATTCCGACACCTGCAACAACTCTGGTGGTACATATTGAACCGGGTCCGATACCAACTTTCACAGCGTCTACTTTACAATTTAATAAATCAATCGCTGCATCATAAGTTCCTATATTACCAGCAATTATCTGTTCATATTTAAATTTTTTTCTCGCATCCTTAATAACATTAATTACACCGGCAGAGTGACCGTGTGCTGTGTCAATAACTATAGCATCAGCACCAGCCTCAGAAAGTTTTTTGATTCTCTCAATTGTGTCCCGTGTAATCCCTACTGCTGCTCCCACTCTTAATCGTCCATGCAAGTCTTTACAAGCATTAGGATATTTCTTTTTCTTCATAATATCCTTATAAGTTATCAACCCCTTCAACTTACCTTTTTTGTCTACAACTGGTAGTTTTTCAATCTTAAATTTCTGAAGTATTCCCTCAGCCTTGTCCAACGTTGTTCCAACTGGTGCAGTAACTAAATTTTCCGTTGTCATCAGATCTGCCACTTTCAGTCCCAAATTAGGTTGAAACCTCAAGTCTCTGTTCGTAAGTATCCCCACAAGTTTGTGGGAAAGATTTACTACTGGTATTCCTGAAACACGATACTTTCTCATCAAGTCTAATGCATCTTCTATCAATTTTTCAGGTGTAAGTGTAACAGGATTTTGGATCATACCACTTTCCGATCTTTTAACCCTTTCCACCTGCTCACATTGAAGATCAATACTCATATTCTTGTGAAGGATTCCTATTCCACCAACTCTTGCCAAGGCAATTGCTAATTAGGATTCAGTTACGGTATCCATAGCCGCTGATATTATAGGGATGTTTAATTTAATTTCGGGTGTCAAGTATGTTGTTAAATCAACATCTCGAGGTAGTACCGAAGACTTACCCGGGATTAGCAGAATGTCATCAAATGTGAGACCTTCTGTTATATTTTTCCATTCGTTCATTTTACTCTTTGAACTTTTTATTTTTCTGTTGTACTCTACTCATATGCTGGAAATCCTGTAATATTTTCTCCAATTATCAAAGTATGCATTTCGTGGGTACCTTCATACGTTTTCACTGATTCTAAATTTGCTGAATGCCGCATAATTGGATACTCATCAGTAATTCCATTAGCACCTAATATTTCTCTTGTACATCTGGCAATGTTTAAAGCTTGTTCGCAATTATTTCTTTTTGCAAGCGAAACGTGAAAGTGTTTTGCCGTGCCTTTTTCCATCATTCTTCCAAGCTGTATATTTAATAATTGAGCTTTAGTAATTTCGGTTAGCATTTGAACAAGCTTTTGTTGAGTTAACTGATAAGCAGCAATTGGTTTACTGAATTGAATTCTTGATTTCGAATAATTTAAAGCAGTATCATAGCAAGCCATCATAGCACCAACAACTCCCCAGGCAATTCCATATCTCGCCTGGTTAAGACACATTAACGCATTTTTTAATCCTTCAGTTTTAGGTAATAAATTTTCTTCCGGAACAAATACATTATCAAAAATAAGTTCAGATGTAACCGATGCACGCAGCGAATGTTTACCTGTCATCTCAGGCGCTGAAAACCCCTTCATCCCTTTCTCAACAAGAAATCCTCTCACTACTCCATTAAGCTTAGCCCAAACGATAGCAACATCGGCAATTGAACCGTTTGTTATCCACATCTTTGAGCCATTTAGTCTATAACCACCATCACAAATATCTGCCTTAGTTAACATACCGGATGGATTGGAACCATAATCAGGTTCTGTTAATCCAAAGCATCCGATCTTTTCTCCTCTGGCTAGCTGAGGAAGCCATTTATCTTTTTGCTCTTCGTTCCCAAAAGAAAAGATGGGATACATTACCAGTGAACTCTGGACTGAAACAAAACTCCGTATGCCGCTATCTCCCCTTTCCAATTCCTGAGCTACCAAACCATAGGATACATAATTTAATTCAGCACAACCATACTTCTGCGGGAATGTAGTTCCCAACAAACCCAATTCAGCCATTTGGGGAACTAGTTCAATTGGAAAGGTTGCCTCTCTATTATGTTTTTCAATTATTGGTATTAGTTCATCTGAAACAAATTCACGAACTGAGTTTCTTATAAGAATTTCTTCCTTACTTAGGAGAGATTCGATATGAAAATAATCAACGCCCTCAAAAAATTTCATATTAAATAATGTTTGAAAATTGAATATTTAATCTATTAAAAGTGACCTATATAAACAATTTCGAATAATATTTAAGAAGTTTGTTCTTGTTTATTTCAAAGATATAGCTAATTTTAATAAAGGAATTATGGATAGTTTGATAAATAAATATAACAAGGGCATTACCCAACTAATTTTAATTTCATTTCTATTTGTTACTATTGTTAGCATATTTCATTTTCATCATTTTAATTTTCTTGGTAATCAATTAGTAAATCGGCTAAACACAACAGAGAAAAGTGATCAATTTCTTAATGATGATTTGCAAGTAGTATGTACTGTTCAATTTAATTATACAAAACTTCATTTAATAAATTTTTCAGATATATCCCACAAAAATTTTACACGAGATTTTCAGGGTTTAAATTATGCACAATCGGAATACTATCTTTTACTCTCCGCTGGTAATCATTCATATAATCTTAGAGCTCCCCCTTCTTTCTAAATAAATTAATTAATATGCGGTCTGAGAAGTAAAGTCCGCTTTATACAACAAATTTATTTAGTAGAACAATGTACAAAAATTTTTTAGTATTGTGGATTATAATAATTTCAAGCATTTGTTATTCCCAGACAACTGTTAATCCTAATATTAGTTTAATCGGGACGTTTAATACATTTACAAATTTTAACAAAGATACTCCTGAATACGGCAAATTGAATTTTGAGATTCCTTCCTTTGAACTTTTTATTGATGGATATTTAAATCCCTATGCGAGAGCAACCGCTAATATATCCTTTGAGGGCGGCGAGTTTAGTGCTGAAGAGATTTATGCAAATATCGTAAGGGGCTTACCTCTGGATATTCAGATAAAGGCAGGTAAGTATTTATTGGGATTTGGAAAGCTGAATACACTTCATCCTCACGCCTGGCCTTTTATAGATCGACCATTGTGGCAACAAATTTATTTTAGTGAAGAAGGATTCAATGACATAGGGTTGGATGTTAGTTTCATCCTGCCGACAGAGGAATTTTATTCTACACTTACGTTAGGAGCATACAAGGGAG
>JARRKK010000315.1:0-7053 GCA_037388105.1 Ignavibacteriaceae bacterium | reverse complement strand
TTATTGCTGTACAAGACTTAACTCTTGTATATATTTTTTATTCTTCGGTAGAAAGTCTTCAAGGGTGGAGAATATATTTTAGCGTGTAAGGTAGTTTCAATTCTTTTCCTTTTATTAATCTCTTCTAAACAATGTTTCCCCATTACTTTGATCCAATAATCCTTTTCAGTTGCTTTATTTTATTCACAAACAGGAATAGAAAGTTCTTAATTTCTAATCTAAAATTAGATCAATAGATATATGGCTGAAAAAATTAGTACGCCCGGAAGGAGTCGAACCCTCAACCTCTTGATCCGTAGTCAAGCACTCTATCCAATTGAGCTACGGGCGCATATATTAATAACTATGTCACTTATAATTCCTGTACATATTCTGCCTTATATCAACTTATCCATCGAATCCCAATTTACTGGAAGAGGACAAATTGAGTTTACCTACCGAAGGTAGGCTACGGGCGCTTATATCAATTAAGGAAAACAACTGTAAATATAACTCTTAACCATTCTTTTATCAATTAGTAGATACGCGCTATTTAAGTATGATTTAAGGTTCTTATTATTTAAATAGAAACCTTTCAGAAATATATCTGCTTGCCACTTTAAAAGAATTTGCAAATATTTTTTATAGTTAGAGTTACGAATAAATTTTTCATATTTTAATACATTATATTTTACAAATCATTTAGGAAAAGAAAATGTTTAAAGGCGTTGGTACTGCCCTGATAACTCCGTTTAGTCAGGATGAATCAGTGGATTTATATTCATTAAAGAAAATAGTACAACATCAGTTGGAGCAAAAAATTGATGCACTTATTGTTTTAGGAACAACAGGTGAATCCCCGGTTATTGAATATGATGAAGGAAGAAAAATTATTACGGCTGTTACGGAAGAGGCAACCGGCAGAGTTCCCGTAATTGTTGGCACAGGCTCTAACAATACAAAAAAAGTTATCGAGAATAATAAAGTAGCAGAAGATTTAAAAGCAGATGGATTGCTAATCGTTAATCCTTACTATAATAAAGGCACTCAGGAAAGTTTGGTCGAACATTACAAAGAAATTGCAAATCGAACACATCTTCCGATTATACTTTATAATGTACCATCAAGAACTGGTATGAATATTTTGCCTGAAACGGTGATTAAAATCCACCAACAATGTCCTAATGTAGTTGCGATAAAAGAAGCAAGCGGTAACATTTCACAAATCGCAAAACTTATCTCAATTAAGCCAGATTCACTTTCGGTTTTATCCGGAAACGATGATCAGACTTTGCCGATTATGGCTCTTGGTGGAGATGGTGTTATCTCTGTATTTTCAAATCCTTATCCTGCGCAGATGAAACAAATTACAGATGCAATGTTAAAAGATGATTTATCTTCAGCACAGACTTATAATACTGAATATTTAGGAATGATGAATGCACTATTTGTAGAAACAAGTCCGGCTCCTGTAAAATATGTGATGAGTAAATTAGGATTTTGTGAAAACGTAGTTCGTCTACCTTTGATTACTGCATCAAATAAGGCTAAGGAGATCATAAACAATGAAATGGATAAACTAAAAGTGCCGGTTAGTGCATAATGAAATACGGATTAATTGGTGCTTCCGGCAGATTAGGGAAAGAAGTAATCGATGTATTTGCAGAACAGAAGCACGAATTGGTTTTCACATTTGATATTAACGGGGAATCATTCGAGAAAAAACCAGAAATTTTAATTGATTGTTCGCTGCCGGAAGTACTTGAGAAAAGCGTGGGATTTGTTAATCAATTTAAAGTTCCTTTGATTATAGCTACAACCGGTTTAACTGATGAAAATATACAATCATTAAAATTACTTGCTGAGAAAAAGCCGGTAGTTCAGAGTTATAACTATTCATTGGGTATCCAGATTCTGTTACGCCTAACAGAAGAAGCTAATGAAAAGTTGAAAGATTGGGCGGGCTTTATCCAGAAGAACTTTTGCAGAAGGTATACTTAGATCAGCTGAGTTTGCATTAACAAAAGAAAAAGGATTTTATACTTTTACTGATGTTGTATTTAATAAATGATCAATGTTCAATTTCCAATTATCAAATAATCTTCAATGACTAATACTCAAAAATCTAAACCTCCCTACGATCTTGAGGAAAGAACATTTATTTTTGCAAAAGATGTTAGAAATTTTATCAAAACATTACCGAACTCTTCGGCGAATTTTGAAGACGGAAAACAGATAATAAAATCCAGTGGATCAGTGGGTGCAAATTACCGAGAGCAAATGAAGCATTGAGTAAAAAAGACTTTTCCTTAAGAATAAAAATATGCAGAAAGGAAGCAAAGGAAAGTGATTATTGGTTAAGGCTAATAAATGACACTAATCAATTAAAGAATTCATCCGAAGCTGTTAGATTAATTCAAGAAGCAAATGAATTAAAGAAAATTTTTTCTTCAATATCTGAAAAGACAAAATAAGTAGAGTGATTTTTATGTTGTTTGAGATTTCGAATTTGAAAATTATTTGTTATTTGAATTTTGTTGTTTGGATATTTACTTATCATATTCAGCTGATCAAAAGAAGAATAAATAACTGATTTATTAAATAATATCTGATGTAGTATGGATTCATACGAAGTAATAAGAAAAATATCTGAATCAAAAAAGAAAACACCCGCAAAAATATATTTGCAGGGTGATCTCGGCAATATAAATTTTGGTGAGCTTGATTATTATGGCTCAACAATTTCAGGTATTCTTTTTTGCGAGTTTTCAGAGTTTGAGACGTTTTACTCTGAGAATAAGAAATACATAACTAAGCACAAAATTGAAATTGATCGTCGTAACTCTGCTATTCCAATGGCTGATTTAAGTAAATATAATTGCAGGATTGAACCAGGCGCGATCGTTCGTGATATGGTTGAGATTGGGGATAACTGTGTAATAATGATGGGAGCTGTTCTTAATATTGGTGCGGTAATTGGTAAGAAGACTATGATAGATATGAACGTAGTTGTAGGTGGAAGGGCAGTAGTAGGCGACAATTGTCACATTGGTGCCGGAACAGTATTGGCTGGTGTAATTGAGCCACCAAGTGCTGAGCCAGTTGTTATTGAGGATGATGTTATGATGGGTGCAAATGCTGTAGTACTGGAAGGAGTAAGAGTTGGTAAGGGAGCAGTTATTGCAGCCGGTTCTGTTGTTATAAAAGATGTAGAGCCTTATTCTGTGATGGTTGGTGTTCCAGCAAAACGGATAAAGACCGTTGATGCTAAAACGAAAAGTAAAACACAATTAATGGAAGAGCTAAGAAAACTATAATATAAAAGATCCGGAACGAATATTATTTATACTGATCAGATTGAAATTAACCTTTCTTACATTGACGGCTTTAATACTGACTATTTCAATTAATAATACATTTTCACATCCCGCAACGGCAGACAGAACAAATGGATAATTAAATTTATGGCAATCATTGTTCAAAAATATGGCGGAAGCAGTGTAGCTGATGTCGAAAAATTAAAAAAGATTGCTGAGATGATTTCTATTTCGAAGAGGAATGGGTATGAGGTAGCCGTGGTGGTTTCAGCAATGGGTAAATCCACCAACTCACTCATTGAAATGGCTAAGAAATTGACACCCAATCCGCCACGTAGAGAAATGGATATGCTCCTTAGTACGGGTGAGCGGACCACAATGGCACTTCTTTGCATGGCGCTAATTGAATTAGGTATTGAGGCGATATCGTTAACCGGTTCTCAGGCTGGAATAATTACAAATGACAGGCATAATGATGCGAGGGTAATTGAGGTAAGACCAGTTCGAGTACAGGATGAACTGGAGAAGGGTAAAGTCGTTGTAATAGGGGGGTTTCAGGGTGTTAGTTACAAAAGAGATATAACTACTTTAGGAAGAGGTGGATCTGATACTTCTGCAGTTGCACTTGCTGCAGCATTAAATGCTGAGCGGTGTGAAATTTATTCGGATGTTGATGGAGTTTATACTTCTGATCCAAATGTGGTTAAAGATGCAAGACACCTGCCTGAAATATCATATCAGCAACTCCAGGAAATGAGTGAAGCGGGAGCAAAGGTGTTAAACGCACAAGCGGTTCAGTTTGCTAAGGAAGCAAAGATTTCACTTTATGCGAGAAGCACATTCAGTCCGGGGAAAGAAACATTAGTTAAAAATATTTCTGAAAAAGAGTTATCAGGTGTGCGTGCAGTTGTTTATGAAAGAGAAGTGATACGCGTATTTGTAAGTAATCAAGATAAGATTGAACGTGCATTAAAATATTGTGAAGAAAATCAAATTCCTATAAAAGAATTCCAATTAACTTCCCTGGGAAAGGATTCCAAATACAAATGTTCTTTTATTACATCAGCCAGCAATCTACACGACTGGGTGAGATTAAGAGAATCACTTGTGAATAAATTAGGTGATGATATTTATATAAACGAACACTTTGCAACACTTTCAATTATTGGGGAAGGTTTCAGCAACAATAATCTTGTTCTTATCAACACATTAAATATTTTAAAAGAAAATAATATTGAAGTTTATGGTGTTGGAACCACCTCATTTCGAATTTCAGTCCTTGTAGAAAGAGATTTGCTCGATGAAGCTGTAAAGGTTTGCCACAATTATTGGATACGTGAAAATCAATTGGTATGATTTTCCTCTTTTTTTAAAAATTACAACTCTTTAAATTTACCTATTCTAAAACAACTTTTAAATAGATTACAAAAACGCCTTAAACCACACTTTACATTTAAAGCGACAAGAATTCAAGAGGAAGAACAAACAGTATTATCACAAAATGCATATTTAAGCAAATTTGTATTTCGAATTTAGTAGTTACTTTTACCAATTTTTGCATTATATTTGCTGAGAATTGCAAGTTTACCCAATATTTAAGTGTCTAAGCTATATTTAAAAGAATATTATGGTAGAAAACCGCTAATATGAAGAATTATTATAATGCAATATTTGCTTTACTCCTGTGTTCCATAATTTCGTTTCCTCAACAAAATCAAAGGGGTGAGGATGTAGGAGGAAGTGTTTCAGGAAAAGTGCTAGACTTCTCCACAAAACATGTAATTGAATATGCAAATTTGACTAAAATTGGTAACTATTATATTGAAGTAAAATTTATTGGTTATAAGACTGAAAGAATAACAATAAGCCTTACACCGGAAAAATTAAATGTTGATTTAGGAGAAATATTGCTCAGTCCATCATCAATCTTACTGGAAAATGTGGTAGTTGAAGGACAAAGAGCACCCGTTACATACGAGATAGATAAAAAAGTTATTAATCCTGATCAGATGTTGAATGTAGTATCCGGTAATGCTGTGGATGTACTTTCAAATGTTCCTTCAGTACATGTGGATATTGAAGGTAATGTAAGTGTCAGAGGTAGTCAAAGTTTCAATGTATTAATTGATGGCAGACCATCAGTACTTGACGCACAGGATGCATTGCAGCAAATACAAGCGAGCTCCATTGAAAGGATTGAACTTATCACTAATCCTTCTGCTAAATACGATCCTGAAGGCACTGCAGGTATAATAAATATTATTTTAAAAAAGAATTCTAATAGCGGATTAAATGGAATTGTAAATGCAAATGCAGGAATGCACGACACCTATGGAGCAGATTTCTTGATCAACTATCAAAATGATAATATCAAAACTAATTTTAGTCTTGATTATAGCAGAAGGTTTTATCCGGGCGATTTTACACAATCAAATATCACTTATCTTGATAATAATGTATCGACGACTAATACAGTTGGCAGTGTTACAAGAGGTAGAATTGGTTATGAAGGAAGAGGTGGAATTGAATTTATTTTTAATGAAAATAATGCTCTAAGTTTTGGTGTTAGGGCAGGAAGAAGAGAAAGTCAGCAAAATTCTAACCAGCTTTTCACTCAATTTTCTGAACAAGATCCTTCAGAAATTAGTTTTACAGGGAATACTGATCGGAGCCGTGCCGGACCGTATTATGCTATCAATTCAAATTACTCACATAACTTTGGCCCGGGTGGTCATCAATTGTTGGGAGAAATATTTTACAGGTACCGAAACTCGGATGAAATTACTACAACTTCGGAGTTCGAAACCGGAGTTCAGTTTGGTGGAAAAAGAACTACTGAATTCGGTCCATCCACTGATATCAATGGGAAAATTGATTATGTTTTACCATTCTCGGAGTTTAGCAGATTTGAAGCTGGCTATAAGGGGGAAATTGATTTAGATGAAGAAACAAATGAGTTGTATGAATATTCAACCGCGACAGGAGATTATCAATACCAGCCGGAGTTTAGCAATTTAAATAAATACAACAGAGGTGAACACGCATTTTATACATTGTATTCAGGAACAGCGTGGGATTTACAATATCAGGTTGGGTTGCGTGGAGAATATACGTACCGAACTATTGAGGTTCCTACACAAAACGAATACTTTGAATTAGATAGATTAGACTATTTCCCGAGTTTTCATACATCGTATAAGTTTACGCAAAGTTCATCAGTTATGGCAAGTTACTCCAGAAAAATTGATAGACCCGGAGGTTGGGCTCTGGAACCATTTGATACCTGGATAGATGCGAATAATGTACGAAGAGGCAATCCAAATCTTCAACCCGAATTTATTGATTCATATGAAACAGGGGTTCAAACTCTGTTGGGTATTGCGAATTTTTCAACTGAAATTTATTACAGAATTACACACAATAAGATAGAACGGGTTCAAACCGCATTGGATGAAAACGTTGTACTAACAACTCGTGAAAATGTTGGAACCGATTATTCTCTTGGCGGTGAGGTAATGCTTAATTTTGACCCCGTTCAATTTTGGAATGTAAACTTAATGGGTAATGCTTATCATTATTTGGTTGAGGGCGAACTTTATAATGAATCATTCTCCAATAATAGTTTTAACTGGCAGGTAAGATTTTATAATAATTTCAAGCTTTGGAGTTCAACTCAAATTCAGTTTAATTTAAATTACAACAGTCCAACAGTATCGGCACAGGGTACCCGGGCAGGTAACTTACGTACTGATCTGTC
>JARRKK010000314.1:0-6153 GCA_037388105.1 Ignavibacteriaceae bacterium | reverse complement strand
GTCACCTAATCGGGCAGGGTACAATTAAAGATATCTCCCGAAGAATCATTGCAGAAGAAAAGCTTCGTACTTCCGAAGACACATTTAAAACTGTTTGGGAAAACTCATATGACGCTATGAGGTTAACTGATAGTGATGGAATTGTATATATGTGTAACGAATCATATGCACGTCTTATTGGAAAATCGCGTTTTGATATTGAAGGTGAATCTATCTCTTTTCTTTATGATGATAAATATAATAAAGATATAGTGAATGAATATAAAAGTGATTTTAAATCTGAAAATATTGAGGACAAATCTGAAATAACCATTCACCTTTGGAATGGTAATACCCATGAAGTTGAAGTTTCAAATTCGTTTATTAAAAGTATTAACGGTAAAGAATATTTACTGAGTATTTTCCGGGATATATCATCACGAAAAGAAAGTGAAAAATTAATACGAAAGAAAGACAGACTGCTTCAGGGTATAGCAGATGCAACGAAAACCTTAATAACATCTAAAGAGAATGAGCAGGGGTTCGACCACGCATTAAGAATATTAGGTATGGCAGCTGATGTTGATCGAGTTTATATTTTTCAACATCAGTTAAATTATGAAACGGATGAGATGTATTTCAGCTTATTATATGAGTGGGCTTCTGAAGGGACGGAATCACAGATTCGAAATCCGGACTTTCAAAAATTATCTTACTCACGTTTTGCAACGCTGAATTTTTATGAGAATTTTGTGAACGGTAAGACTCTCAGATTTATTATCAAAGATCTTCCGGAAAGCGATAAAAGAAATTTTATTGATAAGACTATCAAATCAATTATCCTTGTCCCGATAATGATAGATAATGTTTATTGGGGGTTCATTGGGTTTGATGATATGAAAGAAGACAGGATCTGGAGTGATAATGAAGAATCGATACTTATTACGATGGCTTCCACAATAGGCGCTATGATTAGGAGAAATATTTTCAGAGAAATATTACTCCGTAATAATGATGAATTAGATCGTGCCGTCAAAAAAGCTGAGAATGCTGCCAGGGCAAAAAGTGAATTTCTGGCACTAATGAGTCACGAAATTAGAACTCCTATGAATGGAGTGATTGGTATGACGGGACTACTATTGGATACCGTACTAGATGATATGCAACGGGAATATGTTAGGACAATACGAATAAGTGGTGAACAACTGTTAATAATAATAAACGATATTCTGGATTTTTCAAAAATTGAATCGGAGAAACTTGAATTTGAAATTAAGCCATTTGACCTAAGACAATGTGTTGAAGACTCGCTTGATTTGCTCTCTTCTAAGGCTGCGGAGAAGAACCTGGAACTAATATATACGTTTAACCCTGGAACGCCATCTGTGATAATTGGGGATGTAACAAGGTTAAGACAAATTCTTATGAATCTTGTTGGGAACGGTATTAAGTTCACCGAACAGGGAGAAGTTTTTATTTCTGTATCAGCTGAGCCGTTAGACTCAAATAATTATAATATAAGCTTTGCAGTAAAGGACACCGGTATTGGAATACCAAAAGAAAAAATGAATAGATTATTTAAACCATTTAGTCAGGTTGATTCATCGACTTCTCGTAATTTCGGTGGTACAGGACTTGGGCTGATAATTAGTAAACGACTAGCTGAAATGATGGGTGGAAGTATAAGTGTTCAGAGTGAAGAAAATGAAGGCACAACATTCTTCTTCGATATAAATGCGGAACGGGCTAAAAATGAATCAGGGTTCTATCATTATAATGCCGTTCCGATTTTTGAAGGTAAAAGCATTTTGGTTATTGATTGGAATAAAACAAGCCTGAACGTGATGGTAGATCAGATAAATAATTGGGGAATGTTACCGATCTGTTTTTCCGATATTGATTCTTTACAGGAATTCTTAAATGGCGATAATCTAATTAATGGTTTAGTGATTAATCTCCAATCACTGGATATTGACGTGTTCGATATAATTCATCGCATCAGAAGTAAAGATGCCTTGGAAAAGATACCCATTATATTATTTACTGCTATCGGCGAGGATTTGGATAGAATTAATAATTTGAAGGATGAATATATCAAGGTAATTGGTAAGCCGGTCAAAAGAAGAATATTACATCGTTCTTTTAACGAACTTTTTAGCACTGCTGCAAGTATTTCAATGCACGAACCAAAAGTTATTACTACAGATACAACTCCACTAACCGAAAAGCCATCTCAGTTAAAAATATTGGTTGTTGAAGATAATCTTGTTAACCAAAAAGTTGCATTGAAAATATTAGAAAAGTTAGGTTATGATGCAGATCTGGCAACTAACGGATTAGAAGCAATCGAGGGTGTAACGATGGAAGGGTATGATCTGGTATTTATGGATCTGTTAATGCCCAAAATGGATGGCATTGAAGCAACCAAAAGGATAAGAGAGGAGATCTCTGATAGAAAAAAAGTTAAGATTATTGCAATGACCGCAGATACTATGATGAACAACAGGGAAGCGTGTGTTGCTGCCGGATTGGACGATTATATTACGAAACCTATTAATGTGAATGAACTAAGAGAACTAATTGACAAATGGAAAGCTATAATTGAAACTGAAAGAGAAAATACTCTTTCTGAATTGAAACATAAAGAAGTAATTACAAATATTGTTGACGAACGGAATATTACCTTTATTAATGAAGTGAAAAGCAAAGAGGATTTAGAATTCCTGATTGAATTATTTGACATTTATATAAGGGAATTACCGGTACTTAAGACAGAAATTGAATCTGCTATAAATAATTATGAATATGAGAGGATAAAATTCCTTACACACAAATTAAAAGGCAGTTCTCTAACACTTGGTGTTGAGAGTATAGCAGATCATTGCGTTAATCTTGAAAATGCAGCGGAGAACCAAGTGCTTGATGACGATGTTCTTAAATTAAATTCAAAGCTAAAAGAGCATCTTGATCAAGTAGTTGAAGAGTTAATAGTATTAAGAGAAAAATATTATAACCTGCAGATTTAATCTCCCTGTTATTATCAAACCCGCCTTCTCAGTTTAGTTATAATTTATAAAACGAGCATGGAAAACCATATAAGCAGATGAAAATGATTATAATACGGGTACCATCTGACCAAAAAGTGAAATTATTAACAGATGAAAAATTTATAGGGTTATTTGTCAGGATATAGATGAAGCAATTAAATATTTACCTGATAAATTTGTTGACTTGATGTTTGTTGATCCACCTTATAATATTAATAAAAAATTTAACCAGGTCTCATTTAAAAGTATGAGCAATGATGCTTATCAGATGTGGCTTGACAACTGGTTATCAAAGATGATTAGAATATTGAAAGATTCGGCATCCGTTTATATATGCAGTGATTGGAGTTCATCCAGAGCAATTGTTAATGTAGGAACGAAGTATTTAATATTACAAAACAGAATTACCTGGGAAAGGGAAAAGGGAAGAGGTGCTAAACGTAATTGGAAGAACTGTGCAGAAGATATTTGGTTCTTCACAAAAAGTAGTAAATACACTTTTAATGTTGAAAAAGTAAAATTAAGAAGAAAAGTGCGTGCCCCGTACAAAGATGATTTTGGTATACCAAAAGATTGGAAAAAAGAAGGAAATAATAATTATCGGGATACAGCACCATCAAATTTGTGGACGGATATTTCGATTCCATTTTGGTCTATGCCTGAAAATACAGACCACCCAACTCAAAAGCCTGAAAAACTATTAGCAAAAATAATTCTTGCGAGTAGTAATTCTGGTGAGATTGTATTTGATCCGTTTCTGGGCTCTGGAACCGCAGCAGTTGTTGCCAAAAAACTTGGAAGAAGATTTGTCGGAAATAAGAAATAATTCTCTGGAAAACCATTCTTGATTTATTTGAAAAAAGTTGAAAAGTTTAATATCTTCAAGTTAAAAACTTGGGTGCCGGTTAATAAGTGATTGCCCAACTCCGTCAGGTCCGGAAGGAAGCAGCGGTAAGCATGATACTTATGTAGCCGGTTACCCTTTTTATTTATCTATTATATGATCTCTCAAAATTAAAATGATCTTCTTGAAATGAAAAAGGCGATCAGATGACCGCCTTTACCAAACTAAAATTATGGAAACAATATACTACTTCAATAGAATCATTTTCTTTATGAGTATATTTTCATTTGCAACAAGACGATAAAAATAAATTCCGTTGCTCAATTCTGATGCATTAAAATCAACTTCATGAAATCCCTCATTCTTAAATAATAGAGGATTTGAGTTGGAAAGAATGATAGATCAGAATTGGAAAAAGATTGCATTTATTGAAGGACATGGTACAACAACCAATGAGAGTAATTATAATTACATAGATGATATAGAACATATAACTGTTAAGGATAATGTCAGTTATCGATTAAAACAGATCGACTTTAATGGTAGTTATATGTTCAATATCATCTATGTAATTATAATTACTCTCATTGGTTGTTGTACCATGTCCTTCAATAAATGCAATCTTTTTCCAATTCTGATCTATCATTCTTTCCAACTCAAATCCTCTATTATTTAATTCTGTTGTCGTCGTCCAATGAATAGCTATAGAGTTTCCGGACAAGGAAGCTGTAAACGATTTTAACTCAACGGGAACTATTACCCCAGCTGTATTACTAAATTCTGATACTGTATCGGCATTATATGCATACACCTTATAAACGTAATTAAATATTGCATCTACACCAAAATCGGTGTAAGTAGTAACATTTGCACCTACTGAATCAATGTCAATAAAACCAACACTCACGGTGTCATCTCTTGAAATAGCGAAGCCTAATTCACTATCAGAATTGTCAATCCAGGATAATTGAACTCTCCAGGGGGAATTAAACACTTGTCCTGTAAGAGATGAAGGAGCTGCTAATGTAACATTTACATTTCCATCATTTATTACTAAGAAAGGTAACAGATTTGCGAAAGTTCCTGCCGCAGCCATTGCCGAATATCCTAAATCTAATATTGATGATGTACCCCCTGTACCTATTACATCAAATGTAACTTGAAATACATTAAATGTACTTCCTACTCCTGAAGCATTTGCACCATTAAAATTTATTATTCCACCCGCAGCGTTTACATTGATTGCCCCTGTGAAACCTGAGAGGATACCAGAGTTTGAAACATAAGAGAGTACAGTTGGATCCCAGCTAATACTAGCAGTAAAACTACCTAATAAGGTATCGGGTGCTGACATTCCTGTCATATCAATTTGTATGTCGACTGTTATTGTCTCTACATCGTTAGGATTACTATTTGATGGTATTGCTGAAGATGAGACTTGTTGTGAAAATATTGTAAAGTTTGCCATAACGGTCAAAGTTACCGTCCAGATAAAAACTCGTTTAAAATTTATAAGCAGATTATTAGTAATGCTGTCTTTCAATTTGACTCTCCTTAAATTATTTAGAAATTAGTAAATTTAAAAACATTATTTTTTTGTCTTTCACAAATGTTTAATCCCCTTATACACACAACCATTAATTGTTTATTTCGATGGAAGTTCCTGCTACGCTAGTAAAATTATGTTTTCCGTTTTCTTACTCCAAGTTTTTTATATAAACATAACTAACTATTCAAATGTATTGTATATTTCTATTTTTACCAAATAAACTCTTACAGAAAAAGAATATCATACTTTCAGTTGAGTATGAAATAGGAAATGATAACCATAAATTTTTGATGTAGGTTAATCATTTCCTATAATTTCTTCCTATTTCTCTATATAATTTGCCTTTATTTCAGCAGTACTATTTTTTTATCTTTAGCAAAGTCTGCTACTTCCATTCTAAGTATGTATATTCCGGACGATAATGATTGATTATGATCATTTCTGCTATTCCATTCAATATTATATTGTCCGGCTTCCTGCTCTTCATTTATTAATACGCGAACTTGCTGCCCTAAGGTATTATATATTAATATCTTAACCTGGCCTCTTACAGGAAGTGAATAACTTATCATCGTATTAGGATTAAATGGGTTAGGATAATTATCCAATTTGAACTGTGTAGGGGTACTTCCTACCTTTACTGTATTACTGATTATTTCCTGGTTATCCATATATGGCAACAGGTCTTCAAATGTTTTTGCAGCAGCCATTGCTGTGAAACTCAATTTCACTGC
>JARRKK010000313.1:0-5502 GCA_037388105.1 Ignavibacteriaceae bacterium | reverse complement strand
TAGTTGGATTGCCCTGAAATCCCTCTCCATTTGTCTTACCAGTAGCCAAGACTTCTACTCCAATATTAGAAGCTAATTTTTCAATACCATTTTTATAAGCTTTTTGTATTTCAGATGTTAGCATGGTTCCCGAAGTCGATTCTTTAAAACTTTGAGAAGCAACTTCTTTAAAGGAATTTATATCATCCGTATTAGCTAAAAAGACAAGTCCTGGATTTGTACAAAATTGACCAACACCCATTGTAACTGAGGCGGTCAAACCTTTTACGATTTCTTTCTTTTTATCTTTGAGAGCGCCTGGAAGAATAAATACCGGGTTAGTACTACCCATCTCTGCATAAACCGGAATTGGAATCGGTCTTTTAGATGCGGCATCAAAAATTGCCTTACCTCCGCGGAACGAACCTGTGAATCCGATTGCTTTAATTAAAGGATTAGTTACAATTGCCATTCCAACGTCGATAGACTTTCCATGAACCATCGAGAATGTACCATCCGGCATACCTGTTTTTTGTATGGCGTTTATAATCGCATTGGCAACCAATTCGCAAGTACCCGGATGAGCAGGATGTGCTTTTACTACAATTGTGCAACCTGCAGCCAGGGCTGAAGTGCTATCACCACCTGCCACTGAAAATGCTAACGGAAAATTACTTGCACCAAAAATACCAACTGGGCCTAATGCTATTTGTATACTTCGAACATCCGGTTTAGGTAGTGGGTCACGATCAGGTTGTGCTAAATCAATTCTTGCATCCAGCCATGAACCTTCCCTTAAAACACTCGCAAATAATTTTAACTGGTTCATTGTTCGACCACGCTCCCCGGTTATTCGTGCTTCGGGTAAACCAGTTTCTGCCATGCACCTTTGAATAAGATTGTTACCTAAAATTGAAATTTCATCTGCAATAGCATCCAGAAAGACTGCTTTTTCCTGTCCACTTTTATTACGGTAAATTTTAAAAGCTGTCTCTGCTTTTTGTGCGGCCTTATCAATTTCTGCAGGAACTGCTTCAATGAATGAAGTGTCTATCGTTTATCAAAGTTCCAATGTTATCAATTGTTATATTTATGACATCACCACATTTCAAGGTAAATTCATTACTGGGTACAATTCCTGTTCCTGTCATTAAATAACTACCATTGGGGAAAGTACATTCTCTGTATAAAAATGAAGCCAACTCTTCAAAACTTCATTTGATTTGATTTATTTCAACATCACCTCCAAAGACTATTGAATCATTCCTTTTGATTTTTAATTCAATCAACGTATTTGCCGGCAATTGTTCGCGTGTAATATATACGCAAGGTCCAATAGCTGCACATCCATCATACGTTTTTGCTTGGGGGAGATATAATGGGTTTTCACCTTCAATACTTCGAGAGCTCATATCATTTCCAATAGTGTAACCAATAATTTTTTCATTCGATGTAATTAATAAGGTTAACTCAGGTTCCGGCACATCCCAGCTTGAATCTTTACGAATCCTCACCTTGTCACCGCTGCCAACAATACGATTACAAGTGGCTTTAAAGAATAACTCAGGTCGTTCTGCTTCATAAACATGCTGATAGAAATCTGCTCCACCTGCTTTTTTAGATTCTTCCAGACGACCTTGTTTACTGAGAAAATACGTTACACCACTGGCCCATAACTCCTGAGAACCGATTGGTGCTTCTAAATCAGATTCAATAAGCTCTTTCCCATTATTAATCGGATCATTTAACTTTACAATATTCTCAATCTTATCAAGCAAGTTATCATCGTTTATAAATGAATCCCAATTATCATCTAATTCATAAAAACGATTTTCGTTCTGAATTACTATTCCATTCTTAATTTTATATAATTTCATCCTTTTCTTCTATTAAAAAGTGATAATTCTAAAATGAGCTGTTTGTATTAATTTAATATTAAATGTGCTATAAATAATATTAATGCCGCTGTTGTTCCCAGAACAAATGTTCCAAGTGTTTGCATACGATAACCCATTCTTGTATCCATACCTGACATTTGTGTTACCACCCAAAAAATACTATCATTTGCATGAGAGACAACTGCCGATCCAGCTCCAATGGCTATTACTACCATGGCTTTTTCAAGATTATCAACAAAGCCCAATGATTCCATTAACGGTGCCATTATAGAAGCTGTTGTAATGAGTGCTACTGTTGAAGATCCTTGTGCTGTTTTTATTGCAGCAGCTAAAAGAAAAGGTAACCAGATGCTTAAATTAAGATCCGCCAAAGTTTCTCCTAAGACATCAGCAATCCCAGAATTTTGAAGTACCTTTCCAAATATACCGCCTGCACCAGTAATTAAAATAATTGATGCAGCACCAGTAAGCGATTTGCCAATCCATCCGTATGTCGATAACATTTCCTTCTTCAATTTTTTTGGCAGCAATAAAGCCAGGAATACACCTATTAAGAGAGCTATAAATGGTTCACCGATGAATAAAATAATATCAACTAATGAACCATTCAAACCTTCAAAAGCCTTAACCAAAGATCTTAGTACAATTAACAAAATAGGTACAAGAACAGGTAGAGATGACTTAAACGCACCTGGAGCATTTTCTGCTCTAGTCTTTAACTCTTCTTCTGAAATTTGAGGATTGGGATCTATATATGTTTTGGCCGCGAATTTAATTGCAAAAATAATTCCAGCGATTAGAGCAATAAGACTAACAGGAATCCCAACTGCTAGCACCAATCCTAAATCTGCTCCTAATATACCTGATGCGGCAATTGGACCAGGTGTTGGAGGTACCATGGTATGAGAAGCTGTCAGTCCCATTGCCAATGCGATAGCTGATCCTGCCAATGATATTTTTGCTGTTTTAGATAAACTTTTATTTAAAGGGGAAAGAAGCAGAAATCCACTATCCGCAAAAACAGGAATTGAAACAAACCATCCTATCAAACCCATAGCTGCCGGTATTTTATCCTTACCGATAACTTTCAATACCTTTTCAGCGATAGCATAAGCACCACCTGAATTTTCCAGAAAAGCACCTATAATTATACCGAGAATTATTATTAATCCGATTCCACCAAGAGTTTTTCCAAAACCATCATTTACAGATTGTATAATTTCAACCGAAGACATTCCGGATAAAAATCCATACATCAATGCAACTAATAACAACGCAATAAATGGATGTACCTCTAAACGTGCTGTCAGGAATATGATAATTAAAACACTAACGATTAGGTATAATACTTCCATAAGCTTTTTTGAGAATTAACTTGCTATCTATTTTATTGGTTGGTAATATTTAGTGTAAATCTCTTTCAACTTTTGATCCCGATGCACCGACTAAAAAATCCAGATCCGCACCTTTATCGGCCTGCTCTACATGATCAAGATAGATACGTACGTAACCTCTATCAGTTAAAGGTTTTGGCGGTTTCCATTTTGATTTTCTTTTTGCCAATTCTTTATCCGAAACATCAAGATGTAATCTTCTTTTTTCAACATCCAGTTCAATATAATCTCCATCTTGTACAACAGCCAATGTTCCGCCTATTGCTGATTCCGGAGATATGTGAAGGATTACCGTTCCATAAGCTGTTCCACTCATTCTTCCATCGGATATTCGTACAATGTCTTTTACACCTTTAAGGATTAATTTTTCAGGAAGATCTACATTACCTACCTCCGGCATACCGGGATATCCTTTTGGACCAACTCCTTTTAATACAATTACACTATTTTCGTCTATATCTAAATGTGGATCATCCACTCTCGTGTGATAGTCTTCCATACTTTCAAATACAACAGCTCGCCCCCGATGTTTCATAAGTTCAGGTGTTGCAGCGGATGGTTTTATAACAGCACCAAGTTCACACAAATTACCCTTGAGTACTGCGATTCCTGCATTCTTTTTTAAGGGTTTATCCAACGTTGCTATAACCTCTCTGTTATAGCACTTTGCATTTTTATTGTTTTCAAAGAGTGTTACCCCATTGGCTGTAATAGCATTTTGATGCAAGAGATCACCGAGCTCTTTCAGTACAACGGGCAATCCACCTGCATAAAAGAAATCTTCCATTAAATGTTTACCGGATGGCATCAGGTTTACTAATAATGGAATTTTACTTCCTATCTTATCAAAATCTTCCAGGCATAAATCTACACCAATACGACCAGCTATAGCTTGTAAATGAATAATAAGGTTAGTCGATCCACCAACAGCTGCGTTACATTGTATTACAATGGCCGTTGCTACGGGCTGCACAAATTTCCGCTTCAAGTAAATCATCATCAGTAAATCCTTTTGTTTTCCTTTTTTCCTTTAACATCCAGGTAAATGAACCTGAACCAATTTCTCCACCTTGAAATTTTCCACTCAGCATTGGGCCGCCTGGAACTACAATTGTAGGCAGATTAACACTGCAGGCACCCATTACTGTAGAAGGAGTTGTTTTATCACAACCGGTTAACAGTACAATACCATCCAAAGGATTTGCCCGAATAGATTCTTCGACATCCATACTTGCAAGGTTACGAAACAGCATAGTTGTTGGGCGCATTATAGTTTCACCCAATGACATTACAGGAAACTCTAATGGAAATCCACCAGCTTCCAGAACACCATTTTTTACAAACTCTGCAATTTCACGTAAGTGGCCATTACAAGGTGTTAGCTCCGACCAGGTATTACAAATACCAATAACAGGTTTTCCACGGAAATGATCATCAGGATAGCCTTGATTTCTAAGCCACGAGCGATGCACAAATCCCATTTTATCATTGCCGCCAAACCACTCCTGACTTCTAAGTTTTTTCGTTTTCATATTACTGTTTTGCTAATACCTGATTTTAAATAGTTTAAAAGATTTAGGAAGATATATCTATACTTTATATAATATCCTAATAATAATTATTGTAATTCTTGGAACTAATTAATTTTTTAATTCAATGTATCAATCGAATGATAATTATGATATTAATAACCATTTGCATTTACTTTCACACGACACAAATACATATCTGATGTAATGTAAAGCTCATTCCCCTCAGTCCCACCAAAACAACAATTGGATATACTTTTCCCGGTTTCAATACTGCCTAAATGTTTGCCTTCAGGAGTAAAAATCATTACTCCTCCCGGACCAGTTGCCCATATATTTCCTTGAGTATCAACAGCCATTCCGTCACAATTTCCTTTGTTCCCATATTTATTAAAATCGGTGGCATCATAAAAAATACGACTGTTACCAGAAGTACCATTTTCTGACACATCTAATGCAATCCAGATCTTTCTTTTTCCGGAATTGGATACGTAAAGAGTTTTTTCATCTGGTGATAAAATAATTCCGTTTGGTCTATCCAGTTCTTTGGTTACTAACTTCAATGTTCCATCAGGAAGTAAATGGTAAACACCTGAAAAATCGAGTTCCTTTCCTGGATAATCCGGTCCGGTCAAACCATAAGGAGGATCTGTAAAATAGTAATGTCCTTTAGAACTGATGACAATATCATTAGGGCTGTTG
>JARRKK010000312.1:0-3624 GCA_037388105.1 Ignavibacteriaceae bacterium | reverse complement strand
CTAAAGTAAGCTTGATTACAGATATTTTTTACATAGGTCTTGGAAGAGAATCGCAGGTTGAAAAGACCATTGGAAGAAACACTATTACAAAAACCGGTTCACTTGACCTTGACGAGTGGGTCGTGGAGGGCGCCATTGGCTACAGAGTATCAAAAGAATTTGAACTGTTGCTGGCGACCAGGTTCTATGATATAAATGCAAATGTACAAATTGATGATACCGCTACCTCGAATGGCAAAAACTGGTTTGATGGATTCGTCGGTGCAAGATACATGACGGATTTTGCTGATGACTGGTATACATCCATTCGTGCTGATATTGGATTAGGTGGTTCCACCTTTGCCTGGTTTTTCAATGCGGAATTAGGCTATCAATTTAGTGAACATTTCTCGCTCTTCATTAATTATAGAATTCTCAGTGTGGATTATGAAGTTGGTAGTGGCAGAGATTACTTTAAATACGATACTTTTAACCATGGATTTGGACTTGCTGCGGTATTTAGTTTTTAATTTTATTGATGTTTGGAGCAGTAGGTGATACAACAGATGAGCTTGATGATTTAAATGTAAAAGATTTTAGATTCTCTTAGGGTTTTGGGCTCAGATATATTTTATGATGAATAAGGAAGATTAACAGTAAGAGCAAATTTTAGATTGGATAAGAATAAAAGTGGTATTTACTTCGCAATGCAGGATGCATCTTAGAATGTTTAAATTATAATTTATTTGGAGGAAAATTTTATGGCAACTTTCGATCAAGAATTTAAAGACGAAGCATACTACACAAAAGCCATCGCTGCTGCTCTAAAAATTGGTTTTGTCGGGTTACTGATCGTTCTATCGTACTTGATACTAAAACCTTTCATATTTGTAGTTATGTGGGGTATCATAATTGCAGTTGGAATCTATCCATTATTTAAAAAATTTGCTTCTTTACTTGGTAACCGTAAGAAACTTGCATCAACCATAATCACTCTATTTGCGTTGGCAGTATTAATTGTTCCTACATATTATTTAATGGAATCTAAAATAGAGGGTATAAAAAATCTTGCAGTAGAATTGGAAGAGGGTACATTTAACGTTCCGCCACCTTCAGAAAAAATTGTCGAGTGGCCGTTAATAGGTAAGCCGGTTTATGATGCATGGAAACTTGCATCAGACAATATTGAAGGCGCGATCAAAGCGTTCGAACCTCAAATAAAAGAATTCGCTTCAAATATTTTGTCTGGTGTCTTGGGATTGGGTTCTACAGTTCTGCTTTCACTTATATCTATTATAATTGCCGGTGCATTACTGGTAAAAGCAGACTCTGCAGAAATAGCTGCCCGAAAAGCATTCAAAATCTTAATCGGTAAAAAGGGAGAGGGATTTACCGAACTTGCTGGTGCAACCATAAGAAGCGTTGTTCAGGGAGTATTGGGTGTGGCAATTATCCAATCCGTAATTTCTGGAATTGTAATGCTAATATTCAATATACCTTTAGCTGGTCTTTGGGCATTAATCGTACTCTTCCTAGCTATAATTCAGTTGCCACCGTTATTAATATTACTTCCGATTGCCGCTTACAGCTTTAGCATTCTGGATACTACATCTGCAATAATTTTTCTTGTGCTCAGTATAATCATTAGTATGTCTGATGCGTTATTAAAGCCAATTTTCCTTGGAAGAGGCGTTGATGTTCCTACCCTCGTAATTTTACTAGGTGCAATTGGTGGGATGATGCTAGCCGGTGTTATCGGGTTGTTTGTCGGTGCTGTTATTCTTGCCCTCGCATATAAAGTTTACCAGGCTTTACTTAATGATATATCTCTTGCAGAAGTAGACACAGCAAAGGAGAATTGAATCACCACTAATTAAACAATGAGGTGATTCTTGCAATGATTTAAATTCAAAATTGACATTGATTCTTGAGAATAAAAGTGAATTAGTTTATACCTCAAAACATTTTATGATAATAAAGAAGTAAATTAATCGTCAATAATAAAAATATTTATTAAGGCAAAAATCAAATTAAAAACATAATTAAAAATATAATCATTACGCTTCTGTTTTCAACTGTTAGCTTTAGTCAAAGCAGTTATGGAAGTGACCTGTCTGCGACCGTTGCTTTCCCAACTAATGTAAATGCAGAATATTTTAAAACCGGTTATGGTGCTATCGGAGGATTTTATTATGAAATGGATTCCAACTGGCGTATAGGTTTGACTCTTGGATTTATCTATTCTGGAATAAATGGAGAAGAGGTTAACAATTATTTTCAGACTTTGGATCAACAACAAGGAAGTGTTGATATAAATGGAAACATTTCAACTATTCCTATACTTCTGAGTTTTAAATACATGCTGCCCGGCAGTTCATCACCAAGGTTTTATGGAATTGTAGAAGCTGCTCTTTATGTTTATTGGACTAAAGCCGATGGGACAATCAGTTATACAGATGAAGCTGGCTCTGCTCCAATAGATAAGTCAGAATTCAGCAGCGAACCTGGATTTGCGCTCGGTTTAGGTGCACTATTCCCGGTAGGTAAAGAGGTTTCAATTGATGTAAATGCAAGGTATCATTTTGTACGAAACTCAGGTACAATCAAGGTTAAATATGACTATGATAATCAGGGTAACTACTATACCTCAGAAGAATCGGTTGGATCAAGTCACTTTATAAATGTTGGTGTTGGTGCCAATTGGTATTTTGAATTATAAAAATATCATTCTTTTTCTAAATGTTAGTAAATTTATTTGGAAGAAAAATAAATCTAATCTTAAATCTATCTTCGTATTAGCGAAATGACTTTTTAACCCTTCTTTGGTAAAGGATGTGTGCAAACATTTAGGCGCAACCTGTATGATTGCTAATAATTGATGAAAAGCGCAGACTTAAAGTCTGCGTATACAAAAGAATAAATAAAAGAATATTTACAAAATATTATGAAATGTAAAACAATTATTGGTCTTCTAATCCTATCATCCATTGCACTCAAAGCCCAGGACAGACAGTTCTGGGATCAGGCTGTAGGTAGTAAAGCTGCTTTGCTTGGTGGAATTGTTGTAGCAGGTGTAGATGATTACTCCGCAACTTATTACAATCCCGGTGCACTAAGTTTTTTAAGCAAGAAAAGTATGAGCGTTAACTTTAATATGTATGGTATTAAAGATTTTCAGTTTTATATGATTTATGCAAATGGTTATTCTTACGTAAGAGTGTCTGAAAGATATGAGGGTTATGCTGATGTGATTCCTACACGACCTCCTTCGCAACCCGGATTTCCAAATGCCTTTGAAGGAGATGAATTTCTGATTAACGAAGGTAAAATTGATGCCTTACTGAGTGAAGTAAGTGTGGGATTCGGTTATGCTAATAAGATATCCGACAATGTGGGAGTTGGGTTTACTTTAATCGGTGCTTACCGTGATCAAACGAAAGTACGTTACGAATCGTATGCAGCATTTGACACAACAAATCAACGGACAGCTAATACAGGTGTTTTTGTTGATCTGGATTACTGGGCGGTAAGATTTTCAGGTAAATTTGGATTAGCCGTAGAGTGGAAGAAAGTAAAATTAGGTGTAACTTTAACTACACCAAGCATAGCTTTAAAATTTGCAAGTGGTGGAACAGACGGTGTGAG
>JARRKK010000311.1:0-4150 GCA_037388105.1 Ignavibacteriaceae bacterium | reverse complement strand
TGTTTACGCCGGTAATCATCTACCGGAGGAAGTTCATATTGCAGTAAATTTATTAAATGAAGCATTAGGGAACACAAAACTTTACGATACTCGCAATACGAAAGTATCAGTTCGTTCGTTATCAACACTTTTGGATCTTAATCAACTTGTAAGTAAGCTATCTTCAGGTAATGTAGGAATGATTGTTCATTACGGGACTAATCCTGTTTACAATTTCCCTGCAGATTTGAACTACTCTGAAGCCATTAAAAATGTTGAAAATGTAATTACTCTGACGGAAATAATAAATGAATCCGCTAATTTAAGTAACTTTATTTTACCCCATAATCATGCATTTGAATCCTGGGGTGATTCTAAAGTACGTACAGGTTTTTATGCATTACAACAACCACTTATTGCCCCACTCTATAATTCAAGACAAAAAGAATCCATATTAATGATGTGGATGAATAATGATAAATCGTATTCTGAAACTCTTTATCATGAATATCTTATGGGAAATTGGGAAAATAACATTTATCCGACTCTCAATTCAATTCTTGGATTTAAAACCTTCTGGTACGGTGCTCTTCACGATGGTGTTGCAATGAGTAAAGATAAACCGAATGGACTTGGTTCTTTCAATGAATCTGTAACCAAAGATTTAGGAAAAGATAGAATAAATAAATCTGGAATTGTTGTTCATATCAAAGAAAGTTATTCTGTTAGAGATGGTAGATGTGCAAATAATGGATGGCTTCAGGAATCACCACACCCTGTTTCAAAGGTAACTTGGGATAATTATGCAGCAGTTTCCCTAACAACTGCAAATCAAATTGGTGTTGAAAATAATGATATGATAGAGCTGAATATCAACGAGAGAAATCTATCAATACCCGCATTTGTTCAACCCGGTCTTGCAGATAATTTTATTTCCATTGAAACCGGTTATGGCCGGACAGATTCCGGATCTGTAGGAAGTAATGTTGGATTTAATGCAAATAGCTTAATTGCCAGCGCTGATGGTATAACACCCTGGTTGTATTCTGATATAGAGGTTAAAAAAATATCCGGTTCATATAACTTAGTAGTAGCACAAGCGATTTATGATTTCAATGCGGAGGGCAAAAAAGATCTACCTGAGGAACGTGGTATTACTAGGGAAGGCACTGTTGATGAGTATTTGAAGGATCCTAAATTTATTCATAGGGAAGAAGATCTTAATTTAGAAAGTGTAAATCCCCCATTTCCTTATGATAAATTAAAATGGGGTATGTCAATCGATTTAAATAAATGTTTAGGATGTAGTGAATGTTTTATAGCCTGCAACGTAGAGAATAACATTCCTATCGTAGGTAAAGCTCAGGTAGATGTAGGCAGGGAAATGCACTGGCTTAGAATTGACCGTTATTATTCCGGTACACCGGAGGAACCACAGGTTAGTTTACAACCAATGTTATGTCAACATTGTGATCAGGCACCCTGTGAAAATGTTTGTCCAGTAGCGGCAACAACGCACAGCAGTGACGGCTTGAACCAGATGGTTTATAACAGGTGTGTTGGCACACGGTACTGTTCAAATAACTGTCCGTACAAAGTGCGAAGATTCAACTTTTTCAACTTCCGGAACAGATTTAACGATGCTTATCAAGAATCGCCTGTATTTGCACTTTTATATAACCCTGAAGTTACCGTTCGTTCACGTGGAGTAATGGAAAAATGCACATTCTGTGTTCAAAGAATTGCGGAAGCACGATCGGATGCAACAAAGGATGGCAGAACAATTAAAGGATCAGATGTTAAAACTGCCTGTCAGGAAGCTTGTGTAACGAATGCTATTAACTTTGGTGATATAAATGATAAAGAGGAAGAATTTTATAAATATAGAAATCACGAACTCGGCTATTATGTGTTAGATGAATTGAACATCAAACCTAATGTTACATATATAGCGAAACTTAGAAATACTCATTCGGAGGATGCATAGTGGAAGTTGATTATTCTGTTGAAGCCCCAGTAGTACAAGGCAGACTTTCATTAGCCGAGATTGAACAACTTGTTGCAAAACCTCTTGATACAAAACCTGATAAGAAGTTTTTTATTGCTTTAACTATATCAGTCGGTATGTTATCTATCGGGGGAGTATTACTCTTAATTACCTTTCTAAATGGAATTGGTATGTGGGGTAATAATATACCAGTTGGTTGGGGATTTCCGATTGTTAACTTTGTATTTTGGATAGGTATTGGTCATGCCGGAACATTAATCTCAGCAATACTTTTTCTTCTTCGTCAGAAATGGAGAACAGGTATAGCCAGATTTGCCGAAGCAATGACAATCTTTGCTGTAATGTGTGCCGGTATCTTTCCTATCATTCATACCGGTCGGCCATGGTTGGCAGGATATCTGCTTCCATATCCAAATCAGCATGGAGTGTGGGTTAATTTCTCTTCCCCTTTAGTCTGGGACGTTTTTGCAGTATCTACATATTTTACTGTCTCCTTTGTATTCTGGTATACAGGCTTGATACCCGATTTTGCAATACTTAGAGATAGAACCACATCAACGTTAAAGAAAACTATATATTCAATACTTAGTTTGGGTTGGAGACACTCTCATAGGCATTGGGTACATTACGAAAAAGCATATGCGATATTAGCTGGATTTGCTACTCCACTTGTTTTATCAGTTCATACTATAGTCAGTTTTGATTTTGCAGTATCAGTTCTACCAGGATGGCATACCACAATATTTCCTCCGTACTTTGTTGCAGGTGCAATTTTTTCAGGTTTTGCAATGGTAGTTACAGTACTTGTACTTGTTAGAAAAATATTTGATTTACAAAATATTATAACAATTGATCATCTGGAAAAGATGAATAAGGTAATTCTAGCAACTGGTATGATGGTGGGATTGGCTTATGGAACAGAATTGTTTATGGCATGGTACAGTGGAGTAGCTGTAGAACAATTTGCTTTTCTGAACCGAAGATCTGGACCATACGCTTGGGCCTATTGGACAATGGTTAGCTGCAATGTTATTTTCCCTCAACTTTTTTGGGTTAGAAAATTCAGGCGATCAGTACCACTTATGATGATAATTGTTATTCTTGTGAATGTTGGTATGTGGTTTGAAAGATTCGTCATTGTTGTAACATCATTGCATAGAGATTTTCTTCCTTCGAGCTGGGGGATGTATATTCCAACCCTCTACGATGTCGGGATTTTACTTGGAAGCTTCGGTCTGTTTTTCACATGTTTCAGTAGGCGCTCAACCTTCCCGGCATGGAGGTAATGGCCATGCCTAACAACAGAAAACTTTATGGATTGACTGCATTATTTACTAAGCCGGATGATATAATTAAAGCGGCGAATAAAGTTGCGGCAGAAGGATACACCAAATGGGATGTTAATACACCATACCCGGTTCATGGTATGGATGATGCAATGAAGTTGAAGCCATCAAAACTTGGTTTTATTACTTTGTTTTTCGGATTGTCAGGTACTGCGGGTGCATTATTATTAATGTGGTATACTCTTTCGGTAGATTTTCCGATGGTCATTGGGGGTAAACCATTCTTTGCCTTACCAGCTTTTATACCTGTAACATTTGAACTAACGGTATTACTTGCGACCGTCTCTACTGCTGTTGCAATGTTTGTTGTATTTTTCAAATTGCCATCTAATTATCATCCTTTAAATGATACTGCGTACATGAATAAAGTATCGCTCGATCATTTTGGTATAGTGATAGAAGCATCTGATCCGAAATTTGATGAAATAAAGGTAACTACACTGTTAAACAGTTTAAATCCGGAATCTGTTGATACTGTGTATGAAAAGGAACTTATAAGATATCCGATCTTTGAACCCAAATTTATTACGTTTCTGGTATCAGTTGCTATTATAGTTTCACTAGGAACATATCTTACTTTAAATAAATTAATGTTTATCGTTCCATTTAATTGGATGATGAACCAGGATAAAATCATTCCACAATCCAGATCCGAATTATTTGAAGATGAAAGAGGAATGAGAACGCCGGTTGAAGGCACTGTGGCCAGAGGTTTTATCCCTTACCTGTATAAGGGTATTGATGAACCGGTGAATTATCTTTCAAATCCATTAATACCTACAGAGAAAAATCTAATGCTCGGGAAAGAAAAATTTTT
>JARRKK010000310.1:0-3254 GCA_037388105.1 Ignavibacteriaceae bacterium | reverse complement strand
TTAAAAATTCCGTTAAAAGATTCATCTGGCTTCTATTCATATCCAAATTGATCATTTTATATTCTTCTGCATATGTATTTGCAATTAAAGCAGCTTCGTATGGCGAAGGAGATTCAGCACTTATTTCAACTATATCCAATCCTCTCTTTTGATCAATAGATATACCTGCCAAATCGTTTGATAAATTAGTCATCGATTTAGGAGAATTCGGTGTGTCAAACAGATCAATATCATTATTCAATATCTCAGAATATAATTCAGGTATAGGATTCTTGTAAAAACTATCTATTAATGCAGCAGCTACTTTTTCACGTGTTGTATAAGAAGTCATCACTTCAATTTCATTTGCAATAAACCTGTCGTTTCCCCAATCAGTAAATTCTGGCATAAGCGGCGATGTTAGGACATCACCGGTTGATTTGGATATTCTTAGCGATGTAGTAGATTTATATATGTTTGTTGCGTTTATTGCATACACAAGTGCAACCAAAAAACCGGAAAGGCTTATTAATAAAACAGGAATCCAGTGGTTCCTGATTAATCTGATATAATCTTTTAATGTATTCGAATCAGAGTTATTATTAACTTCGTTTTGTTGTCCGTTATTCAAAAACTTTTCCCGGTTATTTTGCAACTAATATTAATGTGGCGAGTGAGATAAAAAACCCAAGTGTAGCCAACGTTAAAGATAAATAATTTTCCCAGTAAAGTCTTGGTCTGCCGGGAACTATCAATACATCACTTGCCTGCAATCTTGAGAGGTTGAGATCCTTGGCCAAACCATCACCCCACCAAAGATCGTCATAGTTAAATTTGATTAATTCCTGTGTTGAGTCTTTATTAACTCTGTAAATTCTTAAATCATCGAGCTGAGAATCATCGTTTACTCCTCCGGCATATGATAGCAGGGCATTTATATCGCTCCTGATAGGAATTACATATCTTCCAGGAAATTTTACATAACCCCAAACTGCAACTTTTATATTAAATCCATCCGGATCGGAGTAGTCGTAATAACCACCCTGAGCCTGTCCCCGGAAATTTGGATCTATACCAATCTGGTAATCCTCATCCTGAGCCACTAATTGAGAGGAAATAAGTAATAATAAGGTAAATAAGTATAGACAGTTGTGTTTCATAGAATAAAATCGATTGAACGAGTAGCAGAAATTTATAAATTTATTTTACCACATCAAATGTAAAGCCAATTCCCATATATTCATTTTAATTAAATGTTTTTATAGATTTGTTTACAATATTATGAAGACATTCCTGTTAAATCATTATAATTTGTAAAGTTAGGTGAATTCGATCACCAATGTGAATGGGAGCATAGAACACGCTATAATAAATCAACTCTCGTTTTTCAAAGAGATTCAAGAGGTCAGAGTTTTGAATGATTAATAAAAATACTCTTGTCAAACAACAGTTAGAAAATCCCCTTATTTACGGAGTAGTTTTTATAGCACCTATTTGTTGAAGTGAATATTTTAGCACGTCTTTTGTCTTATTCGGGTTCATTGTAACTCAAGTGGCGAAGCTATGTTTAAACTTAGATTTATAGGTTAATTTAAACAAATACAAGTGATATAAATTAACTTTTAAGATAGATAAAATTTATCATTTATTGTACATTCATAAACCACGACTTATGCTTTATATAAACCATTCAAAAATCATCTGGTACAATATTAGACCATTAATAGTGTTTAACTCATTCACTAATCAAATAGTAAGGCATAGACCGGAGATTAACTATAAAAATATATTAAAATGAGTAAAAATAACCTGTTAATAATACAAACGCATACTTTTACTAATTGGACTTTTATTTGAAAATGTTCTCAAAAATAATGTTAAAATATTCCTATTTATTATCCGTTCTTTTTGCAATAATCTTTCTTAGCATGAGTTCAAATTTGAGCTTAGCTCAAACAGAAGAAGAGGTAATTCGTTATTACCAGATGGAACCGCTCGATGATAGTTTGTTCATAAATATTCAGGAAGCACTATTTATTGAGCCTGCAGATCCCAAAGCCGAGATAATTGTTGATCTGCGAAATGAAAACGATCAAACTATAGCAATAAAAGGTAGTTTATATCCCCTGCTCGCTTTAGCACCTGAATTAAGAGCACGTATTGTAACTTATCCATTTAAAATTAATCTTGAAGAAACCATTAACTATGGAAGTGTATTTACTAACGTTGTTGAAAAAATTAAGTTAAAAAATGTAGTCAATCCGCCAACTAAGTTCCAGATATCTTCTACAATGAATTATATAAATCCATTTGCGCAGTTGTTTGGTGGTGAAAGATTTGGATGGTCATTACATTCGGATGTGGGATTTTCATTTGGAGTTGAGACTGAATATTGCGGACCATTAGAAAGCAATTATGCAGAAGTAGGTTTCCATATTCTCGGTTTTTATGGGGGAGTCTATACAAATCTTGATGCTCTGACAAACTCCAAAACTAAGAACACTCACAATAATCTTTATGTAACAAACGGATTTCGATTGAACTATGTTATTCCTTTCGGTAACTTTTTTAAATTCGGATATATCTTTTCAAATACTGACTTTACCAGTTCACAGAGAATGACATTCTATGATGAAAATCTGGTATTAAATCCTGACGGTTCAATCTTTTTACAGCCATATCTCTTTCAAGGTTCGGCGTTCAATTGGGAGGTACGTTATCCTATTAAGGTATTCGGCTCAACCAGAGGTAAGGTTTATATTGCCAGGTTTTTGAACGAGTATCATATAGGATTTTCAGGCAGAGAACTGTCAGTAGCAGGCAGTGTATTCGATTTCAGGTTCAATGCATTAATTAGCAGTCCGGTAAGGGAACGTGAATATGTAATTGATGTCATTATCCAGAAAGTTTTCGATTACTGGTCTTTTAGCTCGATAGCAGTAGGGCCGAGCGCAATACTTGGTACTTTAGACAATGGAAATTTTGGATTTACAACAATCTTTTTCAACATCCGTTTTAAAGTGGGTAGTTCACTGTAGCAAGATTTGCGATTGTTGATTGAGAATTGATGATTGAGAACATATAGAATCAATTAATTACTAAATAATTCCTACAGACCTCATTCTGCACCTTCAACAAAATTTTTCCCTCTGAAGTGCATCTTCCTTACTAAGACAAGCTTCATAATATATTATCTTTAATGGTGTTCTAAATTTTGTCGATTCAACCTTACCATTATTATGTTGCTCAATTCTTAATTTTAGATTTTTAGTGTA
>JARRKK010000309.1:0-3271 GCA_037388105.1 Ignavibacteriaceae bacterium | reverse complement strand
AAAGAACATTTAACTAAAAAAAGAGTTAAAGAACATTTTAAGGGGATTTGTAAAGGTGCGGTCGAAAGATATGAATTGCCAAATATTCGTGCTTTGAATTTTATATTGCATAATACTCTCGGCGGAGGTGGAACAGTATCCCTAAAACATGATGCACAAGGCAAAACACTTGCCGCTGCACTCCTGAGAATGGAATTAGATTTACCCTGAATTTATTTCAGGGTCTTTAATTAATAACTATAAGTTAAACTAAGGATGAAACTGTCTCATAAACGTAATATTGTCAGTCAGAGCTTGACGAAGACTGACAAATCACACTTCGACTTGCTCAGCGTGACAGTAAAATTTATTTTTGAGACAGACTCATGATTTTTGTAAAGGAAAACTATGTACGAAGAAGAATTAAAAGAGTTACGATCCTATAACGAAAGAGTTGAAAATCTCCGGAGGTATCTTTGACGTTGATGGTAAAGAATCAAAAATAAAAGAACTGCAGACACAAACCGGGGATAGTACCTTTTGGAATGACCAAAAAGCCGCACAACGAATTCATCAGGAAATTAAATCATTGCAGGTTTGGATTGATTTGTGGAAACCTCTTCGTATAAAAGTTTCCGAACTGGATGATCTTATACAGCTTGCTCAAATGGAAGATGACGAATCTCTGCAGGATGATATTATTAAGGAACTTGCCGCAGTTCAAGAGGCAGTGGAAGATGCGGAGTTTAAAAATATGCTTAGCGGCAAAGATGATGATAAGAATTGTCTGTTAACTATTCATTCCGGTGCCGGTGGAACAGAAGCCCAGGATTGGGCTGATATGATATTCAGAATGTATTTAAGATGGGGTGAGCAGAATAACTTTAAAATGACAATAATGGATTTATTAGATGGTGACGGAGCAGGAATTAAAAGTGCAACAGTTGAAGTCCGGGGGGAATTTGCGTATGGCTATTTGAAAGCTGAAAATGGTGTGCATAGGTTGGTTAGAATCTCACCTTTCGATTCAAATAAAAGGAGGCATACATCCTTTGCATCTGTATTTGTGATACCTGAGGTGGATGATTCAATTGAAATTGAAATAAATCCCAGCGACTTGCGTATAGATACCTATCGCGCTGGTGGAAAAGGAGGTCAGAATGTAAACAAGGTAGAAACTGCAGTAAGAATAACCCACGTTCCTACCGGAACAGCTGCGGCTTGCCAAAGTGAAAGATCACAACTGCAAAATAAAACTAACGCAATGAAACTTCTTAAATCGAAACTATATCAGAAAGAATTGGAAAAACAGAATGCTGAACTGGACGAGGTTGAAAAGAATAAAATGAAAATAGAATGGGGGAGTCAGATACGTTCTTATGTATTTCACCCTTATAATATGGTAAAAGATCACAGAACAAATGAAGAAACATCAAACGTGCAGGCAGTGATGGACGGAAATATTAATCCGTTTATAAAGTCTTACTTGTTAAAGTTTAGCAAAAATTAATTCCTACTCTCTTTTTAATTCAAATTCATTAGCAAGGTTTGTTAACCTTCGCGGGTAATCTGTTTGTAATCCGTTGATTCCTTTTTTAATCAGACATTCCATTTCGCGTTTACTATTAATTGTACAACCAAATAAAAAATCTATTTTCTTTTCTTGTTCCTTTTTATTGTACGATTTTTTCTTTCGGACATCATAACGAATAACTCTTCTGTAAGTCATCCAATCACCAATAGTAATTCTTCTTGGTCGAAGAACGAGTGCGGCTTTATTTTTATTTTCTTTTGCCAGCTTAATGCTACTGTAAATTCGTGGTATGAAAATAAAACCTGGTGGTAGTTCCACATCCAGGCAATAATTCAAATCAGGATATTTAGCTTTTCCGGTATCCATAACTTCCTTACTAAACGTTTCTATAATAAAATTTGTTTTGGGATTGTACTTATTTTTAAAATCATTTAGTTGATCCAAAATTATTGTAAACAATTCTTTCTCATTTTGAGGAACTTTAATATCCAGAAAAACATATTTTACTTTTTCCTTATCTGCGACCCACTTTATAAACTCCTCGAAGGTAGGAATGCGTACATTAATAGGTTCAGATTCACCTTTTTTTATGTAATTAAAATGTTCTCGAAATTCACTCAAATTTAACCTGCTGATTTTGTGTCTATATCCACTGAACGGGGCGGGGAAATCAGGTTTGTAACTAACTTCAGGTTCTAATCCTCCTTCACGAAATAGTGCAACAAGTCCGTCAGGATTCCAATCGTGCCAAAGTATAACTTCTTTATCCTTTGTTACACATAAATCAGTTTCAACAGAGTTTGCACCTTCCCGCAACGCTCTTTCGAATGAGGGAATAGTATTCTCCGGTTCATTAACAGGTGAGCCGCGATGCCCGCAAACTAAAAATAAATGTTCATTATCAATATTCTTTTTCCGATAAGGGCAGAACTTAAAAAGCTCTTTTATCCAGATGAGAATATATTTTAATTTTCTTTTTATACTTGCCATAAATAAAGTATTTCCTAAAATTACAATTGATAAAATTCAAAACACAATCAATTACTAATTATGAAATTGTAAGACGAAAAGATGACATCTTTTTATAAAGAAATTTTGTTAACAACACTTGGATGAGCATATTATTTATTTTTTAATCTTATACAATTAGAAAGATGTCATCTTTTAACTACTTGGTTATTTATATAATACCAGCTATTAATTGAGATTTGCACTTATGGATTTAATTTTATGGACAGTGTCCCCAGAATAAAAAAATAGTGAAACAACTTTGAAAAAATCTAAAACAAAAGAGAAAGAGGATTTCTTTAAAAAGGTTTTTAAGATCACAAAAAAGATCCCATATGGAAAAGTAACAACATACGGACATATTGCGGAAGCTATTGGAATTAAATCCGCTGCAAGGACAGTGGGATGGGCACTTAATGGATGCGGGAGGGACGTACCTGCACACAGGGTTGTGAATCGCTTTGGAGCACTAACCGGAAAAATTCATTTTGGTGATCCGACTTTAATGGAGGAATTACTCAGATCAGAAGGAGTTGAGTTTGATGAGAAAGGATGTGTTAAATTGGAGAAGCATTTATGGATACCGAAATTATATAGTCAGTAATCAATTCTTATAACGATGGACTTCTATTGATGACACTCCACAAGATATATTAACATAAATTTTCTTTTCTGTACTATCAAAATTATCTGTCCTGTATAAATCCGATTCAATTTTTTCAAAACCATTAATATTTTTCCTGGATAATA
>JARRKK010000308.1:0-4140 GCA_037388105.1 Ignavibacteriaceae bacterium | reverse complement strand
CTTTTCTTTTGAGGGGTGCAGAACTGCCGGATGAAGTGAAAATAAAAATTTACACAATCGCTGGCAGACTTGTATGGGATTTCGAAGTACCTAATAGTGAAATGACGCCTGGATTTAATAGAATTTATTGGGATGGAAAAGACCAGGATGGAGATGATGTTGCGAACGGGGTATATCTCTATAAAGTTATTGCAAGTTATAAAGATGAAACTAAAACTGTAACACAAAAACTTGCACGTGTACAATAAACTGAATCAAACTTTTTGATTGTCTCTATTAACTTTATATTTAGATAACATTATTATTACACTTTTAAAGTGAGGATTTAATATGTGTGGAATAGTTGGTTATGTAGGGTATAAAAATTGTGTACCTCTTCTAATCGATGGGTTAAAACGTCTCGAGTACCGCGGATACGATTCTGCAGGTATTGGGATTATTTCTAACGGAGAGTCGGGACTTGTTAAGAATAAAGGTAAGGTATCTATGTTAGAAGATAAAATAAGTCAGATGCATTTGGAAGGCACTTTAGGAATTGGACATACCAGATGGGCAACACACGGAATACCGAATGAAATTAATGCACACCCTCATACTAATACCAATAAATCTCTTTTCCTTATTCATAATGGAATAATAGAAAATTACAGAACAATAAAAACGGAACTTCAAAATCTTGGTTATGAATTTGCCAGCGATACAGATACGGAAGTTCTCGTTCAATTGATCGACAGATTCATAAATAAAGGAAATGATCTTTGTAAAGCAGTTCAGCTTGCATTAAATGAAGTTGTTGGAACATATGGTATCGCTGTTATCTATAAGGGGGAACCAGACAAAGTTATAGTAGCTCGTAAAGGGTCTCCTCTTGTTCTTGGATTGGGTGAAAATGAGAATTTCATAGCCTCAGATGTTTCTGCATTACTTGCACATACAAAACAGATTGTGTATCTGGATGACGGAGAACTTGCTGTTGTCAGCAGTGATAGTTTTACTGTAAAAACCATTGCCGATAAAGAAATTGAAAAAGAAATCCATGAGATTAACATGACTCTGGAAGAAATCGATAAAGGGGGTTATCCTCATTTTATGTTAAAAGAAATTATGGAACAACCAGAATCGGTATTTAATTCGATGAGAGGGAGGTTGTTGCTTGAAGATGGCAATGCAAAACTAGGTGGTTTGGATCATGTAACAGACCGATTGATTAATTCAGATAGAATAATTATTTCAGCTTGCGGTACATCATGGCATGCAGGACTTGTCGGTGAATATATGTTCGAAAATATTGCCGGGATCCCAACGGAGGTTGAGTATGCTTCAGAGTTTCGTTACAGAAATCCTATCATTCATAGTAATGATACGGTTTTTGTAATATCGCAGAGTGGGGAAACGGCTGATACACTGGCAGCATTGAATGAAGCTAAAGGCAGAGGAGCACTTGTACTGGGTATTTGTAATGCTGTGGGGAGTACAATAGCCAGGGAAAGCGATGCGGGAGTTTATATTCATGCCGGTCCTGAAATTGGCGTAGCTTCCACAAAAGCGTTTACGTCTCAGCTGATAGTGTTAGCTTTAGTTACGTTATTGGTAGCAAGAAGAAAAGGATTAAGCATTGAAGAGGGAATGAATATTGTTAATGCTCTCCGCAGAATACCTGATCAAATTTCACATATTCTTAATCTTAATAGTAGTATCGAATTATTAGCCGATGAATTCAAAGATGCAAAGAATTTTTTATACTTAGGCAGAGGTTATAACTTTCCGGTTGCTTTAGAGGGTGCATTAAAACTAAAAGAGATATCGTATATTCACGCCGAGGGTTACCCGGCTGCTGAAATGAAGCATGGACCAATTGCGTTGATTGATGAGAACCTGCCAGTTGTATTTATTGCTACACACGATTCTACATATGAAAAAGTCATAAGTAATATTGAAGAAGTTAGAGCAAGAGGGGGTAGATTGATCGCTATTGCTAGTGAAAGCGATAATGAGATAGACAACCTGGTAAATCATACGATAAAAATTCCTGATACTGTTGAAATGCTTATGCCAATTTTAACTTCAATCCCTTTGCAATTGCTCGCATATCACATTGCAGTTAAGAAAGAATTAAATGTTGATCAACCTAGAAATCTGGCTAAGAGTGTTACCGTTGAATAACTTTTGAGGTTAACGTTAAAATTTATAATTTTAATTTTCGAATTTTGGGCAGATAGCTCAGTTGGTAGAGCAATGGACTGAAAATCCATGTGTCGGCGGTTCAATTCCGTCTCTGCCCACACTCCTTTACTTACTATGATTTTTTAACTCAGACAATAAGAGTTAACATTCGGACCTTTTGATTTTATTAGTTTGGCTCAAACAGGGTTCCGATTTGTAAATGCATAGTGTAATCTATGGTGAATACTTTTTGACATTTAAATCCAAATTTTCGTAAACCATTATTAAATATTTCCTTTCCTTAACTAATCACTTTAGTCGATCCGTATTTTCATGATTATGGTGAAAATCGCAAAATTGCATTATTTTTCTCATAGCTGATTATCTGTCTTCCCATGAGTTGGATGCGACCTCTTTATGTTTTCAGTTTTATACTAAATGAATATTTAAATAATTGTAGTATAATTGAATTGTCATTCGTATAAACGTGTTTCTACTATCCATTTAGATTCGCTTTCATTAATATATTCGGGATGTATAAATTGATTTGTAAATCGTTGCTAATTGTGAATAACTTATGGATCAGGAAGGTAATTAGAATCTTTTTGTAAACATATTTATTAAATATATTTGCTTATATAGTCACTAATAGTTACTTTCAGCCTTACTTGGCTTAATTAATTCGTACAGTATTTAGTTTATAAAGGTGAAATTGGAGGTCTAATGCGAGATAAAGTAATATTATCATTTATGGTTCTGGCTGTCTATTGTTTGCTTTTAGGTTTCATTGGAAAAGTTGGCAATATTAAAGTTATTTTTCAAAGTCTTACTTGGATTGATTTGTCACAAACCTGTTTGCTATTTGGGATTGCTTGGGCTATAGGTAGATATTACGAAAAATAACTTGTAGAAAAAATCAATATTTATAAATTTCATTAGTACTACTCCAATTTTGAATTTTGTATAATAATTAAAACACTAACAAAATTAAATCCTTATTTATTGTTACGGTTCGCTAATATAAATGATCCTTATATTCTCATGCATTAACCTATATTAACCATATTTTAATTGTTAAAGAAACAATCCGGGAGATATTAGATAATAAGGGAAGGGAAATCTTTTCAGTCACACCTGATACAACTGTATTTGAAGCACTTAAACTAATGGCAGAAAAAAATATAGGTGCAGTTCTTGTACTGGAGGGGACGAAATTAGTCGGGATTATGAGCGAGCGCGATTATGCCCGGAAAATTGCACTTAAGGGAAAGTTCTCAAAAGAAGTTCCAGTGAAAGAAATAATGTCTTCGGAAGTTATTTGTGTTGGATCGGAACAGACTATCAACAATACAAAAGCCATAATGATAAGTAAAAGGATAAGACATCTTCCGGTTCTTGAAGAGGATAATCTTATAGGACTGATATCAATTGGTGATGTGGTTAATGCAGTTTTGGATGAAAACAGTTTTATCATTGATCAATTACAGACATATATAAAAGGAGTGCCCGCAACAAAAATTTAAACTGATCATTTGATATTGTATTTCTATGGGTCATTCGGACCAATTTTTATTCTTTCTAAAATCAAATTTTTTCTTTAATACTTAATTTCTTTTTTGGAGATTCGGTGTATAAGTTGTAGCAATCAGACTAATTAATCTCCATCCGACTTCAACAATAAAAAAATAATCTCTAAACTAACTACACCACCTACTATAGGCACAACAATACCTACAAAGATTATCAGCAGATAGAAAACTATAAATTCTATTGAGGAAGTTTTGTTATTTGTTGTTTTTGAAATTGTATCCATGATAATAGGCTTTGAGGATGCAGCACTCCTCAGTCTTCATCCATACAACCTAAACCACCTTCACGAACTGATCAAGTAATGTAAAGCGATGATGCTGCAAAAAACTGTACCATGTCATTCTTTCAAAAAATTTACAATGTGTTAATTGCTCAATAAGCATTGAG
>JARRKK010000307.1:0-3276 GCA_037388105.1 Ignavibacteriaceae bacterium | reverse complement strand
TACCGCGGACAGGGAATTTACCGTTCTCAAAATCAGGGAACTGACTGGGAACAATTAAACATTGGACTTGCTGATCAATTAACCACTGCTGTTGCTCTGGATTTTCAAGACAATATTTATGTAGGTACTTCTGAAGGAGGCGTTTTTCAGAAGACAAATGGCCAGTCATCATTTACCCGGATCAACATGCATCAGGGTATGAGTAATGTATTGAATATATATGTTACACAGGACAACAGTCTTTATATATGTTCAGAACTAGGCGGTCTGTTTAGAAGAAATGAATTCAGCCTTGAATGGGAGCAGCTAAATGCAGGTTTACCGCTTACTCAAGCAATACCATTAGGATTTGATTCAGATGATAATTTCTATATGAGTAATATGTATTCAGGATTCTACCGGTCAACTGATACAGGTGAGTCCTGGTTCCCAATTGCACCTTATCTGGGCGGCTCTCATCTCTATACATTTTTGGCAAATGATAATCAACTTTATATAGGTACTACTATTGAAATTGCATTTGTTGGAGCATTACTCAGATCAACCGATCAAGGCGAAAACTGGGATTTGTATCAGGAAGGTATTCCAGAGATTGATCCAAACTGGCCATATATTCAACCGGTATTGGGTATGGATGTAAATTCCAATGGAGACGTTTTTGCCGCATTGAATACTATGGGTCTTTATCGAAGGTTGGTGACAGATGACAGATGGTATTTTTTAAATTCAAATATACCGGATACTAATATATTTTCAGTTTGTGTTAATTCTAACGATATAGTATTTGCAGGTTATAGAAATGGATTCATTTATAAATCGGATGATAATGGTGTTCATTGGGTAGAGTCATTACCCGGAGTTCAGGACTATACAGTTGAACTTCTAAAATCAGCAGGTAATTATGTTTTTGCAATTTTGCATAACTGGAATTATCCACACCAGGATAGTAGTCTTGGGCTGTATTCGTATGATAACGGTGATAACTGGAATAGTTTAAAAGTGGACGGATTAAGTAGTCACGTAAATAGCATTAATTATTATGATAATAATATACTTGTTGTCGGTACAGACACTAACGGTGTATTTATCTCATACGATCTTGGACAGAATTGGATTAGCGCCAGCATAGGATTATCTGATAACGTAATCAAAGGCATTGTTATGAACCCTGATGGAATTTTACTCTGCGGAACAGAAAATGAAGGAATATTTATAGCAAATTTAGATCCTACAAATGTTGATGATATTAATAGTACATCAATGATGTTTTCATTGCAACAAAACTATCCAAATCCTTTTAATCCCGTTACGACAATAAAATACTCAATCCCCTCCGACAAATTTGTAAAGTTGCGAATCTTCAACGCGATCGGTGAACAAATAGCTTCGCTTGTAAATGAATATAAAACAACCGGGACATACGAGGTTTCCTGGAATGCAAAAGACCTGCCAAGCGGTATCTATTTTTATCAACTTCGTACCGAAGGTTTTGTACAAACAAAAAAGATGATACTATTAAAATAATTACTACTAAACACCGTTATACAAAACTAATTTATGCAGGAACTATTTGGATACTTCAATTTTACACGGGTGTGTTGTCATTCTGAGCAAAGTGAAGAATCTAAGAAAGAAAACTAGGCGGAAAGTAAAAAACCTTATCGTCACCCTGAGCCTGCCTGCCCGGCTTTGACGGGTGACTTTGATCCGTTAAGATAAGAAGATTGAGGGAAAGCAAAATTTTAGTTCACTTCTTTAAATTGTATTTCATACGGAGTAAGAGGGAATTAAATAAATTATCACGTCCGTTGTAAATTTTGTTATATTAAAAAGAATATTTTTATTCCAGAATAACATCGGGTGAAATGAAAAAAACATCGGATGCCATTATATTACAGCTTGAGAGAAAGAACAGCGGGAATGCAACTACGCTGCAGAAGATTTCTTTTTTTGCTGCCGGGTTTATTTTCATTCTAAATATTATAGACTTCTCTCCGGAAACGGGTAAAGAGCTGCAGCTTTTTAATATAATTTATTTAACCGCATACATAACCGGTGGAGCGGGGAATATTGCGGCTGCTGTTTTCTTTAACAGGATTAAAACTCCCGGCTTAACAGATATTATTGTTCGCTGGCTTAATGCATTAACAGGTCTCCTCCTTATTTTTGATTCTGTGTATAAATTCTCTTCGGGTAAAACAGCATTGTCTGTTGTAGTTTTTATTGCAGGACTTTTATACCTGTTGATTGCGTTTTACTGGAAAGCATTAAAGCAGAGAAAGTCCGTTACTCTTACGAATAACCATATCACATTCCGGAAGTGGCAATTTAGAAAGAAAACAATCCCATTTACCGCACTAAGCAGAATTGAACTGAACGGCAGGCAGATTGAGATTATCCTTCTTAGCGGGAAATCTTACAACCTTTTGCTTGGTGATAACGACGGATCCTTAATAGAAACCTTTAAGCAGAAGATAAATAAACTAAATAAGAATCCTGGCGACTGAGGAGTTTATTCTTCCTGGACAGTCAGTGGGTAAATCTATGAAGAGAATATAGGTGGGAATGAAGGCAAATTCCCGGCAAAGTGTCATTCCGGACTCCGATCCGGAATTTATGTTTGTTATTCTCATCCCGCTGTGCGCGAGCCTGTCTGCCTCTGGCGGAATGAATCTCTCTGAATATATAAGAAAAAAATTTCCCATTAACTTTTTCTGGTTAGCTCAAAAGTATTTGTATGTATCTTTAAATAAATAATCATTAGCTGTTACTACATATTGTTATTTAAATCACAAAAAAATGAGAAAATAAGCCAAAAACTTGACTTTCTTTACAATTATGGTTATATAAGTAACAGCAGAAGATGATCTGCAAATAATTTTTTGTTATTTAAAACCGAAAGGAAGGATACGATGACGAACCGTAAAGAAAAAATCGATATGTATGCTAACAAGCTGAAAGAATGGGATGAAAAAATTCAGAATATTGAAGCTAAAATAAGCGATAAGAAAAATGATATGGAAATGGAGTTGAAAAATCGCGCAGCAGAAAAAATTAGTAATCTCAGGAATAAGCTTAGAGATGCAGAGCAGAAATTGCAAAAAGAGGATAGTCAACCCGAAAACTTCTGGGAAGATCTGCAGAAAGGCCTAGAAAACAATTGGAGAGAGTTGGAGACCACAGTTAAGAATGTTTTCTCCCCGATACAATAAAATTCTGCACTAATTCAATTGAATAGAAAGGCAGCTAATCGGCTGCCTTTTTCTATATACTCTC
>JARRKK010000306.1:0-5893 GCA_037388105.1 Ignavibacteriaceae bacterium | reverse complement strand
CTACCACCAGTTACTGGTCTTAATATTTTTCAGTTGATTCCAAATACTAATCCAGATTATCACCTGCAATTGGATATCAATATAGTAGATTATTTGTGCCGGTTTAAAAATATAAATGTACATTTTTTATTAATTTTGAACTTGTATGAAATTTAATTTTCATTGATTTCATTAAAAAACTTATTGATTATTTTCCTTTATCTATGCACAACTTATATTCACAAAATTCTTCACTAGTTTATAAAAGGGTACGATTTTATGTGATGTGCATCTCCCTTCTATTATTTTATTCAAATACAGGCGCTCAGAATCCAAATTGGCAATTCGAGAGAATTTCTTTAGAACAGGGTCTTTCGCAAAGTATCATAAATACTATAATGAAGGATAGTAAAGGTTTTATGTGGTTTGGCACTGAATCGGGACTTAATAAATATGATGGTTATGAATTCGTTATATACAAAAATCTTCCCTTTGACTCAACGTCCATTTCCAATAACCAGATTCAATCAACTTTTGAAGATGATGAGGGATTTATCTGGATTTGTACAGTGGGTGGGGGTCTAAATAGATTTAACAGGGAAACTGAAACATTTACACACTACCGGACTAATCCTGAAAACCCAAAAAGTATTAGTTCAGATTTTGTAAATTTTGCGTTCCAAGACCGAACTAATGATATTTGGGTGTTTACAAATGCAGGCGGAGCAGATCTTTTTAATAAATCAACTGAGGAGTTTAATCATTATGTGCATAATCCGGATAATTGCAATAGTCTGAGTGCCAATAATATTAGGTGGGTTTATGAAGATTTGTCCGGAGAAGTATGGTTTGGAACAGTAAACGGTTTAAATAAATTTAATCGTAAGGAGAATTTATTTGAAAGATATTTATCAGGTACTAACATTTCAAGCATTTATGAATCAGAAAATGAACCCGGAATTCTTTGGATTTCTACAGGAAATATACAAGATTTAACTGGTGGTGAAGGATTAATCAGGTTTAATAAAGAGAAAAATTTTTACACATACTTTAAACATGATTCATCTAATCCAAATTCAATTAGTAGCGATATCTGTAATCAAATTTATGAATCGATAAACGAAACTTACTGGATAGCTACTTCTTATGGATTAAATAAGTTTGACCCTGCCACAAGCAAGTTCAAAAACTATTTACCAAATCCAACAAGTAAGAGTGAGAGTGGTAATAAAATTCTTGGTTTTACAGAAAATATGTTCGGAAAGATTTTACTCATAACAGGAGAACAGGATGGCGGGTACTCATTTAATCCGGAATCAGAAAATTTCACTCATTTTCAACACGATCCCTCGAATCCAAACAGCTTAAGTAATAATAATATCACGCGTGTACATGAAGATACTACGGGTGTATTCTGGATTGGAACCAACACAGGCGGATTGAATAAGATTGATCATTATGCTAAAAAGTTTAATTCTTATGAATACGATCCGAACAATCCAAATAGCTTAAATGCGCCAATAGTACGAGGGATTCATCAGGATAAAAGCGGAGAACTGTGGATAGGTGTGGAAGGAGGAGGATTGAACAGGTTTAGCAGTAACAGAAAAAAAGTAACACATTATACAAATGATCCGGATAATCCAAATAGTATTTCAGCAAACAATGTATGGGCGGTTTATGAAGATCGGCAAGGTACAGTTTGGGTAGGAACCTATGGTGGCGGATTGAATAAATTCGATAGGAAAAGTGAAACTTTTAAACATTATAGATTTGATCCTGATGATAATAGCAGTATCAGTAACGATTTTATTCGCGATATTTATGAAGACAGTAAAGGAAGAATGTGGATTTCAACGGATTTTGGTGGATTAAACCTATTTGATAGATCAACAGAAATATTTTACAGGATACAAAATGATCCTAGCAATCCAAACAGTATACCTCCGGGTTTACTCAGGACGGTAATTGAAGATAAAGCTGGTAATTTGTGGATTGGTACTTTCGGAAGCGGATTAAGTAAACTTGTACTAAATCCAGTGGATAAAAAGAAAGAGCGACGGGAAATTTTTGATACAGGTGGGAATATTTTTACGAACTACAGTCATGATCCAAGTAATATAAACAGCTTAAGTAATAATTCAATTCAATCAATTTTTATTGATGATTTTGGAATTATATGGATTGGAACATTTGGTGGCGGATTGAATAGATTTGATCCGGAGACTGAATCTTTTACACACTTTACAGATTTAAATAGTGATTTGCCGGATAATGTTATTTATTCTGTACTGGGTGATAAAAAAGGAAACATCTGGGTTAGCAGCAATAGAGGTATTACAAAATATGACCCTGCAAAGAATGTATTTACAAATTATGATATGGATGACGGTTTACAAAGCAGGGAGTTTAACGGACAAGCTGAATTTTACAGCTCAACCGGAGAGATGTTTTTTGGCGGAATTAACGGATTCAATTCGTTTTTTCCTGATAGCTTAAGAAACAATCCTTACCCGCCAAGAGTAGCGATTACAGATTTCAAACTGTTCAATCATTCGGTTCCAATTGGTAAAGAATCTCCGTTAGAAAAACATATTTCAGAAACGAATGAAATCTATCTATCTCATTGAAAATTACGACGAAAATTTAGTATACACTGAAAACCAAAGATGGGCGACTTTTACAAATCTTGATCCCGGTGAATATATCTTTAGGGTCATTGCCGCAAATAATGATGGAGTTTGGAATTATGAAGGTGCCCATATTAAACTGATCATAGCTCCCCCCTGGTGGAAAACCAGTTGGGCTTACGCAATTTATATTTTGTTTGGAATTGGAACGGCCTATTCATTATATATATTTCAGAAAGTGAGGATAACTAAAAGAGAAAGAGATAGAACACGGATTACTGAAGCTGAACTGCGTGCACAAGCTGCAGAGGCACAGGCAAGAGCAATCCGCTACGAGAATGAAAGAAAAACTCTTGAACTCGAGGAAGCACGCAAGTTGCAGCTATCAATGCTGCCAAAAATAATTCCGAATCTACCTAATCTTGAGATTACAGTTCACATGCAAACAGCAACGGAAGTTGGTGGGGATTATTATGATTTTTATAGCAATGGGGATAATTCTCAAATAGTTGTCCTTGGAGATGCTACAGGACATGGACTAAAAGCAGGAACTATGGTTTCAGTTATAAAAAGTTTATTCATTTCTAATGCCGCAGATGCAAATATTAAAGCATTTTTTGAAAAGTGTACCCAAACTATCAAACAAATGCATCTTGGTAACCTATATATGGCATTATCGTTTGTAAAAATTCAAAATAATCAACTGGTCGTTTCTTGTGCTGGTATGCCCCCTATATATATTTACAGAAATGAAACTAAAACTGTGGAACCAATTTTACTCAAAGGAATGCCTTTGGGAGCTTTCGACAATTTTGTATATAAAGAATTAAAAATAAAACTGAATACGGGTGATACCATTTTATTATTCAGTGATGGATTACCAGAACTATTCAATGATAAAAATGAAATGTACGATTATGAGCGAATCAAATCTATATTCAAAAAAATAGGGCAGAAGAGTTCTCAACTAATTATTAATTCTCTGATCAAAGAAGTTGATGAATGGAGAAATGGTAATCCGCCAAATGATGATGTAACGTTTGTGGTGTTGAAAGTAAGAAATTCAAATTGAATCTTTTTGGATTGTTTCGTTTTAATATACAAGAACAAAAAGCATAATTACCAGCTCATCAAAGATTTGATTAAAAGAAAATTAATATGTGACTTTTTGGCATTCCAATAGATAATATAGTTTGTTGTACATAAAAGTGAATCAATCACGCTTATAGTAGTTTTGATTTTATGGATGCGATTATGAGACTTCACTAAATGGGGAGTTGGTACTCCCCATAGTTTATTTGAGCAAAATCATCTTCTTGACATTAATGAAGCTGCCAGCTTGTATTCTGTAGAAATAAACACCGCTTGCTAAATTGATAGCATTCAAATTAGTTTCATACATGCCCATAGGTTTTTCCTCATTAACCAGAGTTTCAACTTCGTTTCCAATAATATCAAATATTTTTATTATCACTAAGCTTCTTTGTGGAATTGAGTAATTAATTGTTGTTGTTGGATTAAATGGATTAGGATAGTTTTGATTCAAAGTATAATTATTAATTTTGATTAAAGCCTCATTTGTGGTAGTTACCAATTCTCCATACTCAACGCCATTTATATTAGCATAAACCAGGGCGCAGGTTTTAGCGGTACCATAACTATAAGTTGTTATTATTTCCTGATATGAAATACCAATACCCATGGCAAGCGTATGGCTTTCTGAGATATCCGGCCGGGGATGGTGAATAAGCATAGTCCAGGTTAGATAATTCAAAACAGTTGCAGTATCAATTAGTTCGCAATAACCATCTCGCCCAAACCAATCTCCTTCAGAACACAACAAACTATCTGTCTTAACTCCCTGAGTTAAGTCATACTCATATTCATAAACACAAGCTGTTGTTGAATCTATATGAACATAAATTGTTTCCGATTCATTTTCTATTAGCTGGTATTGATACCCATTAGGCATAACTGTATCCCGCTTTACGGTAAGTAAAGAATAATAAGTTGTATCTATATTTGTATTGTTTACAACATAATGAACGCGGTATTGCCACTGATTTCCTAAGTGCAGCGGCAAATATGATAGTACAGAATCAGGTTGAGTATAACCTGGTTCAGCAGATAAAAAAATTGATATACAAAATAATCCATATAATTTTTTCATTTCAGAATCCAGTTGTTACAAAATAGTTCTATTTGATAAACGAAAAATTTAAAAACAAAGATTATGCTTCAACACTTATTTGATGCCAGAATTTACTCGCTTACTATTACCACATTTGTCGTTATTTAAGTAGTAACATTTTCTTGGTGTCAACATATGCTCCAGCCCTGATTTGGTAAAAATAAACACCACTTGATAATCCGCCGGTACCGGAGTTAACGTCCAATCTAGCTTCATACCTACCAACAGTTTTTTCTTCATTCACCAGAGTTTCAACTTCGTTACCAATGATATCAAATATTTTTATTGTCACTAAACTTTGCTCTGGTACAGAGTATTTAATAACAGTTGATGGATTAAACGGATTAGGATAATTCTGGGATAACATTATATCTTTCGGGATTATCTTTTCTTGACTAACATAAACAGTCTTATTTAAATCTGCAATGGATGCAAGTGTACCCACAATCATTCTAACACACTTTTGGAAATATGGTAAATTAAATTTATTCAGTTTATCATTTTGGGTATGATAGTAATCATTCCAATCAGTACCATAAAATTCTTCGACTCCGATCGCACCATAACCATAGTCCCAAAAAGGACGGTTATCAGAACCGTAACCAGGATTAAGCACCTGTGGGTCTAATCCTAATTGATATATTGCATTAACCTCGAGCGCTTTATCGGAGAGCATTATTGAATTACCTATATCTTTTGTGTTGATCCAAAGCTTATGATCGTCATCACTATCCCAACCAATCATATCAATATTAATTGCACCAATTATAATCCAATCTGCATTAAAAGCTTGATAGACCCAGTTTAGGCTTCCTACCATTCCCTGTTCTTCCTCATCCCAAAGTGCATATATGATTGTATATTTGCTCGTATATTGAGAAAGGATTCTTGCTGCTTCTAATACCGCAGCTATTCCACTGGCATTATCATCTGCTCCTGGCGAAAGTGAATCATTAGGCATAGAATCATAATGAGCGCAAATAATATATTTTTGGTCCGGATAATCGGTACCCCATTGAATTGCAAAAACATCTCTTCCGGTAATGCTGTAATTAAGATATTCCGGTACCAGACCAAAACTTTTAAATTTTTG
>JARRKK010000305.1:0-3289 GCA_037388105.1 Ignavibacteriaceae bacterium | reverse complement strand
TGAATCGTCGTCAGCGAGCGCCGCGATCAGCGCATCCAGGACGGCGCGGTTCGACGAACCGCTATCGCTATTACAAATCTTACTTTACCACTTGATCTTTTATTGAAGAGCCATCCTTGAAGTGTTATTTCCTTTCCAACATAATCTTTGAGGTTACTAATATGAATTTGACGCATTAATTACCAGATATTTCATAAAAAATTAGTCATCAAATATAATTAGAGGTGTTATAAATGCAAAATAATGAGAGATGTAGAGAATAAGTTGATCCTTAATTAAATCAGTGAGATGCTTTAATGATTCATCAAACGACTATACATGACTTTTAGTCTATACTCTCCCCTTCTATTCCTTCATGTATATGTGAATCCGCAAACTCCTCAATTGAAAAAATATTTTATTTCCTATCAAAAAAATCTTCACCTTAATTGGAAGGCTTTAAAGTTTCTCAGTAGGATTATTTGGGGAGAAGTAATTCAGTATGGCCACTACAAGTTGGGAAGAATAAAAAATAAAATGCTAATATCTGATTTATTATCTTTGTGTAATTAATTCTGAAAGTTAAAAAGTCAAAATACATAGTAATGTTTAGCAGAAGTGCACCTTATAATGATTTGCCAACTCTCCCACCTGAAAGTGATCTTCAGAAAGACGTAAAAATCTTGAATGCTTTAGCACCGGCAAGAGCAGCATTAGCAGAATTAAAAGGAAGAATACCCATAATACCAAATCCATTAATGCTTATTAACACTATAGTACTTAATGAAGCGAAAGATAGCTCAACAATTGAAAATATAGTTACAAGCAGCGACAATTTATTCAGAGCTCTTTCATCTGAACGAAAAGATATCGAACCAAATATTAAGGAGGTTTTGAGATATAGAGAAGCTTTATGGGATGCATATAACAATCTAAATCAAATGAAATTGTTTGATACTGAACTAATGGTGAGATTATTTAGAAATATCACTCAGAGAGATGAAGAGCTGAGAAAGCTTCAGGTTTTTGTTGGAAGCAGTCGAAATATTGTTTACACACCTCCCGAACCAGGCAATGTATTAAATGAAAAACTTAACAACTGGATAATTTATTGTAATTCAGAACATCAGATAGATCACCTGATAAAAATGGCAATCCTTCACTACCAGTTTGAAAGTATTCATCCATTCACTGATGGGAATGGTAGAACCGGCAGAATATTAAATGTATTATATCTTACCAAAAATAATTTAATTGATTTACCCATACTCTATCATTCAAAATATATTTTGGAGAACAGAGAAGAGTATTACAGATTGTTCACCGAGGTTACTGAGAATGGTAATTGGCAAGACTGGATTATTTATATGTTAAATGCAGTTGAAGAAACTTCATTGTACACACTTGGTAAAGTAAATGCGATTTACGATCTTTTTCAAAATGTAATAGAAAAAGTTAGACTAGAAGCAAGCAAGATTTATAGCCGGGAGCTAGTTGAAATCCTCTTCTATCAACCTTATTGCAGGATTTCCACTTTGGTTAAAAAAGGTATTGCAACCCGAAATACTGCCAGTAAATATCTACATCAACTTGCAGATTTAGGGATTTTAGAGCTGAAATCGGATGGGAAGGAGTCCCTTTTTCTTAACACAGAGCTTTACTATCTACTTTCGCTATCATAGATCAATGCACAATTTTTTCGCTTTTTTAAGCATTGTCTCAAAAATATGCACTAGATATGTGCACATAAAAATATTATGCACAAATTAATCGTAAATTTATGCACGTTATTAAAATATACCCAAATTATTGAATTATTTGTGCACATTGGGATAAATATGCAAAATGAGTGTGCATATAAAGTCCTTCCCCCTCAGAACCCTGTTGAAATGATGCAAATTTAATGTGATTCTAGCTTTTTTAAAGCTACTCAGGAAAATTCTCAAATTTGATAAAATATTATTGAATATGACATTAATTTCTTCTGTAATAGGAGATTTAGGAGTATTTAACAGTAATAAGTGGGTGGCATCACAATTGAAAATACAATTTATGAATTCAGTGTTAATCACTGTAATGAGTTTCTAATATTTAGCATTGAATCAGTTAAGTGTATTAGCTAATTTTATAATAGATGATTCGAAAAATTTACATATTGAGTTTTGTTGTAACCTTCTTCATTTCAACCACAGGTCTTCCGCTTACTTTGCACATTTGTAAAATGATGGAGATGGAAAAAATGAATGAATGTCCCATCTGCAACAGCAGTAAAGATAAAATTCAAATGCCTTGCTGTTCGGAAGAAATGCAAACTGAAAGAAACGTAATTACAGATTCGAAGGCTCCATGCTGTGAACTTACAATCGTCGATAAAAAACTGTCAGATAAATTTTTCTTTTCACAGAACAATTCAAAAGAAGAATTTAGGTTACTTTCTGTATTAATTGAAAATGGTAACCTTAATCAAAATAGTTTTTCTTTATATACAACCAACAAATTTGTTAACGAATCTCCACCCGGTCTATTAACAAATCATCTCTATCTAAATCTTTCAGTTCTACTCATTTAATATTCTTATCATAAAACTTCCTGCTGATTAATAAACAGGCATTCTTATGTCTGGTTCAATCTGACCGCGAAGAATAATTCTTAAAAATCACTTAAGAAAAGATAATATAATTGATAAGGATATTAATATGCAAAATATCAGAGTAATTGTTCTCTTAATATGCGGAATAGTATTTTCAATTTCTGCTATCATTCCGCAGGAACTTGATTCTCTAATTCATCAGGCAATTGAACTGAGCCCGGAAATAAAAATGTTAAAGGCAAAGCGTAATACAGCTTACTATAAGATTGATCAAAATTCAAATTTACCTGATCCTGTTTTAAATCTTGGCCTGATCAACATGCCAACAAATTCATTTTCATTCACTCAGGAACCGATGACACAAAAGATTGTTGGATTATCACAATCATTTCCATTTCCCGGCAGTCTTGGTGCAGTTGAAGAAGCAAACGCCGTTGATACACTAATAGTCGATGAAGAGATTAAAGATGCCAGAAATAAAATAAAAATGATTATGGAGCAAAAATATTATGAACTGAGTTTTTTACGACGGGCTCGCAAACTTACTGAAGAGAGTTTGAAACTGCTGGAAACAATCGCAGAAGTAGTCTCAACAAAGTACATAGTTGCATCTGCCAGCCAGCAGAACGTGATCAAAGTTCAACTTCAGATAACGAATCTTTTGGAAAAATTGGAAGATCTCAATAGTAAGGAACAATCGGTACTTTCAGATTTAAATGC
>JARRKK010000304.1:0-3301 GCA_037388105.1 Ignavibacteriaceae bacterium | reverse complement strand
TTTCCCAGGATTCTTATAATGCAATCCAACATAATCAATAGTTAGATCATTTTGATTATAAGCTAATTCAATATTTTTTGTTAATGATATCGATTTTTTTAAAATTCCATCTTCCGTAATTGATAAAGACTTCCCGAAAATCTTAATCCCCGTAATCAGAACTTCTGGTTTTACTGTATTTGATTTAAATCTTTCAGGATCCACAACGGTTAACCCGTTAAATCCGCCAAAATACATAAGCCCGCTTTTGGATTTATATGCAGCCTTATATTCTTCAAACAGGTTATTTGTTAAACCATCCTCTTTTCCAAAATGAATAAAACTGTCATTATCCGGATTTAATTTTAACAGCCCTGCAGAATTGGCAATCCATAAATAACCGCCATTATCTTCAAGGATTCCTCCTGTTGTATTAACCGGAAGCCCGTCTTTAGTTGTGAACAATTTATATTGATGATTAATTGGATTGTATTTGAAAAGCCCCTCAGAAGCACCTTCCCAGATGATACCATTTTTATCTTCTAGAATTGAATGAAAAGTCAGATTTGGAAAATCTTGTGCAAAAGTTTTTTCAGATATCTCTTTTATTTTTCCCCCATTATGTTTTAATGCGTAAGTGGGATAGAAATCCGGATTATACGTAAAAGTGCCTTTCCCGCTAACTTCATCTAAGTTGAATGAATAATAACGAACATAGTTTTTATAAGAATCCCAGATCCCAAAAGTTAAATTCCCGGGGCTAGCTTCATACTCAACAAATAAATTATTTGCAGCATCTTTATTTTTAGAATCAATATAATAAGTTGTAAAAGAATCAGACTCAGGATTATAAAGGCTTAATCCAATCCAGGTTCCTACCCATATTCTGCTTTTTCTATCCATAAAAATAAAATTTATCCGGCCACTTCCCAGACCCCTGACATTGCCTGTTTGGTCGCTGTACTGCTTCAGGTCTTTTGATTTAAAATTATATTTATATAAACCTTCTTCGGTTCCAAGCCATAAGTTTCCGCTGTTATCTTCCTTTACAGCTAAAATATGCTGCCCGGAAAGAGTGTTTAATTTACTCATTCCATAACCCTTCGGCTCAAAATTACTTCCTGATGGATTTGCTTTATAAAGTCCATTTGAGTAAGTACCAAGCCATAAAACGCCGCTTCTGTCTTCAAAAATACTGCGTGTAAAATCTTTTTTATATTCCTTAATCAGATTACCCGATGAATCAAACCTGTTTACGCCTCCCTGTTCAATTCCTATCCAATATTCCTTGGAAGTTGGCGATTGAAAGATGTAATAGCCATAATAAAGACGCTCACTCTTACTCATTTCGGGTGCGAAGATCGATAAAGAGTTATTTTTAAGATTTCGCAAGCTCTCTAACGATTCATTTTTTCTGTCAAAATAATACAAACTTCTTTCGCCGCCGATCAACAGCCTCCCTGAAATATCTTCCGCAATGGCAAAAACCGTTTTATCTGAATAGTTATAAAAGCGGGCAGCAGCTAATTCGAAAAGTTTTATTTCGGATGTTTGAGGATTATATTTTATTAATCCGTTCCCGGTCCCATACCATAAAATATTATTTTTATCCATGTAAGCACAGGGAACGTAGTTATTTGCCAGAGCAAGAATTTTATCCTTATCATTTTGATTATAGGATTTAATAACAGTCCCGGTTTCAGGATCAAATTTTTTTAAAGTCTTTAAAAAATCGAGGAATAAATTCCCTTTATTGTCTTCTAAAATAGAGTAAATCGAACCCAGGCTATCCGCAAAGGAATACCTTATAAAAGATTCTGTGTCCGGGTTCCAACTGTCTAAACTGGAAATAGTTGCAATCCACAATCTTCCTTTACTATCCTTATGTATAGCTCTAATGCCATTACTGGAAATCGAAGTGCTGTCATCGTCATTGTGGGTAAAAACAGTAAAATTATAGCCGTCATATTTATGCAAACCATTATCACTACCCACCCAGATAAAGCCCTGAGTATCCTGTGCTATAGGACACCGTATCATCCAGTTTGTTGCCAGGCCATCAGCGGTTGTAAAGTGCTCAAATTCCAGATCTGTACTTTGAGCATAAATAATTGTTAGTCGAGTTAATAAAAAAATGACAAGGAGATATTTGAGTAATCGCATATTTATCTACTCTGCAATAAAAATCCCGGACTGGACCATATCTATAAAGGTTAAAATCATATCTAACTTTATTCTTATAACTATAACATTCAATTAAAAATTAAATAACTTTGATTAGTTTGCCCTGTAAAAGAATCTTAAAAAGGTATGAAGAAAAAAGGTTATTTGCAAAGATGCGAGATGAATTCAAACAAACAATTTTGGTTTACTGTAATTAATTGATACAGGAACAAAGTTTATTTGCTTTGAGGTCTTTTAAACTCAAAACCTTTGAGATTAGCTCAATTCAGAACGATCTTACTTCGAGGGTAAGATTAAATACTTCTATTTGATAAAATTTATTTCGCTTGTATTATTTTCTTTGTTTTATCAAACTCTTTTGCTTGTATTCTATCGAAGTTTATGCAGTTTGGTAATGAAGTTACATCGAATGATAGCTTCTAGTTGTCAATTTGTTTCTTTCATTTTCTAGCACCAGTATTTCTTCTTCCAATCGCTTATTTACTTTAAGTGGAACAAAACCATTTTGCGGATTAGAATATTTAATTATAGTCGAATTATTGTAGGGATCTGGATAACTCTGATGTAGATCATAGTCTATTAAAAAAATTTCATTCTCATTGATTAAGCAATTAAAAAGGCGCCCATTGATAGAGCGCTTAAGTCATACTAAGTAATAACTATACTACGAGGCGTAATACTATGACACCCTGCAATAAGTAAAGGAATTGAAATAAACTAAGTCATCAAAATCATTTTCTTAGTTTTGATTAATCTTCATGTTCGTAATCTGTAAACAGATATTTTAATTTATTTTTACAGATCTTGCTTCATATATGCTGTTACAATTTCCGGGACCGATGAAACCGTTGTTGTACTGATCAAGTAAATTTTTCAGTGCAATGAACTGTTGACGAAGCGAGTTACCGCCTTTGAGCTCTCCGATTTCTTCAGGTGTATAGGTGTCAAATAGTGTTGTAGCCTCATCAAAAGCTTCCTGGGCTTCACTAGGATCAGCACCATTCCAAAAGTTTAAGTCAGCTGCAATATAAGCTCGTGAGAGAATGTAGCAAGCATTACCACGCTTCGGTGGTGTCCAAAACACCTGATAATAAGATTTACCACTCAGAAAGAAGGTTGAATCTTCACCAATTATTGA
>JARRKK010000303.1:0-3330 GCA_037388105.1 Ignavibacteriaceae bacterium | reverse complement strand
AACAAATAGCTGACGCTGAGACCAGCCTGGCCAGCACCAACAACTACTACGTCTTTAGCCTCATCCATGTATATCCTCTGATCGATTCCCAGATTTCAATCAAACCTCCTTGTCGACTATCTGGTTAACGGCCGCTACGTAAAAACGCCTACTTTCATTTAACTTCCCTTCAGAAAATCATTTCAACCACTTATTCTTTCACGGTCCGGTTAATTAACGGATTATGTGCGACTATTTTTATAAATATAATTGTTATTAATTCGTTAAATACTTACACTTATTATTTAGCTGAAACTCCAAACGTCTTTATCTAAAAGCTATCATTTAGGCTCCCATAGTTCAATCTTGTTGCCTTCTGTATCCATAATGTGTACAAATTTTCCATAGTCGTAAGACGCAATACTGTCAAGTATGGTTACTCCATTTTCTTTGAGTTTGTTTACAAGTCCTTCAATATTCTGAACTTGGTAATTAATCATAAAATCTTTGGGGGATGGGGAAAAATATTCATCTCCTTTTTTGAAAGGTTTCCATTGAAGAGAATTTATTTCGTCAGGTCTGTTGACGTTTCTGGATTCAAAACTTGATGAACCCCATTCATTGATTTCAATCCCTAAATTTTTGGTGTACCATTCTTTCGTTTCCTTGGGATTATCTGAATAAAAGAAAATTCCACCAATTCCAGTAACTTTTGGTATTGTGTCATTCATAATTATTCCCTTCTGTTTAGATGTTCGAATATTATTGTTTGTTTTATTACTTGTACTGCAACTTAATATTAGTAATGATAAGAGTAACATTATCGTAACTTTTTTCATTTTATTTTCCTTTCAATACTATATCAAATAGATTAGTAAAATTATTAATAATATTTATCAAACAGCGCCTTGGGAATAACCTGCTCACCCGCTAGCGTACTTTCACAGTATACCCAGCCTTGATAGCATATGGGTCGGTATTAATGCCCTTGTCAGAAGCGACGGTCCTCAAAAAATAGTATAAAATCAAAGACTATGTATTGTAATCTTTTAGGACATAATCTAAAATTCTAACCACTTGTTGAGGATCTTCAGCTACAGCTATTGCTGATGCATCTATTTCCTTTAAAGGGTGTGTTAGTTCCGGAGAATGAATAGTAATTAAAGGTTTCCCTCTTGCTACAGCAATTCCGGCCTCAAACGCAGCATTCCATTGACGATACTTTTCACCAAACTTAACAACAACAAGATCAGACTTTGATATAGCTGTATTAATTCTTAGGCTGTTAATTTTCGCCGCTTTATGATCTTTCCAAAACGGCTTTTCTTCAAGCCCTAAAATATCAACTCCTACATTGTCGCTTGCTGTATGATCAGTCACCGGAGTTAATATTTCTATTTCTAATCCTGAACTCTCAATCCCTTCAATAATCTCACGTCGCCAGGAAGAGTGAATTTCTCCAGATAGATATACTTTAAGTTTCATACTTTTTCCTTTTACCTTCCGATGAAGCGTAAATAGAAACTACTCATTGTTTATTAAAATTTCAAAGCTTTTTAGCACGTAGAAAAGCAGACGCTTCTAACTGGCATCTGAAATACTTAGCTGACAGATAATATTATTATCCATGTGGCGGATCGGAAATCATTTACTGGGCAGTGTACCCACCATCCGCGCTGACCAGTGCCCCGGTCATGAACGGACAATCATCCGACAACAAAAACAGCACGGCTCTGCCAATCTCCTCAGATGTTCCAAGCCGTTTGATAGGTTGGTCCGTACGCCACATTTCATAAATCTCTTCGACGGACAGGCCACTCTCCTGATGGAACCTTTCGGCCGTATATTCGAGCATCGGCGTGTCAATGGTACCGGGGCAGATACAGTTCACGCGCACGTTGTAGGGTGCATAGTCGATGGCACTGCTTTTAGTGAGTTGCCCTAAGGCTGCCTTGCTCATTCCGTAAACCGTGCTAAACTCCTTGCCAACGAACACCTGGTCCGATCCCATAATAACCACATTGCCGTATTGCTGCTTTCTCATAACCGGTAACACCTCTTTCAACACATAGAAAGGTCCTTTCAGGTTGATAGACAGCACACGTTCGAAATCCTCGATGCTGGTATTCTCGATCTTGGCAAACAAATGCACGCCCACAGAGACGAATAACAAATCAATCCTGCCTTCAAGGTCCACAACATTCCGGACGCACCGGCGCACCTGGTCGTAGTCTCGGACATCACAACTTTGAAACGAACCATCCAGTGTTTCTTTGATATCAAACACGTGCATTCTGCACCCCTCTTCCGCTAGCAACCTTACAACAGCTTTGCCCATTCCGGATGCTCCACCAACTACTAATGCAACTTTATTTTTGAACCCACTCGTTTTTTCCATGAGTTAACTCCTTTCTAAAGTCATTACAAATAATCCCCCGCACAAAATAGTTCCTCCACGTTAACCACAAATGCCACCTAGTACTGGTGGGTGGCTTGAGAGTCTTGTTAACCACAACTATTTTGACCAGGTCAGTATTTGCTTTATGTATGATTCGGGTAACCCCATTTTTTGAGCTGCGACAGATAGTGACTTAGCATAGTCTCTGTTGCTACCGGTTAGCTTAGAAATAGGAAGATTGTAGCATTGCACTTTATAAGTATTTCCGTCCTTGTCAGTTACTTCAATTTGTTCCGGTACATAATCTGAAACGCCTGGTGCGGAGTATAAACGTTCAATTTCATCTTCACTTAGATCCATGACTATGCCATACGAACCTTCAGATAACGATTTAACTAATGTAGCCTTTTCACCGATTCTTACGCCATAACCATTAGCAAATGCCAATCTCCTATTAGATGGATGAAAACCCTTACCTATTAGCAAGTCTTCATCCATAAAAAGGCCATAGAAAAATACAGACTTCATAAACTATCCTTATGCATAAAGGCAATGCAACTAACAAGTGGCTACACTGTTCTTAATGATTATGTTTTGTTTGACTGATCATGTTATTTACTTACTAAAAATTTTTATTAATTGAACCAACCTGAAGTGCTAATGCAATATCCTATTGACTTTTTACTTTTTAAAGAGGTTATGTAGTTTTCCTATGAGACATAATACCCAATAACCCAAACCCTATAAATAATAGAATTCCTACCACTGCAATTAAATTAAAACCTCTCATAAATATATACAATAAACCTATCAACGACGGGAAAGAACCGACTAGGAATCCATTTATTAACTTTTTATCACCGGTTCCTCTACTAACAATTCTTGATCTCCAGAAAATTGCCAAGTTTGTTATTATAATGGAAACTGCAATAAAAATTATATTTTCTTGATAC
>JARRKK010000302.1:0-3332 GCA_037388105.1 Ignavibacteriaceae bacterium | reverse complement strand
AATTTTTTCAATAAATGAAGCATTCATTAATCTATCATATGGCTCTATTAAAATAATCCCAATTTTACTTACTCTTAGCATCTCATATAAACCTAAATAGGGTCTGGGCAAATGATGGAATGTCTCTTTACAAAGAACAAAATCGAATGATTCATCTTTAAATGATAGTGATTCAACATTTTCTCTTGAGTAGTTTTCAATATATCCCATCTCTTTTCCTTTCTTCAGGAAATAATCATCTATGTCTGAGGCAACAGTTTTATGTCCTTTTGATTGCAAATATTGAGCATCGGTACCGTAATAGAAATCTCCAACCGTAAGCCATTCTGATTTTGGAAACATTCTTAATACTGGATCAATACATTTATACATCCTTTCATATCTCCACCTATTAATTGTATTATGGTTTAACATCGTTTCACATCTATCTTCGGGGTATTTTCGGAGATGATCAATTTGATGCTGATAACTTATATGATGTGTACCCATTTAGTTAATCGTGTATGAGGTTAATGAATATGATTCTAACTTTTTTGCTAGATGTTCTTATTGTTAAAAGTGTCAGTATATTACAAAGTGTTCAGGATTTTGCCAAATTCTTCACTAATTTTTTCCCTATCAAACTTTTTTATATAATGGGGATTAGGAACTAGTGAATTAAAATTCTTAAAAAATTCATCGCCTGTTTCGCTATACCGAAACATCATTCCAGAGTTTGATAGCTCAAGCAATTTTTTTACTTCATCATTGTTATCACCAAATGCTATGATAGGATTTCCAGTCCTGATATACTCAAATAATTTTCCCGGCACGTGTCTTGGCTCCGTTGCACAAACAAGCAGAAAATCCGCTTCACATATTTTTTTAAGCATTTCATAGTAAGGTAGGAATCCAAGGTATTCGGTTACATTATCGAGCCCTTCCTCAGATATGGTTCTTCTTATATCCGGATCAACTGTGCCAATGAATTTTATATGTATAGTGATTCCACTAATGTTATTCTTTTTTATTTCTTTCCAAAAATTCTTTGGATTCTGATAAGAAAAAATATTTCCTGCATGCACCAACACTTTATTATCTCTTTTCTTTTTAACAGCCGTCACTTTTTTAAAATCTTCTTCGTTGTATCCCCAATAAAGAACTTTGGATTTGTCGGATAAACATTCATATTTTTTTAAATAATCATTCATCATTGTTTTGGTTACAAATACAACAGACTTTGCATTTTCTATAACTGATTTTTCAAGATGATTATCGATTTTAAGTGTAACACTATTTCTGCTAAAATTTTTATAATAAACTATATCGACCCATGGGTCAATAAATACAGGTACAAAAGGGATATTAAACTTTCTACTCAGTTTTTTTCCGACCAAATGTGTGGTATGAGGCGGACCGATTGTAACTATTGCATCAATTTTTTCTTTGTTCATAAATTTTTTACCTGCAGCTACGGCAGGCCAATACCATCCAACTCTTGCATCAGGAATAAAAAGATTCATCCTCAGCCAAATTGAAATTCTGTGAGTTAAACTCGTATTTGATGTTGATATTGTTTCAGATGCTATAAGTTGGTCGTCTGCTTTCTTACCCGTAAACTTCTTATATATTCTAAATGGTTCGTAAGTTTTAGATCTGATAACTTTTAAATCGGGCGATAGATCTTTAGAAAAACTTTCATCTGTTTGAGTGAAAGAATCTTCTTTTACGGTTAAAACAACTGGCTGCCATCCAAATTCAGGAAGATGTTTAACTATTGCTAATGGCCAAAATAGAGAAGCTTTTCCTGATGGAGGCCAATAATATGTTATAAACAGAACCAGGCTCATAGGCTCATTCAGATTTTACTGCTATTAATCTTATCACTACTGCTTCTCCCCGATGATGATCGCTTTCATCCATAAATACATTTTTCTTTTCAATCAATTCAATTTTCATATTTACAAAATCTTTTTTTATTTCTTCAATTGAATAAAGCATTTCCAAATTCTGAGGACCTCCTGAAGTCTTCCCTAGTTGTTCTTTTTCAAATACTTCGAGGATTAATTTACCACCGTAACGTAATGATTTATTTACCTGTGAGTGGATTGAATTTCTTACATTGGTATTCAGGTGCAAGAATATTATTGCAATGACATCATAATAATTTTGTTTGAACTTGTAGTCCGAAAGATCAATTACTTCGTAGTTTATATGAACATCGTTGTCTAGCGCGAGTTGTAATGCTTTTTCTTTGGCTTGCGAACTAAAATCAACCGCATCAACTTGCCAACCATTTAAGGCAGCATAAACTGAATTTCTGCCTTCACCTTCACCAGGAAACAAGATTTTTCCGGGAGAAAGTTTATCTAAAACATTTTTAAAGAAGAAATTTGGACTAGTTCCATAAACAAATTCAGTTTTGGAATATCTTTCGTCCCAGAAATTACTACCGTATTTACTCATTATGGATGCTATCTTATATTAAAAATAAGTCAACAAATTTATATATATTGAATTGCATATAGAAGTCTGGAAAGACAGACAGGATTTAAGTTTATAGTAAAATTATAATATTAGTTATGAAGACCGGTTTAAATGATTTAGGAAAATTCTGACAAAGTTAAGAGAAATATTGTGAGAAAGTATATGGATAAGTACCAATGTTAAGAACTTGAAAAAAACTATAATACATTTGAAATATGATTATATTTGAAATAATTTGAATAGAAATTTAATTTAATAAATGAATGTTGAATTGAAAAACATAGATAAATTTATAGTTGTTGCTGACAGGCTTTTGATCAAACCTCAAGCCGAAGCAGAGAAAACGAACAGCGGATTATATTTACCGGCAGGAGTAAAAGAAAAGGAAAAAGTTCAAAGCGGTTACGTAATTAAAGCAGGTCCGGGCTATGCCACTTACAGACAGGATGAAGATGAACCATGGAAGGAACAATCCGAACAAGTAAAATATATTCCTCTGCAGGCAAAGGAAGGTGATTTGGCAATCTTTTTAAGAAAAGAAGCTATTGAAATAGAATTTGAAAGGGAAAAATTTCTTATCGTTTCACAGTCTGCAATTCTGCTTCTTATTCGCGAGGATGATCTTCAAATTTAGGTAGTAATTTAGGTCTTAGAATTAAGTGCGAATTTAATCCTCAGTAATATGATATGCTTTAGATCAAATATTTATTAAAAAATGAATATACGTTCTAAAGAGTTCTGAACTATTATTTAAGCATAATCATAATTAACGCCAGTATTATTGAAAGTAAAATTGTTACTCTCATAATTCTAAAAAAGGGAAGAGGTTGAGATTCAACTCTACCGGTATAGTTTTGAAAATTGCC
>JARRKK010000301.1:0-3354 GCA_037388105.1 Ignavibacteriaceae bacterium | reverse complement strand
TGATCCGCCTGGTAATATACCCCCTTCCACAAATTTTACATTTAACATACTAATAGATGGTGTTGACATCAATTTCAATGGATTCGAAAATTTTTCGGTGGCTTCAATCCTTTCATTAAATTGTGCTACCCCCGGATGTCACATAAGTTCCTCAGCATCAAGCGGACTTGCACTCAACACTCAATCAAATCTTCTTAAAGGTAGTTCTAACCGTTCTAATGGACTTATTCCAAATTATGGTGGCGATGTAGTTATACCTTTCAGATTGGAAGAAAGTTTACTTTACCAAATTATATTGGGTAATGTTACTCCATTATCACCTCACGACGCAATCAATTTAACACAATCACAGATAGATTTAGTTAAAGCCTGGTTGGAAAATGGAGCTAAGGATAATAATGGAAATGTTCCCTTGCAAAGTCCATCTTATAATGTTTATGTCTGCAACCAAAATAGCGATAAAGTTTCAATCATAAACGGCGATGCAAAGGTTGTTTCTGGTATTGTTGATGTAAATTATTCGGAAGCAACGGATTCACCTCATATGGTAAAAGAAAAAGGGAATTATTTTTATGTTACATTAATCGCATCGAGTAAATTTTTAAAGATAGATAAAACAACAAAGCAGATTATATCCACAGTTGATAACATTACTAAAGCCGGTATGATACAGATTATACCTGATGGAACGAAAGCATATGTTTCACGATCATCAACTTCAGATCCTATATTTAATTCCGTTTATGCTATTGATTTAGCGGGGATGACAATTATTAAAGAAATTTTATTCCCTGCACCTGGTGTACCCCATGGAATGGGATTAAAACCGGATGGATCAAAATTATATGTTGCAAATTTGTCATTAGACAGAATTCATATTGTAAATACTTCTAACGATGAATATACTGATGATATTGTACTGCCACCAGGAACTCAACCAATGCAGGCTGCTGTTTCACCGGGTGGTAACTTTCTGTATGTAAGTGCAAGAGGTACCGCAAAGTTATTAGTTTTTGATACGGCCACGGATACCATGATTACAGAGGTTGATGTTAGTCCCATGCCTATGCAAATTGCAATTACAAGCAATGGAGAAAAAATATATTTTGGTTCAATGATGATGAGTGTTGTTAACGTGGTTAGACATCAGAATAATACCTGGATTTTAGAGAAATCGATAAGTCATCCCGGATTTAGCAGACTACACGGATGCGATATAACTGCAGATGATAAGTATGTTTATGTTTCCAGTCGTAATGAAGTGCCAGGTGGTTTTAAACCTTATTTTGAAGTTGGGGGTGAACAAGCTCCGGGAACGATTGGCATAATTGATACACAAACAGACGAAGTGATTAAGCTTATCGAAATAGAACAATTCGGTTCCGGTTTGGTAGTGGAAAAATAAAAGTTCGAAATAATAGCAGCTCACTTAACGGTAAATTTTTTTATTTTTAGTAATTTAAATCTAGTGAGGGAATCTTTATATTTACTTCCAGTTTAAGTAGCATGAGATAATAATGAATAAAGTAATCTATCCTGGTACTTTCGATCCCGTAACAAACGGGCACATTGACGTAATAAAAAGGGCATCAGAACTTTTTGAGGCTGTTATTGTTACAGTAGCTATAAATGTAGTGAAAGAGCCGCTTTTTTCGATAGAAGAACGCGTTGAAATGCTCAAGGAAAGTTTGAGTGAATTTAAAAACGTAGTAGTCGATTCCTTTGAGGGATTGGTTGTTGATAGGGCACAGCAGGTGGGAGCAATTGGAATCATACGAGGATTAAGAGCTATAAGCGATTTTGAATATGAATTTCAAATGGCATTGATGAACAGGAAACTTTCAGATGGAATAACTACTATTTTCTTGATGCCCCATGAAAAATACACATACCTGAATTCTACAATAATCAGGAATCTTGCCAGTTTCAATAGTGATGTAAGTGATTTTGTACCACCTTCTGTACTGACTGCGCTAAAAAAGAAATTCCAGTTAAAAAAATAATTCACTAATCAATTCGTTATGTCTCATTACTTACCTCTGATGGAATAATGATAAAAATTGTTTTTTTAATTTTAATTCTATTCTCTCTCTTAATGTTTGCTTCTAGTAATGAGCCACAGGATGGAAATAATGAATTGAACGATCCGTTAAAAACCAAAGTTGTAGAACTTGCTTCAAACTTTCTAATAATTGATACACATATTGATGTTCCATACAGACTTGATAAAGAGTGGGAAGATATATCAGAAAGCACTGAAAAAGGTCACTTTGATTATCCTCTCGCAAAGTTAGGTGGATTAAATGCAGCATTTATGTCAATCTACATTCCTTCTGAATATGAAGAAACTGGTCGAGGGAAGGATTTAGCCGACAGACTGATAGATATGGTTGAAGATATCACCACAAATAATCCTGATAAGTTTAAGATTGCTCTTTCAACTGAGGATGTAAATAACAATTTTGACAATGGTATATTATCCTCTCCACTTGGAATGGAGAATGGAACATCTATCGATGGGCAGATTACTAATGTGCAATACTTCTATGATAAAGGTATCAGATATATTACTCTTGCGCATGCAAAAAGTAATTATTTGAGTTATTCCTCCTGCGATGAAGACAGACAATATAACGGTTTAAGTAAATTCGGAGAAACGGTTGTAAGAGAAATGAACAGGTTAGGAATAATTGAGATGTCTCACATCTTTCAGATAGTTCATTTTACGATGTACTTAAAGTTTCGGCAGCACCTGTAATAGCTTCTCATTCCTCGTGCAGATATTTTACGGAAGGGTAGGAAAGAAATGTGAACGATGAAATGATTAGTAAACTTGCGGAATACGGTGGGATAATAATGTTAATCTTTGGCGCTTCATTTTTAGATAATTCATTTAGATTGGCGCGTGCTGAATGGAAAAGACAGGTAAATGAATGACGGGAACAGCATCAGTTCGATGAGCACGATTCACGAACCAAGGCTTATATGAAAAAGTCATTTTTTGAATACAAGCAAAATAAGGTTTATGTATCTAAGATTGCCGAGCATATTGATCACGTTGTTAAACTTGTTGGGATTGATTATGTAGAATTCAGTTCTGACTTTGACAAAGTTAGCGACTTACCTATTGGATTAGAAGATGTATCTAAATATCCTACCATTATCTATGAACTACTTAAGAGAAAATATTTTGAAGAAGAGATTGAAAAAATTTGTTCCGGGAATCTCTTGAGAGTTTGGAAAGAAGTAGAAGATGCATCTAAAAGAATTCAATTAATTGAAGATTAGTTGTACATAAAAAAAGGGCGTCCTCACAGACACCCTTTAGTAGCCATTACTCAACTTACCTTAATC
>JARRKK010000300.1:0-3359 GCA_037388105.1 Ignavibacteriaceae bacterium | reverse complement strand
TTATCACTAAGAGGTATTTAATTGTCTGAATTACTAAGTTGTGGATAAATTTGATTATTTCAAAGGATTAAATTACAATTCCACAAAAGGTAAGTACAAATATGTCAAATATTTATGAGTTTTTATTAAAAGTTGTTTAGTAGAAGAACTCCCTTATCCCTTATTGATAAAACATTAACTGATTTCTCGTTAACTAATTTTGACATATATGATTTATATTCTTCAACTAATTTTACGGGTACGAATACTTGTATTGTTCCGGCAAAACCACCGCCATGAACTCTGCAAGCACCCTTTCCTTTTTCTTTGATGAATACATCAGTCATTGCCAGTGCAAGAGATACATTTTGCTTTTCAATATTTTGAGGTGAATATATGTTTTGAAGATATTTATAAGAAGAATCCCCTGATTCATTTACTAGTCTTAAAAATTCATTAAAGTCATTTCTATTTAATGCATCTATCTGCTTATCAACTCTTATATTTTCCTGAAAGAAATGAATTGCACGGAGAATAGCACGATCACTCACTTTTCCTCTTAATGATTTCATTTTTTGAATTATTTCATCAAATGATAATTCGGAACAAAATTCTTTATGATAATAATTTGCAACCTGTTTCATTTCCTCAGGAATAGCAGCATATTCCTCAGTTAAATCGGCATGATTATCCTCTGTATCAACTATAATAAGTTTATACCCGGTTGAGCTAAAATCGAATTCTAACTTTTTAATGATAGGTTTTTGAGGATTGTAGAAATCTATTTCAATAATTCCTCCAATGGCACAGGCAAGCTGATCCATTAATCCGCAAGGTTTACCGAAAAATTTGTTCTCTGCGTACTGACCTATTATTGCAATTTCTTCACCTGAAACTTTTCCATTGTTATATAAATGATTAAAAATAGTTCCGATCAATACCTCAATTGAAGCGGAAGAACTTAATCCGGAACCGATTAATACATCACTTGATATGTATGCATTAAAACCACCTATTTTGTAACCATAATTCTTAAAACCATCTGCTACACCTCTTATTAATGCTGTTGTTGAAGATCGTTCTTCTTCAACTGGTTTGGTATTATTTAGATTTACAATGAAAGGTTCCTCGTATTGAGCGGTATATAAAACAACATCTTTATCATTCGCTGAGACTGCTGCAATTGAATCAAGATTTATACTTGCGGCTATTACTTTTCCATGATTATGATCGGTATGGTTTCCGCATATTTCGGTCCTGCCGGGAGAACTGAAAAATTTTTCAGGTCTAGTCCCAAATATTTCTTCAAAATTTTCACTTAACTTTTTATACCTGATTTCCTGTTCAGAAATTATTCTTCTATCACTTCCATAAATACTTTGTAAGGGAACGGCCAAATCTGCTATTGATGGATTTGTACTCATAATTTAATTGTTCCGTACAAATGATATTGAAATAAACATTAAATTAATTCTAACTGATGATATAAAGTATTATTACTATGTAACGTTATTTGAAATTGATATTATTTTTTAATTTAAAACAGGAATTTTAGTTCCTTCAAAGGAATTAATTTTTAGAGTTTGTTCTTTAAGTCCATCCGACTTAGCTGCTAATTCTATTAAACCGGGCTTATGTGTTGATTGAACTATGACAAAACACAGTCCATTGAATGCATTACGCATATTTATTTTATATGAATTATGATCCTGTGGATTTCCGTTATCAACTCCTATGATATTCCCTTCCCCTTTGATAGAGAAAGTCACCAGATTATCTGCAGTAGGTACAATATATCCATCTGAGTCTATAACCTCAACTTTAATTTGCGAAACAGAGCGTGTATCCGCAATTACAGAATCGGTATCCATAACTAAGCGCAATGCAGCCGGAGTACCTGTAGTTTTTATCTCTTCAGTACATACTATTTTCCCGTCCTTTTTCCCAATAGCTTTGAGAGTACCTGGCTCATAGGAAACATCCCACTGAAGATGCAGATCCCCCGTTGTAGGAAATACACGAAGCTTATCATATTTATTCCATCCGCCGGATGTACCCGCTCTTGGAAATTCCAAACGTTTTTCTCCATAAGATTTTCCATTTAAGAATAACTCAACAGCATCGCAATTTGTATAACACAAAACAGGGATAACCTGACCTTCCCGTCCCTGCCAATTCCAGTGAGGAAAAAGATGAATCATTGGTTTATCCGTCCATTGGCTTTGATAAAAATAGAAACCATCTTTCGGAAAACCGCAAAGATCGAGAACACCGAAACTTGCATTTTTATTGGGCCACCTGGATTCACCCAAATAATCGACTCCTGTCCACATAAAATCGCCGATAACGTAATCACGGGTGCTTACAAATTTCCAAAGTTGTTCTGCATTGATCATCCAGAAATTATATGATGGTAAAAACCTGTGATTTTCATTAATTAAAATACTTTCACTCATCCAGAAATCCGTGTCAGGCTGAATGGAAGAAGTATCGTCTCCGAATGAATATTCACCACGTACTCCCCCGCTATTCGATATACTTTCTGTTCCGATCATTTTCCAGTCAGGATGATTGTGACGGTCAATACTATAATATAATTCCCTACGTTGATGCCAGCGATCGACATAATTGTAACCGACAATATCCAGCATTTCCATAAATTCAAGAGTTGTTGAGCCTCCATCAGCGGCAATATTATCAAGTCCGGCAGTAGCTGGTCTTGTCGGATCCTCAGAATGACAGATATCAATTAAATGTTTTAACAGATCAGTTCCCTTTTCATCTTTCTGTTCGGGAATTTCATTACCCACACTCCACATCACAATTGATGGGTGGTTGCGATCGCGGTGTATCATCGCCGTCAAATCTATATCAGCCCATTCATCAAAATAATCATGATAACCATATTTTCTTTTGCCGTAGTTCCATTCATCAAAAGCTTCATCCATTACAAGAAATCCCAGCCTGTCACACAAATCCAAAAACTCAGGCGCAGGAGGATTATGAGCTGTGCGTATAGCGTTACATCCCATCTCTTTTAACTTTTTTAGTCTTCTTTCCCAAACGCCAACAGGGACCGCAGCACCTACGCATCCACCATCATGGTGCAGACAAACACCATTCAGCTTTATATGTTTTCCATTAAGGAAAAATCCTTTATCTACATCATATTCAATTTTACGAATACCTACATTTGTAATTACTTCATCAAGCTTTGCCTTTCCATCATAAATTATTGAATGAAGCTTGTACAAATAAGGGTTTTCAACAGACCATAATTTCGGTGAATTAATTTCAAGCTGCTGATCTACTTGCAATATATTTTCTCCTTCAACTGAAAAATTACTTTCTGTTTTAGCGATTTCCTTTCCTTCATCATC
>JARRKK010000299.1:0-5833 GCA_037388105.1 Ignavibacteriaceae bacterium | reverse complement strand
TGTAAGTAAATTATTTAATGATGTAAGAACCGGATTGTGTCCAAAAATCATAACAAATTCTAATTTATTATCAATTTGTTTGATAATTTCCATTAAACCTGATATTGAGTATTCGTATAATTCTTCATCCACAACAATGTTTTTCTTTTTATAACCAATTTCTTTTGCAATAGTTTCTGCGGTACGTCTTGCTCTTTCGGCCGAACTTGTAATAATCAAGTCGATCGTAATACCTTTTTTGTTAAGTTCTTTACCCATAAATGGTGCATCTCTTTTACCACGTTTGTTAAGGGGTCTGTCAATATCCATCAAATCAGGATATTTCCAACTGGATTTTGCATGTCTTGCAAGATAAAGTGTTTTCATTAATTGTAGTTCCTTATTGTTGTAAATAAAATACGCAAAAATACGCATTAGTCGGATTAACAATTAACCGGCAGCAATGTGTGATAATAATCACTATAAATCTCTACTGGAAGTAATATATTTCAAAGGCATTCTAAAAAATCGTTTCAAATTATAGAGTAATTATGTCGAAATTACAGTTATATTTAATACAGGTTTCACTAAGAAACTTTATAACTTAATTCGAAAATTTCTTTTCCTATCGATAAAATAACAAATTGATTATAAACAGGGTAGCAAAATGAGTGAAGAATTTGTAAATCAAGTACAAGATCATGTAAGTAATTTATTTAGAGATAATTCTCCATCTGAAAATGTTTATCATAATATGGGGCATACAATAGAAGTGGTTGATGCAGCCAGAGAGATTGCCTTAGCCGAATCAATAAATGATGATGAATTAGAACTGATAATAATCGCAGCGTGGTTTCACGATTTAGGTTATATTAAAACCTGCGAGGGTCATGAAGATGTAAGTAAGGAATATGCTCGGAATTTTCTTAAAACCCAGAACTATCCTGAAGATAAAATACAGAAAATAACATCCATGATAGAGGCGACTAGAATGCCTCAAAATCCTAAAAGTAAATTAGAGGAGATTCTCTGTGATGCTGACCTACATCATCTTGGAACAATAAGTACAGAACAGAGAGGGGATTTATATCGAATGGAAATGGAGAAACGCAATAAAATAGTTTGTACCGATGAGGAATGGCTTAAAACAACAATAGATTTTTTCAATCAGCACCACTTCTTTACGAAATATGCAATCGAAAAGTTTGGTGTGCAAAAAAACATAAATCTGATAAAGGTTGAAAAGCGATTAAAAAAATTGAAAAAGAAAAACAAAGACCTAATGCTCAAGGAAGAAAAACTTGAATTAGATAAACAAAAAATTGAAAATAAAATGAAATTTGATAAAGGTGCGGGTCGCTCAATAGAAACTATGTTCCGAAACACAATGCGTACACATATGGGTTTGAGTGGTATGGCCGACACAAAAGCAAATATTATGATTAGTGTTAATACTCTGATCCTTACGATATTGGTTACTGTTATGTTAAGAAAGCTTGATACAAATCCTCACTTAATAATTCCCACAGCGATGTTAACTCTTACAAGTTTAACTACCCTTGTTTATGCAATTCTTGTAACACGACCCATTGTTACAGCGGGTACCTTTACAGAGGAAGATATAAAAAATAAAAAAGCGAATCTTTTGTTTTTCGGAAATTTTTATAATATGCCATTAAAAGATTTTACCTGGGGAATGAAAGAGATGATTACTGACCAGGAGTATCTTTATGATGGTATGATAAAAGACTTTTATTTTTTAGGGCAGGTACTTGGCACAAAATATAAAAAACTTAGGATTTGTTATACGCTGTTTATGTATGGTGTAATAATATCTGTAATAGCTTATACCATTGCCTTTATAGTATTTCCTGAAGGTACTGATCTGGGACCGATAATACAATAATGGGCATATTAATGATTAAAAGAGTATTCTCAATACTAATTGTTGGTTTAATTATTTACTCATTTATTTGGCAGATGAGTAACGGTTTATGTCCGGTACCATAATGTTTTTTCACAATAATTGATTACCTTCCTAGATTTCTCATTTAAATTAAAATTACCCTTGTCGAATTCGTTTCAGTTGTGAGACAATATTTACTCACTTTTAAAGAATTTCTTTCCCATTCAGTGAATCGTTCCAGTCCCAAAATCATAGACTACTTTTTTAACCCAGCTGTACTCGCCATTAATATTTTCAACTCCAAATATATCATAAGTCTGTGGGATTCTATCCCCGGCATCGTTAAAAAGTACTCTACCGGTAGCACCGAAGTAATTACTCCCGGTTTCTATAAATGCGGCAGCAAATTCTTCAGGATGTTTTATATCACTAATGAAACTTGTAGCCACTGCCAGCCACAATGCATCATAAGTATTATATGAGTATACATTGGCCATCAGCCCCGACCTACTTACAACATAAGAATTAATATCATTGTATTTATCCTGCGCATTATCATCCAGTCCATGGATAGGGCAGAGAAATCCTACTTGCACAGCAAATGTAGCTGCGGTTGAATTAACTAAAAATGGAGAAGATTGAGATACTGCCGATGATCCATACCATTTTATATCTCCGAGTAGTGAGTTACTGGTGGAAGCTTTTTCAAGAATACTTTCTGCTTCATTAAATGAAAGTAAGTATATAGCACATTCTGAAAGTGTGTAATTGTTTAACATTTGAGTTGTTTTTGTAACTAATTCCCCAATTATGGAAGTGTAATCAACAGTTGACGGGTCATACTTTAAACTGTCGAATACATTTCCACCGGCATTGTCAAATCCGTTTATAATCAGGCCGGCTAAATCGTTACCCCAGACATCATCACGCCATAGCAAAATTATATTTTTTATATTATCGCGACTAAGTAAATGAAGCATTGCCACTGTTTGATTACTATCATCTGAAGCCATTCTGAAAATGTAATCATCAGAAAGAGAAATACTCCTGGCAACACTACTCGGGCTAATAACAACCATATCGTTCATCTTGGCAAATTCCTTAACATTTGAAAGTTCTGAACTCGTAAACGGACCAATTACAAGATTTATTCCCTGTTCTTTTAGACTCATCAAATTATCCAAACATATATCTGCATTGCTTTTTGTATCCATAAGGACTGAATTTATAGAAACATTTTCACCGTAATAAGCAGATAGATTATTAATTGCATACTTATAGGCATAATAAGCAGGTATCCCAAAGTGAGAAGCCCCTCCGGTTTGAGCACTTAAAAATCCTATATTAATTAAATGTTCATTAGATACAACTTCCACTGTATTATTTTCCTTACAGGAAACTGTAAAGATTATCATTAACAAACTGAGTAAAAAAAAATCACCATCACCTGATGCTAGAACAACTACCTCTGATTCCTTTGCATACTCAATAACATCTATAGTAATACCAACATCCCAATCTCCCTTTGCAGAACCATCACTTCTTTGAATAAAGGGTTTTAGTTTTATTTCGAATCCAATTTCATTAAGTATGTTTTGAAATTGTTTTTGTTTCTTATCACCTCTATCAATTGCATACGCAATTGCTTTTACAACTTCTCTATTTGAAGTTGCTTTAGTCCAAAATGCATTGTAGTCGAAATGACAATTGTAGAACTCTTTTGTAGTATAGTAAATATTTTGAATGTCAACAAAGACCGCAACTTTTTGCATAGATCTGATTGTCGTTTTGCAATTTATTACGTCCATACCTTAACTGCCAATAAAGTACAAAGTAAAACTGCAATTTTGATTTATCGGACATTTTATATTTTAGAAGTATCATTATCACTCTAGAATAATTTCAGCTAAAACGGGCATATGGTCAGATGGAAAAAATCCATCAAATGTATCTGAAAGTGTAACGTGATTTAATACTTTCATTTTATTTTTAATAAATATATAATCTATAAGTTTATCGTTATCAGTTAGATTAGATAATTTAAAGCCAGTAAATGTACTATAAGGGCCTTGATGAGGATGATGTGAAACCATTTTAGTATCAATTAATCTAAAATCCAGTTCTCTATCAAAACCTTGAGTAAGAATTTTATAAGTAATCGAATTTGGCGTCGAATTAAAATCACCGATAACTATCACATCAGAATTGCCAGCAATATTATTAATATTTTTTAGAAGCAACTTAGCACTTTCTTCCCTAGCAATTTCACCTATATGATCAAAATGAGTATTAAATAAATAAAATATCTTAGTTGTATTGTTATCTTCAAATTTACCCCATGTAACAATACGATTACAAGCTGCATCCCATCCCTTGCCTGGTATTTCTGGATTTTTTGACAGCCAAAATGTTGAGTTATTAATTATGTTAAATCGATTCTTCAAATAGAAAATTGCCATAAACTCACCTTCCTTATCGCCATCGTCCCTGCCTACACCAAACCAGTCATATTCAGATAAATATCCCTCTAAATCTTTTACCTGTTCAAATAATGCTTCTTGTAGACCAACGATATCAACATGATGAAAGCGAATTATGGTTGCTACATTTGCTTTTCTATAATGCCAAGCATTTAAACCATCAGATGGAACATCCACCCTGATATTAAAAGTCATTACTTTTATTGTATTATTTGAATTATCATTATTTGCACAATTCGATATGATTAGAATGAGAAATATTATCGACATTATTTTTAAATATTTCAAATTAAATTCTCCCAATAAAATATCTTAATAAATTATTCACATATACAGACTATTGTACTTGTATAAATCAGTGTAGTTTTTAAACTATCGTCCAGCTTGGCTAATTTGTAGGCGAAAATTTATAATTACCTTTCCGGATCTGACAGATCAATAATGTTATAAGTTAGTTCTACTTTATTAGAATAAATTTCTTCGTATCAGTGAAACTCCCAGCTTGCATTCTATAAAAGTAAACACCACTTGAAATATTACTTCCATCAAACTCAACGTTATAATTTCCAATAAGTTTTTCTTCATTAACTAATTTTATGATTTCATTTCCGAGTAAATCATAAACTATAATTATTACATGAGAATATTTTGAAACTGAATAACCAAATTTAGTTGTTGGATTAAAAGGATTAGGATGATTTTGATTTAATTTCATATCCCTGATCCTATCTTGATTTTGTTCTATCCTCATATCTGTTATCAGCTCAGGTGCAGCAATTGGATCTGCCCAGTCTCCATAAATTAATATTTTCTGATTTAAAATTCGCTTTTTAAATTTACCGTAGTTAATTGTAAATCCCGCCCCAAATGTTGCTACCTTTGTCGCCTGTGGTAAATCGAAATGATCAAGATATGACCAGTTATTATCTGTAAATGTCATGACCATTGATTTTGTTATTCCCGGATCAAACCCGATATGAGGATGTAATACATAATCTATTTTATTGCTTTCAATGGAAAACAAAGAATTAGAGGTTACAATCATTTTCAAATAGGAGGGGTTACCAGGGATTATATTTTCAGGGCTTACTTCCAAGACTATTTCAGGTAATGCTAACTCGGTATTCGAATAGAGAATTGATATGGTCTCAGATTTTAAAGTATCATTATTTGAGTTAAAGAAATCAAAAACTAACTCAACATCTTTTATCTCTTCTTTCAGTTTTAAAATTAGTTCATTAGTATAATAAGAACCATTAAGTGACTCTGAAATCAGTACGCTATCATTTTTACTGATTGTATAAGATACTACATCAGTCGTGGTAAAAATCTCAACTGGTATTAGGCTACCATATATGTTTCCGTTTTTAGGATTTGTAATTATTGCCTTATTGTAACATTCATAAGCTGCCCAGACCGGACGTGGTGTTCCATGCATATCTCCTACACCGGAAAACTCAATTAAACC
>JARRKK010000298.1:0-3978 GCA_037388105.1 Ignavibacteriaceae bacterium | reverse complement strand
GCTGTGGCTTTTAAAGTGTATTGTCCAGGGATAATCCCCCTTATTTCATATTCACCTTCTTCATTAGTTCCACTACCGAGAGTTGTGTTAACAATTAAGATGTTTACCAGAGGTATTGGATTCTCACCATCAGTTACCGTTCCTTTTACACTGCCTGTTTGTGCTAAGGAGAAATTTGAAATAACTAGAAGTATTATGATAGAAAATAATCTCATAAAATTATAATAATAGATTCTTTACCTTAATTACTATTGCAAAATTTCCCCATGCTTCATAATAACTTCTTCATTAATTCAAATAAATGGAAAAGAAACCTGAATATAATCCAATTGTGATTTCAGTAAAGTTTCCTTTAAAACTACCCGGATTTATATTATAACGATATCTTCCATATAGTGTAAAAGAATCAACTATTGTAAATAGCCCCAACGATAACTCAAGTCCAATGCCGGTATTCCCTAAAAAGTTCGAGTATAATGTTGCACCTGGTGATATATACTCTATATACGGTATCTCATACATATACTTATACCCGCCACGCAAGTAGCTTTTAGCATCAGCTTCAAAGATGTACGAATACTCCAGAGAAATGTAACCTGAAGGATAATTTAAACTCTTCGATCGAAATGAAACAACGGAAATTTCCTTAGTTAAACTGAAAAATACGTTTCCATTTTGCAGCACAAGGTTAGGAAAGGGCAGTAAAAAAACCGTACCTCCGAATAAACATAATTGAAGAAAATTTGCCCCGCCAACTATTTGAGGTTCATAAGGTAGATCAAAATCAAATGCTTCGCTTGTAAATTGATGACCTGATGAATCTTCGGTTATAATAACGAACGTTACAATTTTATCATTAAATTTCAACGATGACATCGCAATTTTGGTTTTGTGCATGTCTGCCATCTCGTTGGAGACAACATACTCATACCTGTGATCGATCAATACTTTACTTTTGCAATAATCACTTGTAAAAAAGGAAAGAATGAAATCATTAGGTGGTTCGGGTTTAACATATGCGTCGATAAGATATACTTCAATAGAATCATTTTCATATTGTGCTGTTGCTGAAATCTGGATTAACAATGATATTGTAACAACCAGAATATATTTATCTAAAATGAACAAATGATGAATTCAAACAATTATAAAAAACATAAATAAATTATACTTAGATTAATAACTTAATGAATCTTGCTTGTACATAGAAAAATTATAAAATATTTGCTCTGCAAAAATGACACCAATTTAGCGTTGCTGAAACATCTTTTTGTGCGTGATTTAGGTCAATATTTTATGTTCTTGAGTTTAGTATTATTATTATCGGATAAGTGCATATAAGAGGTTTTGTAATTGTAATTATTCTTCTAAACAATGTGCAAATTATATTTCATTTTATCTGTAAAAGAAACAACAATATTCGTTGATAATTAGGCGAGTTATATGATTCCAGAATTATGGATAGCGTTTGTTGGAACGGTAACAGTCCTTGCGTTAACACCTGGTCCTAGTGTTTTATTGGCAACATCAAACACAATACATTATGGATTGACCAAATCGACAGGAACAATTTTGGGAGATCTATCTGCTAATCTAATTCAAATAATTTTAGCTTCAATTGGATTAGCTTCTATTATTACCGCCTCTGCAGAGCTGTTTGGAATATTAAAATGGGGAGGAGTTTGTTATCTCATTTTCATCGGAGTAAAGAAAATCCTTTTTAATGCTACCACCTTCCAATTTGTTAAGGAACTAAAACCAAAATCATTTAAGGCATTATATGTTCAAGGATTTTTAGTATCTGCTTCAAATCCAAAAGCAGTAATATTTTTTGCAACATTGTTTCCATTATTTATTGATGTACACAAAAGCTTTGCTGCACAAATAATAGTTTTAGCACTTACATTTCTGGTAATCGATGGATTGTCATTGATAATCTATTCAAGTTTTGCTACCAGGTTAAAAAGTTTTCTCCAAAATTCAAGAAAAGTCCATATGCAAAACAAAATAGTAGGCAGTCTGCAAATACTTAGCGGTTTAATGCTTTCTATAGTTAGAAGAACTGATAATTAAGCTTACCGCAAATTGTTTATATAATCTAAATTTTAGTACAATGCTAGATAATAGTAAATTTTAGTAAGAAGATTTATTCATATTTTAGAATTTAATAATGGCCTACAATGAGCATTTAGCAGACCGTATACGCAGAATTTTTTCGGATAGACACGTTACTTTTGAAGAAAGAAAGATGATGGGTGGACTGTGCTTTATGGTAGATGATAAAATGTGTCTTGGAATTAATAAAAATGATTTAATGGCAAGAATTGATCCCGAGGTATACTCAGATGCGTTGAAAAGAAAAGGCTCAAAGGAAATGGATTTTACAGGAAGACCGATGAAAGGTTTTGTATTTGTGGAACCGACCGGAACTGATCTTGAAAAAGACCTTGAGTACTGGATAAAGCTTTCTTTAGATTTTAACCCAAAAGCAAAATCAAGTAAGAAAAAGAAAAAATAATTTTTAAGATGGATTTAATTTCGTGAACCTAAAAAAGATATCTCTTTCCTACGTGGTTTTTATTTAATGATTGGAGGACTTGGACTTTCAATTGTTCCCGGGTTATTCCTGGATCTATTTCAATCTAACCAGGATTACGGTGATATTATGCCGAGAGTAGTTGGAATGTTCATGATCGTTCTAAGTGGTCTTATTGCAGCGATGTTGTACTTCAAAAATTTCAAATACTATGGTTTTTCTATAATTGCAAGAACTTTTATTGTATTGTTTTTATTCTTTCTCTATCTTCTTAATAATGATCCTTTTTTCATTCTGATTAATGTTATTGTTTTGATTGGTCTAGTTCCATCGTATATAATTTTTATAAAAGAAAAAGTGAATAGTTCTTTGGGATCAGGTGAATAGTATTTCGTAGGTAATTCTTAAAATACTTACAGCTTCAATGCTTGTTTTACATCCTCAATCAAATCCTCTACATCTTCAATCCCGACTGAAAACCTTACAATGCTATCTGTTAATCCAAATTGTTCTTTGATCTCCTTTGGAACCGTTCCGTGTGTCATAGATGAGGGGTGAGATATTAAACTTTCCACACCACCAAGACTTTCCGCTAATGAAAAGATCTTAACATTATTCAGAACTTTTTTTGCTTTTTCGATAGTACCAAATTCGGCGGATACTATTCCTCCAAAACCCTTCATTTGCTTTTTTGCAAGTTCGTGCTGCTGCTGCATTAGATTTAACTAAAAAATCCGCAAACGCCCGTGCATTTTCTTCATGTTTCTGCATTCTAACAGCCAAAGTTTTTGTTGATCTTAAAGAAAGCCAGCAATCAAAAGGTGATGGTATTCCACCTGCAGCATTTTGAATGTATCTTATTCTTTCATGAACTTTATCGTTATTCGTTACAATAATTCCACCTAGCACATCACTATGACCATTAATATATTTTGTTGTACTGTGCAGAGTAATATCAAGTCCCCACTCTAAAGGATTTTGAAAATACGGACTCATAAAAGTGTTGTCGCAAACGCTTATCAAATTATTTTTCCTGCTGATTTCTGCAACCTCCAGAAGGTTCGTGAGGACAAGCATTGGATTCGTGGGGGTTTCAACGAAAATCATTTTTGTATTTTCTTTTATTGCACTCTCTATATTTTTACTGTCGCTGCTATTCACTCCCGAAAATTCCAAACCAAAATCAGTTAAGTTTTGTTCAAACAAACGATATGTACCGCCATAAACATTGTTTGAAACGATTATATGATCACCAGCTTTTAAAAGACTCATCAAAGAGTGTGTTGCTGCTAATCCTGATGCAAACGCAATTCCAAATTTTCCTCTTTCAAGTGTTGCAATGTTTTTTTCCAGTGCTGCACGTGTTAAATTGTGAGTTCTCCCGTATTCATAACCTTTATGTTTCCCTAATTCTTCCTGTACATAGGTTGAAGTTAAATGTA
>JARRKK010000297.1:0-7862 GCA_037388105.1 Ignavibacteriaceae bacterium | reverse complement strand
TCGGAGGTGATTATTATGATTTTCATGTTGAAGATGACGGTACTTTAACTGTGGTAATAGGTGATGCAACCGGGCACGGATTGAAAGCAGGAACTATGGTAACTACAGCGAAGAGTTTATTCAATACTCATGCTTGTAACAAAGATATACTTAAAACATTTCATGAATTTTCACGCGTTATTAAAAACATGAAAATGCATTTAATGTCAATGTGTTTATCACTTGTAAAAATTAATGGAAATAAATTGAAACTATCGGCTGCGGGAATGCCGCCTGCACTTCTTTACAGAAAAAATGAGAACAGGGTAGAAGAACTAATATTGAAAGGAATGCCATTAGGCGCATATGAAGGATTTCCATACCAGCTTGAGGAAACAATACTTAATCCAGGTGATACATTATTTTTACTAAGTGATGGATATCCGGAGTTATTTAATAATAATATGGATATGTTCGGATATGAACGAGTAACAGATGAGTTTTTGAAGGTTGCAGATTTACAACCTGAAGAAATCATAGACAAACTAAAAGATTCCGGTTCAGAATGGATTGTATGAATTGTGGTATGGCTTTTAATGAACAATGGGATGTTTGTAGATTTCAGGTAAAAATACTTAAATTCGACTAAACTAGTAAGTTTTAAAAGGTAAAATAATGAAGGTTTCAAAAAGGAACTCAGGAACCACAGCTATTATTGAACTTGAAGGTGAAATGATGCTTGGTTATGAAGCAAATGATTTTCAGGAGGCTATACATGATGCCCTGGATGACGATAAAAAGAAGATAATAGTTGATATGGAGAATGTTCATTTCATTTCAAGTTGGGGAATTGGAATATTAATTCACGGGTATACAACCGCTAAGAATAAAAAAATTGATTTTGTACTTGCTGCCGTACCTGATAGAGTGAATGATGTTTTTAAAATAACTAAGTTGAATTCAGTATTTGAAAAATACGGCAGTGTTGATGAAGCACTGGAGGAATAAATAATCTATGTTATTTTAATTTAATACAGATTTATCTATTCCACTCAAAACTACCTTCTCTACATCAAGTTTTACTACACCCTTTTCGTATGCTCCTAATTCAATAGCCACTTTTTTTGATAAATCTATTTTTCTACCAGGGATATAAGGACCCCGGTCATTAATTCTTACTATTATTGATTTATGGTTTTGTCGATTTGTTAATCTCAATAATGTGCCAAAGGGTAGACTTTTATGTGCGGCTGTATATCCCATTTGGTCATATATTTCACCATTGGCAGTTAACCTTCCATGGAATCTTGGTCCATACCAGGAAGCATTCATGGAACCCAGGTCAATATATTTAATATTTATTTGTGAATGAGAAGAAAGGTTTGCTTCTTTGGCGATTTCAATTTGGGTTAAATCGCTTAACCCTATGTTATTAATTTTTGAAGGAATCAGAGTTAAACCGGTAACGGTTAACAGCATTATCAATGGCAGAAGTAATTTTAACTTGTTCATAGTACGTTTCCATCATTATTTGTATTTCCAAAATATCCCTCATCGTAGCATCCGTCATTAATATAATTCCCATTTAGGCAATGATGGTGCCATGGAATGCTTATTTATAAAAAGAAATGACACAATTTTAATAAACGATTATTTGGCACACGTCTTCATTTGATATTGTGAAATAAAATGGAACATAATTGAAATTGAATAATAAATATTTTGATCACCTCACAATCTTCTATTTTTGTTAAATAAAATACTCAGCAATTTCAGATTTGAGTGATTAATTATTGTGTTTTTGGGGTAATATCAGTTAGCATATTTGAATGAATAAAACTTACTTGAATACTATTGAGAGTTAATATTAGTTAAGATAAAATGAATTGTAATGTTGAAGTAAAACTAGTGTGAACAATTGATGGTTTGTTAAATAAAAATTTTTGAGTGTGAGGGCAATTCAAACGATATTAAATTTTTCTTTTGCAAGTAACATTATTGGCAGGTGGAAAACAAGTTTGCAGCATTGATTTCTCCTCTTGTAAAAGATATAAATTAGAAAGGTGTATAATATTATCTTGCTGTAAATAAAAAATTCATCGTAACAAAATATTTTGTAAAGAAACTAAGATATTGGCTGTGGTAGTTTCTTTAACGGTTTTAAATAACCTGAATCTGTTGCTTTAAGATTGTGGCTTTCATTATAATCTTCTCTAAGTTTATTTAATGACTCTAATTTATAATAGTGTTCTTCTAATCTGCACCAAAATCCACAATTTAAACAGATAACCTCAATCTCTAAATCAACAGAATTTGTATCTGTAAATTCATGCGAACATCTTGGGCATTTTTTAAGTGGTAGGGAAGTCTTCATTCTTTCTCCATAGCTAGATTGCAGTATTTATTGAACGAAATATGACATTTAATTTAAACTTGCTCAATTCCGGTTATTTCTTATAAAAAGATCCAAATTATTTTATATAACTTAAATCTTATGTGCGAAAATAAAAATTATTCTTCCCCTTTTGCGGAGAGAAAAAGTCGGAATAATTTAATAGTAAAAAAATCGATGTGATTAATGAATAATTGAATTATTCTGAACTAGTATATAAAATTTTGTTTCATTTTGTTACACTTAGCTTTAAGGATAGCTGAGAGATTTGACAATGGGGTATATTTGCCTCAAAGGTAAACTGATAATAAATGGAAATTCGTTATAAGATGTTAAATATATATTTATCATAGTTATTTTACTAAATGAATATAATTTAAAGCTAGCGAAGTAAGGTATTCCCCTAATCATTTTACACATTTAAGTACCAACTACTTAAAGTGTGTATTAATCATTGAGATGTTTTTGGAAATTTCTCCGGTATATCATATTATTTCATTAGAAAAATTTGATTAAAGATTAATTGATTGAAATCTCTGTTAGACAAAGTCTGTTCAATCCTGTTTTTTGTTTTACCTAACCATAGAATAATTTATTAGATGAATTATAGTTGATTTTCAGATAATAGATCTGTTAGCAAATATTTAATAATATAAAACTAAGGAGTATGCACGTTGAAAGTTCTATTTATCGGGGGAACCGGAAACATTAGTAAATCAGTAAGTAAATTATGTGCCGAAGAAGGGATTGATTTATATCTTTTAAACCGTGGTAGAACGGGAGTAGAGATCCCCGGTACAAAAAGCATAAAAGCAGATATTTCAAATATAAAGGAGGTATCTTCAGCATTAAAAAAGCATAATTGGGATGTTGTAGTTAATTGGATAGTTTTTGCTGAAAAAGAAATTAGAAGAGATATAGAACTATTCCGGAATAAAACAAAACAATATATATTTATCAGTTCTGCATCAGTCTATCAAAAGCCACCTCTCCATCCTGTGATAACAGAATCGACTCCGCTTTATAATCCATACTGGCAATACTCAAGAGATAAAATTGCCTGCGAAGAGTTATTAAACAGTGCTTACCGGGAAATTGATTTCCCGATTACAATCGTACGACCATCACATACCTATGATATTTTTATACCTGTGGCTGTAGGAGGGTGGAACAGATATGCAGTGATAGACAGGATGAAGAAAGGGAAAAAAGTAATTGTTCATGGTGATGGAACATCACTTTGGGTGTTAACTCACTCGCAGGATTTTGCAAAAGCATTTGTTGGATTGTTAGGTAATCAGCAGGCGATTGGTAATGCCTTTCATATTACCTCTGATGAAGTGCTAACCTGGAATCAAATTTATACAACAATTGCAAGGGCAATTGGCGTTGAACCAGATCTCGTTCACATTCCATCTGAATTTTTAGAAAGTGTTGAAGAATCTCTTGTTGGCAACTTACTCGGGGATAAAGCACATAGTGTTATTTTTGATAATTCAAAAATTAAATCTCTCGTCCCGGGTTTTACCGCAACAATTCCATTCAATAAAGGAATCAAAAAAACATTAGACTGGTTTGATGAAGATCCAAAACGTAAAGTTGTTAGTGACGAAGCAGATAATCGATTTGAAAAAATAATAAACGCTTATAAAGGAAATTTATAATCCAATTTTTGTGTGCTAATTTCAGGAGATAAAATGTGAATTAACATATATCTGCATAATGTTGAAAAGTTAATCCAAAAATATTTTATTAACACTTCATTTTTGATTCTGGCATTAAAACTATTGCTCATAGTTAGATGGCTACATAAATTATACTTATAAAAAGTAGAACTGCCATTACCTTATTAACTATTGAAATATTTTTCTTTTTTATTATTATACTAAATACAATCTCACCCAAATAACAAAACAGGAAATCTATTATGCTTACACAGATTAAGATTATTCCTGCCACAATAAATTCATTACCAAGCAATTCACTTTCTGAATTTACAAACTGAGTCAGTATTGCAAAAGCACCAATGTATGCTTTTGGATTCAATGAGTTAAGAAGAAAACCATTAGCAAAGGTAAGGGGTTTAGAATTCGTAGCAGATACCTCTTCAGGGATACTTCGTAATTATATATATCAAGCCTAATGCAGACGCGGTTAATGTCCCTGATATGCCAAAAATTAAACCCCAAACATATGGGACTGAATTTTTAAAACCATAAGATGCTCCACTTGCAACTAAACTTATTGTAGCCGGACCAGGAGTTGCATAAAATGCAAGTATCAGAACCATTAATAAGATGTATTGATCAATGTGCATAGCAGATAAAATCTCATACAAACTGATAAATTATGTTGAGTTGAAAAGTGGATTGTCTTATAAAATTGCAACAATATGCATTCTATCGCTGCAGAGTTGAATTTACTATTGGCGGAGAGGGGGGGATTCGAACCCCCGGTACCGAGTTAACAGTACGGCGGTTTAGCAAACCGCTGGATTAAGCCACTCTCCCACCTCTCCTTTGTTCAGCTTTTGCAATACAAAAATACTATTTTCACTTCAATATCAAAACTAATATATCTTCTCGATATCATCCCTTAATTTTCTTCAATATATATATCGAAACAACTACAATAAATGCAATCACAACTGCTGTTGGTCCGCTCGAAACATCGAGTATAAACGCTATATATATTGATATGGGCGGTACGATTGCTCCTACAAAAATAGCAATTAAAAACACTCTCGAAACTCTACTTGCAAGTAATATTCCTACTGAAGCAGGTAAAATTAGAAATGCAAATGTAAATACGTCTCCAACAAATCGAGTTGTTAATGAAATACCTACTCCTACTGTCAGGTAAAATAATAACAACCACAACTGTGCCTTTAATCCATGTGCAGTAGCTGTTTCAGCATCGAAAGTGACAAACTTTAGTTGTTTATAAAATAGCATAAAGATCAGAAAAACCGATATTAGAATAACCAGTAGAGTGTAGAACTCCGACATACCAATAAAAAGAATATCACCTTTTAAGATAGATTCAATTTCCGATACCTCGGCAATCGGACTTTTTTGAATAAAAATAATTCGTATTGCTATAGCTATTACGAAGATAATTCCAAGTGTGCTGTCCTGTGTTAATAATTTTTGTTTATAACTTTGTGAAAATATTAATACTGCAATAATCGCAAACAGAAGAGAGAAAAACGTATGTTCAAAGTGATGAAGAAATGAATTCTCAATTGCTGTAATCCCAAAGGTGGATGCAATTAATTGTTCCAGATTTATTAAATGCAGAAAAGAAAAAGCTACTCCGGCGATTGAAACTTGAGTAAGTGCTGCACCAAGAAATACTGCACGTTGTGATACTACAAAAACTCCCAGGAAACTGCAGATTATGCCAGCTAAAATGCTTCCTAATATTGCGTAGGGGAACAACTCAAATAATATTTTAATAGTCTCCAATAAATTACTCAGTATGTTTTGAAGTGATTAAATATTTACCATCAACTCTCTTAATCTCAATATTAGCTGAATATGTATTGCCAAGTTTCTCTTCTGAAAGCATATCTTCTATATTACCAAATTGAAAACTTCCTTTTTCAAACAACATTAATTTTTTAACAAGGTTGGCCACATCGCTTAATAAGTGGCTTACTAATAATATAGTTAAGTTGTTTTCATCGTGTAGATCTGAAACCAGATTTAATACTGAATGATGTGATGGAGTATCTAATCCGTTAGTTGGTTCATCAAGGATTAGAACATTTGGATTTACCGCCATAGCTCGAGCAATTAATGTTCGCTGCTTTTGTCCACCCGAAAGGCTATTATAATTGAGATGACTTATTGCTGAGATTCCAACTCTAAGTAAACTGTCATCAACAATTTTATTGTCGATATTTGAAGGTTTCTTAAACAATCCTAAAAGTGAATATCGCCCCATCATAACTACATCGCGTACTGTATAAGGTAACAAAGGTTGTACTGTATCCCGCTGAGGTACATAACCAAAAGTAATATCTGTTTTCATAATACTGCCGGCAACCGGTTTTATGTTTCCTAACAATGTTTTAAGGAAGGTAGTTTTGCCGGCTCCATTAGGACCAACTAATCCTATAAAATCATTCCGTCCGATTTTGAGATTAATACGATCATGGATGATGTTATTTCCATATCCTATAGAAACATCTTTAAATTCAATTAGAAAATTATTTATGCTTTCAGTCATTACTCGTAATCTGGTTTACTATATTATCTATTAATTCTATATATGATTTAATGTTTTCCAGGCCAAAAACCTGGGTTGGAATTTTCAGAACTTTTACTGAGGTTACGCTTGCGATCTGTTTAGGAGCATTATCACTGTAAAATACATCCATTACAATCAGCTTGATTTTTCGTTTTTGAATTATTTTAATAAGCTCAGCATTATGCGAGGGTGTAGGTGGAATTCCTGGTTTTGGTTCAACATAACCGGCAATCTGAAGTCCAAATCTATCGGCAAAATATATCCAGGCGGAATGAAAAAATATAATGGCTTTTTGTTTTAGCTGCGACATTTTGTTTTCCCATTCAATAATTTTTTTATCAAGTTCTGTTATGTAGCTATCCAGATTATTTTTAAAGAACGGCTCGTTCTCCGGTGATTGTGAAGATAGAGCATTATAAATTTCATTGAGCATAATTTTAGCATTATCAGGGTCAAGCCAGTAGTGCGGATTACCATAGGGGTGAACATCTCCCTGGCTTGCATCAACTTTTGTTGTGGGTATTTCCAATGGAGAAATACCATCGGAAAGATATACAACATTCAAATTAGAGTTCCTGGAACCATCAATAAGCTGAGGTGCCCACATTTCGAGCTGTAAACCGATCTCAAAGAAGATATCAGCCTTTCGAAGCTTCAACATATAACTTGGCATTACTTCTAAAAAGTGTACATCCTGGTCCCCACGAGAAAGATAATCAACCTCAACTTTATCACCGCCCACATTCTTTACTAAATCATAGATTACGGTCGTTGTCGTTACTACTTTTATCTGAGAATATGATTGAATTGAAACTAGAATAATAAAAATCAGTGTTAATATCTTTTTCATTTTTCTACCTTAAAATTTAATAAATCAAAATTGATGCGCTTTATGTGGCCCCAGTGAGAAAACTAACTGTAATGTAATTGTAGTTTCGGTATCTTTATTCATATTATCTGTCAAATCGAAAATCAAATTTTGGGCACTTAATCTAAGGGCAAGAGTCTCCTCAATCGGATAATATCCAACCCAATATTCAATACCAATAGTTTTATTCATATCATCATTAGAAAGTGTATTATAAGAGAAATCATCTCCAATCACCCCAAACGTAAAATCATATTTTATTCCAACACTAAACTGTTTTAAAAACTGGTAATCGAAATAAATGAAAGCGCCATAGGTATTGATTGTTTGAATTATCGGGACTATATCGGTTCCACGTATTACATCCCG
>JARRKK010000296.1:0-7557 GCA_037388105.1 Ignavibacteriaceae bacterium | reverse complement strand
TGCTATTGCACCGTGCAATATAATTTCATCATCGATAAGTGCATGAATAGTGGGAATAATAATAGGCTGACCATTAATTACAAAACTAACATGACAATAGTACGCCACATCAATAATTTTAAATATTGTTTTCTTATCATATGAACCTCGTTCTCTGTGACGATTAACTGTAGAGCGATTCGATTTATTATACTGCTCTTTTTTATCCATAGCAGGTCTGTTTTATTTTTAATTTCCCTCAATAAAATCTTTAAATCGATTCATATCTGACTTTGTTCTTTTAACAATCATACTTTTAAAAAATTAGTCTGGAGCCTTACCTATTTGCTAATAATACTCCCGATATTCTTAAAAGGATCACTAAAAAATAATTTTAATAACATTTATAAATAACCGGGTCTGATCCAAAAGTGAGGAAAAAGGTATCAATGACTGCATCCAAATCAGTAAGTCTAACGATCAATGTCATATTATTTCCCTTGATATTCCCACTGTATATGGCTGCATGCTTATCAGGAACATCCTCAATTCTGATTGGTCCTCCCTTTTCACGTATATAAACTCCGGTAACTTCAAAATCTCCTTCCTCATTGGTTTTTATAAATTCATCAATTGAACCGTGTGCACAATCATAATCCAAGGTTGTAGTGCTATCTGTAACAATCATGACAATATGTTCTCCGCCCCAGGTACCAGAATTAATAACCTGGGAAGTACTGCCTGCACAACCAGCAAAATAAAATACAAGTAACAGACTTGATGAAACACCACTATTTAAGAGTTTCATACATATCCTTAGTTTTTGTTTAAATAATTAAGTTATAGAATTTTAATATTCTAAATAATTGAAAATGATTTTACTTCTTAGGAAGCCGTTCCAGATAAGAACTATTACTTAACAAAGTGAATGTATTTTTTTCTTTCAGTTCACCCAGGGATAAACAGTTCATGTAGCTCATTGTACTTTTCAAACCATCAGAAATGCCATCAATAACATTTTTGACAGCGCCTTTGTATGGTATCATTGTTTCCTCACCCTCAATAAATTCATTCTTCATCTTAACACCAAATGAAGCAGAACCACGATATTTTTTCCAAAGCTGGTCATCGTATTTTATCACTTCACCAGGTGTTTCTTTTGTGCCAGCGAGCATTCGGCCAAGCATTGCCGAATCAGCACCTAATGCAATAGCTTTTGCAATATCACCTGGACTTTTTATTCCACCATCAGCAATTATCTTAATTTCCAGTTTTTTATCCTCACGAGCAAAAAGTACGTCCAATAATGAACTTACCTGACCAATTCCAATACCGGTTTGAATACTGGTTGTACAAACACTACCGCTTCCAATTCCCACACGCACTGCATCTGCACCGGCGTTCACGAGTTGATCAAGTGTAGCTCCGTGTGCAATGTTTCCAACAATCACCCTTATTTTAAATTTCTTTTTTATTTCTTCTGCTTTATTTAATACTTCATGATTACTCGCATTTGCAGTATCAATGCATATTATATAGTTATTACCGGCTAGTTTTTCTATTATATCATCGGGAGTGTTTAAAGCAATTGAAACAGCTCTGACATTATTACCATTGCTGCTATCTCCCAATATCTCGTTAAGAGATGAATCAAATCGATTAAGAATGCCAAGACATCCAAGTGAATTTAACTCTTTTGCCATCACCAATCCGGTTACAGATTCCATCGGGCTTGAGATAATTGGGAGTAGAAGATCTTCATTTAGAAAGGTGAAAGAAGTATCAACCTCTCTTCGTGATTTGATCCGGCTTATCTCGGTGGGAACAAGGCTAATGTCATCGTAAGTAAGTGATTGATGGTATTCATTGAGTTCTTCTTTTCTGTATATTTTCATCTGTGTTTTCTATATTTTATATTTTTTACGTTTGGTCTGCACAAAAAATTACCCGAACGAAACGCCCGGGAATTATTAACTATAAAACCGCGAATGTTAAATTTAATTATTAGCTATTACATTTTCCATTTCTGTTAAAATCTCATCCATCTTAGCGGTTACAGTAAGTATAGGTTCAGAGGAACTCATATCCACACCTGCATCTTTTAATATATTAATCGAATAGTCAGAACTACCCGCTTTCAGAAAAAATAAATACTGCTCCACCGCGGGTGTACCTTCAGTTTTAACCTTGTTTGCTAACGCAGACGATGCAGCGAACCCTGTAGCATATTGAAATACATAAAAGTTATAATAAAAGTGGGGTATTCTGGCCCAGGTATAGACTTCCTTTAAACCAATTTCCATTGCACTTCCCCAATATTTCTGATAAATATCCTTGTATAAATTGCACAATACATCCCAGGTTAATGCTTCCCCCTCTTCAGTTTTACTGTAAATCAGCATCTCAAACTCAGCAAACATAGCCTGGCGGTAAAAAGTTGAGGTTATATTGTTAAGGTATTTTTCAAGCAGATAAAGTTTTTCGTTTTTATTCTCAGCATTTTGCGTTAAATGATCAAGCAATAGTGATTCATTAAATGTTGAAGCAACTTCAGCTAAAAAAATTGAATAGTTGGCATATGGATACGGCTGAGTTTTTCCCGTATAGTAGGAGTGCATGTTATGTCCCATTTCATGAGCTAAAGTGAATACATCATTTAAAAGGTCAGTCCAGTTTAATAACACATAGGGATGAACACCGAAGGTTGTTCCCGAAGAGTAGGCTCCACTTTTCTTTGCTTGCGTTTCATATACATCTATCCACCTATACATAAACATCATAGGGTTTTAATTTATCCAATCCCAACAAATTCTTTTTTAACTCAGCCCATCGATGAAGTGGTGAAAGATTTTTATTTACTTCCTCAATTAAATTATCATACACCTTAATAGGAATATTATTCCTATCCAATGATGCTTCTCTTGCAGAAGTATAATTTCTGGCTTTTGCAAAAAAGATGTTTGTTTTTAGGTTTCCATTAAAAAGTGTTGTAAAAGTGTTTACATATTGCTTATAGGGCACTAAATAAGAATTAAATGCTCTCTCTCTGTAATCACGATCTTTAGAATACATTGCTGAGTAAAATCTTGCATGTGACATCTCAACATCAATTCCTTGCTCATCCGGAATAGTAGAAAATTTCAAATCTGCATTCGTAAACATTGAATAGCTGTTATATGGCGTTTGAGATATTTCATTCGCCATAGCTAATATATGTTCTTCAGATTTTGAAAGTGAATGAGATTTGGTTCTTAATAAATTATCAATAGAATGTCTATATACTTTTAACTCTTCATTTGATTCAATCATACCAATGAGCACATCATCACTTATTTCAAGTAGTTCAGGTTTAATAAATGAACTTTCTGCAGAAACCTTTGCATATAATGATTTTATTCTGCCATCCATCCCCTGATATTTAGTTACACGCATATCCCCATCTTTGGCTAGCATTGCGTAAAGATAAAGACGTTCAACCTTGATCCCGATATTATCGTCAAACTTTAAACAAGAAAGCAGTGTCTCCACACCGGTGTTCAGTTTACCAATGAACTTGCTGTAACCATTAAGATTATTTTCAACCCACTCAAAATCAAGTTCCCAATCTTCATCTGACTCGTATATATCAGTAAGATTCCACTTATACTTTTCATCAATTTCTTCGCGGGTCGGGAGAGCGGCTACTTCAACATCAGAATAATAGTTAAAATGTTTTTTGAAAACAGAAAACATAGGTAAGATCCCTTAGGATAATTTGTTTTTTATATCTCGTTAATTATAAAAGCGCGTTAAAATAATAATATTAATTAACTATATAAAATTTAGATGATCACCATTTTAATTTGCTCTAACAAAATCAACATCATATCCACAATATTTTGTTTATCTCAATTCAACTTATACAAATAACATTGATTGCAAGACGTGCCTGCTAAAGAAATGCAAAGGGAACAATTAAAAAATATAAGACTAGAAATTAAACTGAAATTAGAATGTTTTGGTCAATAATATTTTCAGTTTTCCACTAAAATTTACTGCTCTTAGCCCAACAGAAGCAGGAATATAACCTCCCAACGCTTCGGTAAAAAAACTTTCGTCACTATTACCAAAATAATTAAATCTGGATTTATCATTTACATCGTTCACATTAATGCTTACGTAACCGGAAGAGTAATCTGCAATCGATATAGATATTCTCGAGGTAAGTGAGGAAACCAGCGTATTGTCTGTAACGTTTACAGAAATATTTTGAGCGTGAATAATAAAAGTATAGGAATTGGGTTCGTTTATTTGAACTGGCTCATTTATTACCCCAACATATGTATCTGGCTCTATTATGTTTTCTCTACAACCAATAGTTAGTAGAATGAAAATCAACATTATGAGTAAATGGTATTTGATCAAAGCGATTACTAATGCTTAATAATTAATATTATTTTTTGAAAGTACCCGCGTATACGAACTGCAATACGTTATAAAAAAATATGCGTGAATGATAGGTAAAATTTATTCCCGGTTTTTATATGTCGTTAGCAAGTTATTATTGCACCTTCTGTTTCGATTAACACAATCAATATAATATTGTAAAAACAATCTCATTAATCAGCTATCGCCCAGGGGGGCATTGTACCTAAATCAAATATTAATATTCCCAGCGAATAAACAATAGTACTCACAACGATTATGCCCAAAATATTTAACAAAATACCAGTTTTAGCCATTTCATAGATTTTAATCCTGCCGCTGGCAAAGATTATCGTATTAGGGGGAGTTGCAACCGGTAACATAAATGCCATAGATGCAGAAAGTGTGGCGGTTAACATTAGCAGCATTGGATGCAATCCAATTGCAATCGATACCGATGCAAGTATGGGTAAAATCATCTGTGTCGTAGCAGTATTAGATGTAAGTTCCGTTAAAAAACTAATTGATGTTGCAATGACAATGATCATTAAAAGATGAGGTAGTGATGATAACCCCGACAACTGATTACCAATATATAGAGACAACCCTGATGATGTAAATCCTTTGGCGAGCGCGAAACCCCCTCCAAAAAGTAAAACGACGCTCCACGGTATATCAACAAATACATCCTTATTGAGTAGGGTTGTTGTTTTATTTCGTGATGGTATAAGAAAAAGTATAAATGCCATAGCTATCGCTACTGTACCATCATTAATAAAATCAGGTTGAATAAAAAAGTCGGACCAACCTGGTATTTTAAATATACCAAAGTTAATATCGCTTCTTAATAGCCAGAGCAGAGCTGTAATTGTAAATACAACACTAACTACGGCTTCTTCAAAAGTAATCCTGCCAAGCTTATTATATTCTCCTTTAATAAAATTGTTATTAACAGTCAAAGACCGATCATTCTTGAATAATATTTTTGTTAAAAGAAATGATGTGGATAAAAGCAATATTAGGGTAATAGGAAACGCCATCAGCATCCACTTACTAAATGATATTTCCGGAGCATAAGGATAAAGAATATTCAACGTCTTAACAAAAACAAGATTGGGAGGAGTTCCAACAAGAGTTCCCAAACCCCCTATAGTACAGGAATAAGCAACTCCAAGTAGCAATGCTAATGTAAAATTATGCGTTTCTTCTTTACCAAATTGATTCTCCATCCTTGAAATTATTGCAAGTGCAATAGGAAGCATCATTAGAATTGTAGCAGTATTTGAAACCCACATTGATAGAAAACAAGCAGCCATCATGAACCCGAAAATAATTGAGTTCGGACTTCCTCCCACAAGTGTAATTATTTTTAATGCGATCCTTTTGTGTAATCCCCATCTCTCCATCGCAATCGCTATCATAAATCCGCCAATAAATAGGAAGATAATTGAATTTATGTATGATTCGGCAATTTCAGATGTTTTTAATATTCCAAATAACGGAAATAGTATTAACGGGATCAGTGAAGTTGCTGCCAGAGGTATCGCTTCGGTAATCCACAGTATTGACATTAACACTGCAATAGAAGTCATAATTGTTACTTGATGATTTGAACGATCAAGATCAACGAAGAGTAAAATAATTGTCGAAAGTAATACAGCTGTAATTATTCAAATGGTTATGAGAATAAACTTTAGAAGGAGGTATTAACTCAATCATTGATCGACTGATTAAAAATTAAGATACTTTTAACAATAAGTTTTGACGATGAGTTTGCTTGAGATTAATTAGATAAAATTAATCTTAAAAATTTTATTATAACATTTTACCTTATTTAATATCAAGCTTTTAAATAGTTTGTTAGAAATAATATCGAATTGAGATATTATTTATTTAAAACGTTGATATCTTTAATAGTATAGGTTAACTTGAAACTTGAATATTCTCTTATTTTAGAATTTAATGTTCACACGCAAATACTCAGTAATTTTTATTAGTCTTATTTTTCCTGCGGCAACTCTTTCAATAATAATTTTTTTATTGAATGGGCTCTCCGAATCAGAACCCCAAAACAACATTGAAAAGATACCGATCATTGAACCGGTAGATAATATTTTTGGTTTCGTTGATGATTCCTTAATTCATAAATCAGGAATAGTAAAAAGGAATGAAACCCTTTCCAATATTTTAGATCCATTCTACCTTCAAAACAGTAATATTGCTGAAATTGCGCAAATTTCGAAAGAATCATTTGACGTTAGAAAAATCAGACCGGGAAAAACATATCACCTCTATCTGGCTGATGATAGTCTGAATACTCTTAAATATTTTGTTTATGAAAAAGATCCAGTTCACTTTATCCTTTACGATTTTTGTGATTCTGTTAATATCCTGAATGGAGAAAAAGAAGTTACCATTGTTAAAAAAGTAAATTCAGCAATAATTAAAAGCACTTTGTATGATGCACTGCTTGAAAATGATGCCACTATTGAAATGGCTGTTCGTTTATCAAAAATCTTTGCCTGGCAAATAGATTTTTATCGCTTACAAAAGGGTGATAATTTCAAAGTGATTTATGAAGAACTTTATGTTAATAAAAAGATGGTTAGCATGGGAAAAATATTAGGTGCATACTTTTACCATTACAAAAAACAGTACTTTGCTATTCCATTCGTTCAGGATAGTGTTTACCAATATTTTGATGAAAATGGAAATAGTTTGCGTAAAGAATTTCTAAAAACTCCTATTGAATTTGCAAGAATATCCTCCCGTTACAGTTCTCATAGATTTCACCCGGTATTGAAAAGTTACCGCCCACATACTGGAATCGATTATGCCGCACCGACCGGAACACCTATCCGAACAGTTGGTGACGGTAAGGTTATTACCGCCACATACTCCAGGAGCAATGGGAATTATATTAAAATAAGACATAACTCAGTTTACTCAACGATGTATCTGCATATGTCAAAATTTGGGAAGGGAATAAAAAAGGGATCTAAAGTTAAACAGGGACAAATAATTGGATATGTAGGAAGTACAGGCTTAGCAACCGGACCGCATCTTCATTTTAATTTTTATATAAATGGAAGTCCGGTTGATCCATTAAAAATTGAAATACCACCATCTCACCCTGTAAAAGCGAAATTACGAGAGAAATTTAATGTTCAATAA
>JARRKK010000295.1:0-3425 GCA_037388105.1 Ignavibacteriaceae bacterium | reverse complement strand
AATATTTGGCAGTTCAAAACCAAAAAATGGTGATGATGAATACACCATTGCCTATAAACTTGGTAGATTGTTAGGAGAAAGTAACTTTAACGTCTATACAGGTGGATACTTTGGGATAATGGAAGCTGTATCAAAAGGAGCAGTTGAAGCAGGCGGTGATGCAACCGGAGTTACAGTTGTTGGCTGGAAACAAAAAGGGAATTCATTTCTTACAAAAGAGATTAAATGCAGTTCACTATTTGAAAGATTAAATAAACTCATTGAATCAGGCGATGCATAGATAATACTGCAGGGCGGCACAGGAACATTACTGGAACTTGCTGCAGTTTGGGAGTTTACTAATAAAAACGTAATGAAACGGAAACCAATTGCTTGTTACTCATCCATGTGGCAGGGGATTATTTCAATAATGATTATTCAAATGCAAAAAGAAGATAGAAATACAGAGTTAGTACGAGCATTTGAAAATGTTGAAGATATTGTAAAGTACCTTTTCGAAGAATTAGAACATAGTTAGAACCTAATTTTCAAATTCTTATAAAATTAAAGAAAACTTATTAAAGAGCAAGGATTCTTATACTTTAGACAGTGCTGAAAACCTAATCCTTACCGGTTTTATAAGTTCCTCAAAATCATCGAATCTCATTTTTATCAATTCTGTATGTGAACAGGCATTGAATGCAATCTCTTCATCTTCAGCTAAGCTTTCTGCAACATATACATCAAATCCGTACAGGTTGCCAAACGGTGGCATTGCACCGACTTCACAATCAGGAAACTTATCCATAAATTCCTGCTCGTATGCTAGTTTCACATCATCAACATCAAGTGCTTCTTTTAATTGATCAAAACTGATTTTGTATGATGCAGGCAGTACTGTCATTGCTAGCTTTCCATCAATTTTTATCATGACGGTTTTTGCAAGTTCTTTTCCCGAGATATGTGCAGTAGCGGCAATTTCCTGCGCCGTGTATGCTGGTGAGTGTTGGATAATTACATACTTTACTTTGTTTGTGTCTAGGAATTTTTTGATTTCTGATAGCGGCATGACTTCCTCCAATATAATTAGTTTAAAATTTTTATATAACCGTACATTATTTTAGGTTAAGTATATCAGGAAATTTCTTCCGTTAACTCTAAAAATCTTTTGTATGGAATAGCAAAAAGACTTTCCGCTTCAAATGCACCATTTGATAAGCTGATCATCGAAACCTTTGCAGCAGTTTCCTCATCGGGAGCTTCGTATATATCGAGAAAATCATAGCGGCCAAGTATTGCATAGTGAGATATAAATTTTACCCCAGGGCACTTTTCTTTTACCTGTTCCAGCCAGTCTCTACCCAACCGCTTTCGATCGTCTATGGTTTGGGATGAATTCGCTGGCAATTTAGTTAGTAATACGAATGTTTTCATGGCTTATTCCTTTTAGTATGGTTGAACAATTGTATAGTTTTTTTGATATTGAAAACCATACATCTTAAGCCGGAAAAATAGAGGAATGGTTTAAGGTGTAAATCCAAAATTAATGTAAGAACTTACTGGCAAAAATTCAAAGGAAAATCAAAAATTAATTAGAAATTGTATTAACTCAATAAAAATGTCAGTATGTAAAACTATTTAGAAATGTCAGTAATTAAAATATTAAACATGTAATTAATGTACCACATTAGGGTAACGGAATGAAGGCGTAGCCGAAATGGAGTTACCCTAATGTTGCGATCAAATAATTCCTTCTTTTGTCCTCTTTTAACATCTGATTCAATCTTCTCCAGGGATGATCTTTGGGAACTTTACGTATTTTGTATCCTCTATTTCCTGGTTTCTCATTTAGCAGTTTATAGCTTAGTTCCTGCTCATTAAAATAAATATGTATTTGCCCATTAAGCCATTTGCTTATGGTAACATTCTGTTTTGGTCTGGGCAATGGGGAAGATCCCCGGAGTAACTGTATATATCCTCCATTGAGGTTTATTGTATAATCATTCCTTACTTGCCGGCAGGTTTTGTAACAGAAGATATTTTCCAGTTTATACCCCTTTGCCGATCTGTGTACGTCTGGCATCTCCGGATTAATCGCAAATCTGTAATTAAACTCTTTTATAAAAACATCCTGAAGATATTCATTAGCTTCGGCTATGTTTGATATACCCTTACGTCTTAAAGCTTTTATAAGACGATCCTGGAGTGTCCTGTTAAAGCGTTCTACTCTTCCTTTTGCCTGTGGAGATTTTGCAAAGATTAACTCTACTTTCAACTCCTTCATTGCTCGCCCAAAGTCTGTAAGCCTTCCTTTTGCATAGTAAACACTGGCTCTATCGGTGTATATGCTTCTCGGTATACCATAGTTGTTTACATATTCCAACATTGTCAGCAAAACATCTTGAGTATTTTCAGATAAAGCAAATTTAAGAAAGACTCTCCCTGTTGCATCATCTACAAAGTTTAACAGGCAGCACTCAGCTCCCCGTCCTTCAAACCAATCGTGATGACTGCCATCTAACTGTAGTAATTCTCCATAACAGCTTCGTCTCTCCCTTCTTTTTCTGTGTGGCCTCTTTTTTCTCATTGAGGTTGTTATTGCCTTTTCCCTTAACCATTTCCTGATCGTCTCGTGGTCTATTGATATATTATGATATTCAACTAACATCTCTGAGAACAATGTCGGTCCGTAATCCGGATACGATCTTCTATAAATTCTTATTATTTCTGCCTTTAATTCCTTTGGATATCCCCTGTTCGATTGCTTCCCCCTTAGTTTGTGAATTACTCCTTTTGCTCCCTGTTGCTTGACTCGTTTGATTATCCGGTAGAGTTGTCTTTGGCTAATGCTCAGTAGCTCTGAGCCTTTTTCTACTGTCAGTTTGCTTGTTTCTATTTGTGATATAACCGTTAATCTGTCCGATTCCTTTTGACTCATTGTCAGTATTCCTTCCATTTATGGACTCTCCATATTTTATTATGAGAATCCTTAATCTCTATTATTTTACTGACATTTCTATTGAGTCGAATCTATGACATTTCTAAGGAGTTATTACAAAAATTAATTAGAAATTGATCTGTTATTTATTTCAGGTAATTTCCGAATACAATATTATCGTGGAGTATAAAGATATGTGTCCCGGATAATTGTGATAATTTAAAGTATTACGTTACATTTGAATAAACCAGATTCTTTAAGTCAAATAAAAAGCTTATCTTCATCATATGCTTGATTCAACAGATAACATATTACATAAAAGAAGAATATGGCAACTGATAATTGTGATCGCTTCAACTTTTATTGCCATATATATACCACTTAACATAGTATTAACTATTAGCCATGGATTTTCGCTAAAGTTTTTTTACTGGATGATTACTTTAGTCTTCACAGCAGACATTGTTATTAATTATTTATTCCCGACTATTAATATTGCTGACCATGA
>JARRKK010000294.1:0-3456 GCA_037388105.1 Ignavibacteriaceae bacterium | reverse complement strand
CTTTATTTTTAAAAATATTTTTTATGTTTAGAAAACAGTAAGCAAATTGTTTACAACAACAGTATTATTACTAAACATTATTATTGATTACTAAACTTGATATATAAATAGTAAACCTATACTATGCTGCACCACTGTCGATATTTAAGAAAATCCAACCGGAGGGTTGTATGAAGCAACTTTTACATTTCTTATTTCTTATTTTAATATTCTCTTTTTTCTCACAACATTTTTCTTATGCACAAACAGGGAAGATCACAGGTAATGTTGTATCCAGCTCAGGTGAATTTCTTCCTTTTGTAAATATATTAATTGTTGGAACAACACAAGGCGCAGCAACTGATATAGATGGAAATTTTGTAATCATAGGTGTTTCTCCTGGAACATATTCTGTTAAAGCTTCTGCTATTGGATTCCATCCGGTTACAACCGAAAACGTGCAAGTATCAATAGATCTTACAACTCATCTTAATTTCGAATTAACCGAAGAAAGTATTGAATTAGGAGAGGAAGTAGTTGTTGTTGCTACCAAGTCACTGGTAACGAAAGACTTAACTTCATCAACGTCAATTGTAACTGCTGATCAAATAGAAGTATTGCCGGTAAACGAAATATCGGAGGTATTGGAATTACAAGCCGGATGGGTTGGAGGAAATGTTAGAGGTGGTAGAAGTGGCGAAGTTGCTTACGCTATCGATGGAGTGCAGGTTACTGATGTTTATGACGGTTCAACAGTAATTGATATTAATGCAAACACAGTTCAGGAACTGCAGTTTGTAAGTGGAGCATTTAATGCGGAGTACGGTAGGGCGATGTCTGGATATGTGAACATAGCAACTAAAGAAGGCCAAAGTGAATTTACAGGTGTTGCTACTGCATATTTGGGGGACTATATAAGTAACGGAACAGATATTTTCAGAGGTATAGATGATGTTGATCCCGTAAACATTCGGAATTTTGAGCTATCGCTCAGCGGTCCAATATTTTCTAATACGCTAACATTTTATTTAGATGCACGGTATATATACTTTGGTGGTTGGAGGAATGCTCAATATAATTATAAGCCCTGGAACATTACAATCAATCGGGGTCCCACCGTGCCAATTGAAGAAAGATATATCTTATCATTAGAAGATAGTACTAAAGGTGATGGGGAATATATTCCAATGAATTGGAATGAAAAACTTTATGGTCAGTTAAAATTGACATTAAAACCAACTACAGGCGTAAAATTAAATTTAAATTTTCTTATTGACGATGTTGATTATCAGGATTATGATCATACCTACAGTTACAATCCATATGGAAATCTTAAAAGATTTAGAAGAGGTATGACTGGTATATTCTCACTAACTCATGCGTTAAGCCCGGCAACATTTTATCAGGCAAATTTTGCATATTTTTCAAAAGATTACAAAGAATATGTTTATGAAGATCCAAATGATCCAAGGTGGACACACGATGCATTACTCATTCAGGAACCAAAAGATTCACCTAGTTTCAGAACAGGTGGTACAAATGCGCATCAATTTAAAAGGGAAACAGACACTTACTCATTGAGCGCAGATTTTACATCGCAAGTTGATAGGATTAATCTAATAAAATTTGGTGCCAGTGTTAACAAACATAAATTGTACTTTTATGATGTTGATTTATTGCAAGACCCCGCTGCTCCAGATCCTCAGTTCACCGGTAATCCCTTTGTAAAGCGTCATGTCCCTGATAAATATGATCCGAGTGAGAACCTTGCAATTGATGAGTACACTAGAAATCCTTTGGAAATCTCAGCCTACATTCAGGATAAAATAGAGTTAGAGAGTATAATCATTAATTTGGGTTTACGGGTCGACTATTTTTCAACGGACGGATTGGTGTTAAATGATTTGACCGATCCCGATATTTATAGACCACGACGACCTGAAAATATAGCTTTGACATTAGATCAAAGGCGAGCCATATGGTATAGTGATCCGGAACCGAGTGTACAATTTAGTCCCAGATTAGGGGTTGCATTTCCAATAACTGATCAGGGTGTTATACATTTTTCGTACGGACATTTTTTCCAGCTACCAAAATTTGAATTACTCTATGTTAACCCGGAGTACAAACTTCCACAGGGTACCGGTAATCTTGATGTTGTTGGAAATCCTGAGTTAAAACCACAGCAAACTATTAGTGGTGAGATCGGATTGCAGCAAGGTTTCACATCTGATCTTGCAATGGATATTACAATGTATTTTAGAGATATCAGAAATCTTGCAGGTACGAGAGCTGATGAATTAAGGTTATTCGGCGGTTCTGCAAGTTACAGCCAGTATGTTAATAGTGATTTTGGATCTGTGATTGGTGTTATTTTAAGTTTAACCAAACGACTTTCAAACAATTGGTCAGCTTCAATTGATTATACATTTCAGAAAGCAAGGGGAAATGGCTCTGATCCTGCAGCCACACGAAACGCTATAGTTGATGGAGAGCAACCTGAAATTCAATTAATTAAACTTGACTGGGATCAATTGAATACATTGAATTTTACATTTTCATATACATCAGAGCATCTATGGGGATTCTCGTTTATAGGGCAATATGGTAGCGGCTTTCCATATACACCAACGTTCTCGATAGATGTGTCTTCATTACTTACAAATGCTGGTCTTAAACCATCAACATTTAATCTTGATTTGAGAGCATATAAAGATTTCATTATTGGAGATTTAAGACTCAGCTTATTTCTACGTGTATTTAATCTTCTTGATATTAGAAATGAAGAAAACGTTTATGGAGATAGTGGCACTGCTAACTTTACAATAGATGAATTTCAGGCACGTCAACTTGGGAATCCCGAAATTGTTAATTCTATAAGTGAGTATTACAGGGATCCAACATATTATTCAGAACCGAGACGAGTTGAAATTGGTGCAAGTTTCTTTTTCTAATTTAATTTTGATAGGTCTAACAGACGGTACTTTGATATGAAACAATACAGAAGTCTTTCAATTTTTATTTTAATCTTATTGTGTATTACCACTGAAGTTTACTCCCAGACAAGGGTGACTCAACGGGGGACAAGTAATTTTAGGAAAGTGGGAGTGCATAGAGGAAATCAAGTTAGAACAGTATTTTCTAACTATGGTGTAATTGCCCAACCAGGTAGTGAAGGACCAAGAGGTGCATGGAAATTTGATGCCAACGGTTATGTGGGTGATGTCTCTCCTTTGGTAGGTGTTAGATTACCAATCGCAGATTATAGAAATGGAACATTACCACCGGATGGAATCCCAGATACAATTGTTTCTGTTATAATAACTCCTGTCGACAGACCTGGCGGGGGGGAATCTGGATTGGGGAAAGCATGGGGATTCGAACCTATTCCCGGATTTGCAGATCCATTGCTTGATGAATTAGGAAAAGGTGTTGCAATGAGTCATCTGCCGGAAACCTGGCCAGCATTTTGGCCCG
>JARRKK010000293.1:0-7296 GCA_037388105.1 Ignavibacteriaceae bacterium | reverse complement strand
AGATGAACTGAAAAATATAAGTGAAGTCAGAAGTGTAAATACCGATCCAAAACAATCTAATCGTCCCTGGATTCTTGCAGGATCACTGGCGATACTATTTGCTTTTATAATATATCTGTTTATACCTTCATCAAATAAAGTTGATCAATCTGAAAGAGAGGTAGTAAAGAGTATTGCAGTTTTACCATTCCTTGATTTCAGTCCCAAAAAAGATCAGGAATATTTCTCCGAAGGTTTGTCAGAGGAACTACTCAATGTACTGGCACAGAACCCCAGCCTGCAAGTTACTTCACGCACCTCCTCATTTTCATTTAAAGGAAAAGAAGTTGATATTAAAACTATTGCCTCAAAACTGAATGTAAACTATATACTGGAAGGTAGCATTCGCAAGGCTGGAAATTCACTTCGAATTACGGCACAGTTAATTAATACTGATACTGATACCCATATGTGGTCTAAAATATATGACGGAACCCTGGAGAATATATTTTCATTGCAGGATTCCATTTCAGGTTCGGTTGTGGAAGCTCTAAATTTGGCTCTTCTGGGTGAGAAGAGTAAACCACATAAGCGTATAACTAATCCGGAAGCTTACAACGCCTACTTACAAGGCAAATATTTTTTCAGTCTACGTCGTAAGGAAAATTATAAAAAAGCAATTGATTATTACAAGCAATCGATATCAATTGATTCCAGCTTCGCCCCGGCTTGGTTAGGTTTGTCAAAAGTCCACAGTGATATGGCTGATAAAGGCTACCTCCCGGTAGATGAAAGTTATAGCAAGGCTCGTCAGGAAATAACAAAGGCTCTTGAACTTGACCCAAAACTTGCTGATGCGCATTCGCAAATGGGATGGATCAAGAGAGCATATGATTGGGATTGGATAGGTGCGGATGAATCTTACAGGCGGGCACTTGAATTAGAGCCAGGGAATGCCAGTATTATTACTAACTCAGCAGTTTTAGATGCCACTCTGGGAAGATTGGATGATGCAATTAACCTAACCCGTCATTCAATTGAGCTCAACCCACTCAGTACTTCCCGGCACAATAATCTCGGTTACCTAACTTTGTATGCCGGCTTATTTAATGAATCGGATGCAGCTTTTCGGAAAACACTTGAACTGAACCCTCAATTTCCAGGTGGGCATTTGCAGGTTGGTCTTGTCTATCTTGTACAAGGAAAATTTGATTTAGCTTTGAATGAAATAAAGAAGGAAACCGATCAATTTTGGCAAATGTTCGGATTTGCACTGGTTTATCATTCACTGGGGAAAATTAAAGAAGCGGATGAGGTGCTGGCTGAAATAATAAAAGAAGATCAAGACGATTCAGCATACCAGATTGCAGAGATTTATGCCTACCGTGGCGAGACGGACAAAGCCTTCGATTGGCTGGAACGTGCTTATCTGCAACGTGATAGCGGTCTTCCGGAATTGAAAACCGATACATTGCTGCGAAATATAGTCAAGGACCCGCGTTACGCCACATTTTTGAAAAAAATGAAACTACCTTTATAAGTTAAAGATGATGATTGGGAAAGTCAGAGTATATTTAAAATTAACAATCTACCACTCTAACATTCAATAATATGTCAAGCATATTTTGGTAAACCCTGTCTAATTTCCACTACATAGAAGATTTAATTGTATACTAATCTTATCTACACCAAACTGAAATACCTGTAAAAGCTTTTATAATCAAAACAATAGGAATGGTCTATAGTTTGAATCCCATTGTTGCCAATAATTTTAGCTTAAACTATTATGTTAAAACATTTACTACTCCTGGTAATATTTTTTCTGCTTTTTAAGATTATTTCATTTGCTCAGCCCTCGGCATCACTATACTTTACAACAGCTATCCCTGCGGGAGATTATACTGAATACACAACCAATGCAGGCTTTGGCGGGATAATGGAACTCTTCTTTTTTTCCCCGTCTGAATTAACACCTTACGGACTTGGATTAAATTTGAGTTATATCGGGTATGGGATTCATTTCTTGGAAGATCCGGAATCGGATGAATTGGATATGAGTTTTAACAAAGCAAATAATTTTGCCAGCGTACACATACTCTTTCAGGTTGCTCCTTATTCGGGTTCTGTTAGACCATATTTTGAAACTCTATTCGGAGGGAGCTTTATTTTTTCAAATACTGAAGTGGGTTACGATTATTATAAAGCTACACTCTGGGTTAATGACTGGGCATGGAGTTACGGTGGCGGTGTTGGATTGAAATTTCTAGCTCACGGCGATCCATTCTTCAACCAGGGTTCTGTATATCTTGATCTGAAAGTTCGTTATCTCTTAAGCACCAATGCTACTTATCTCGATAGAAATTCTGTTGTATTTTATGATGGTGAAATTCATTACAATCTGATCAATTCAAAAACTGATATGTTAACCGTTTCTCTTGGTCTTTTTTTCTACTTCTGATTGCAATTCCTCTTAAAATAATTATTTTCCTTTTATCATAAAGTACCACTCGATTAACAATTTTGTAACTTTATTGTAACAATCAATTAAATCATAACGTCTTTAATATCAGATGCTGCATTCATCAAAGTTTGATTATCTTATAAACCAGAATAAGGATAAGATCTTGAATTATGCCTTATACATGTTACGTAACCGGATGGATGCCGAAGATGTTGCTCAAGAGGTTATGATCAGGATTTGGAAGAATATTAATAAATTCAATTTTTATGCTGCTCGTGCATGGATAATGAGAACAACTCATAATCTTTGTATTGATAATCTAAGACAAAAAGGAAAGCAATATCAGAGAGAAGTCTCATTAGATGATAATTTATCCGAAAGGATTGAAGACCACAATATTGACCAATCACCGGAAAAGGTTTTGAGCGAAAGTATGATCAATGAAAAAATAAAAAGTGCAATCGATCGATTACCAGAGATACATAAAAGTCCGTTTGTGCTTTACGAAATACAGGGATTCAAGTATAAAGAAATCGGTAAAATTCTGGATATCCCATTGAACAGTGTGAAAGTGAATATTCTAAGAGCACGTAAACAGTTGCAAAAGGAATTAAGGTTTTATGCAAAAAAACAACTCAAATAAAATTGAGGAATCATTACTCGCAAAAATAATTGCGGTTGCGTACGGCGATGCCGGTTTGATGGATAAAATTAAGATTTACAAACTAGCGAAGAAGAATGCGCTGGTAAAACAACTCCTAATTGAATACAGGTTAACTGCCAACACAGTTCACAAAATAGAAGAGACAGAATTGCCTGCCAGTATTAGTGATAAGGTTCGATCAAGAATTGAAGGGGAAAGTAATTCTAATGCTGTTGGATCATTCATTTATTCAAGATTGTTTGCGCGACCAATTTTATCTACATCAGTTGCATTACTATTAATGATTGGTATTGTGATAAAATGAATAAACTGAAAATAGTTATCGCAATAATCTCATTATTATCTATTAAAATATTATCTCAATCTGCTGATGTTACGAAAGAACCCGGATATGTAGAATTTGGAGATTTTAGTGCATTCGAAAATTCTTCGAAAGTTACCGAGGTGATTTTAGACGAGGATTTGCTTGCAGTACTAGCCACAATGTCTGACGAGAATGATCCCAATATTATGTCTATACTAAACGGGATAAAACTGGTTAAAGCGAACGTTTATGAAATTAGCGATGAGACCGGGGATTTATTGAGAAAAAGAATAGATGAAATAGATTCTAAACTTTCCAACACCCAGTGGAAAAGAATTGTTAAAACAAGAAGTGAAGACGAAATAGCGAATGTATATATTAAGTTAAATGATAATAAAGAAATTATCGGTCTTGCAGTAACCAATTTTGAAAATGGCAAGGAGGCCGCTTTTGTAAATATTGTTGGCAATATCGATTTGGCAACTATTGGAAAACTCGGTAAAAAATTTGGTATTCCTCAACTGGAAGGTGTTAAACACGATAACCAGACAAAAAATTGAGGTGTGGAATGAAAACTTCAAATATCTTAAAATCTTTATTTTCATTTTCCGCGTTGATCTTACTGACAGGTTGTATCGGTGTGAACAGACAATTTGGTGAAATAAAAGATAGGATTATGGGTGAACTCGGAACTAATTATAACACCGAGTTTCAATTTTCTGTTGGATCGGCAGCGATTACTGTCTCAAGCTGGTTTGTCGACTTGGCAGCAGATGAAGAATATGTTGACGAAATGTTGAGAGAAATTTCAAGCGTTCAGGTAGGTGTTTATAATAAAGTCGAAGGTTCGAATACCAGGGCAGATTTCAGTACGCTTGAATCAATCGACCAAGAAATGAAAAGCAAAGGTTGGAAATATATTGTTCGTTCTGTGGAAGATGATGGTATTACTGCAATTTATATTAGCGCTGATCCTGAGGAAATGCTAAATAAAATATATATAATTAATCTCAGCAATGATGATCTAGTTATAGTTGAAGTAAATGGTGATCTTAAAAAAGTTATTTCCTATGCGATTGAGGAGAAAAATTTTAAGATTAAATCTTAAGAATTATAGAACATTCCCTGATAATTTTTAGTTTCTTATTAAAATTAGATTACTCTGCCATCTAATTAGTTTGTCAATCCATCCATTATTACATAAATTCAATTCAAACAAATTGTAAAGGATTGGGCTATGCTTACAACCGCCTTGGTCGAACTATTTAATAGAGACCTGGATATTCTTGCTAAAGAAATCAATTCATACTCAGATGAGCTCAAATTATGGGTTATTAGTCGTGATATTAATAATAGTGCCGGTAATTTATGCTTGCACATTTGTGGAAATTTGCAACATTTCATTGGGGCAATTCTCGGTAACACCGGCTATGTCCGAAACCGGGATGCTGAGTTTGGTCATAAGAATATTCCTAAAAAAGAATTATTAAGTTCTATAGATAATTCTAAAGAAGTTGTAAAAACAGTGTTAAGCTCCTTATCGGAAGATCAAATAGCCAAGGACTACCCAATAGATGTATTTAAAAAGAAAATGACCACTTCTTATTTTCTAATCCATCTTCATTCACATCTTAATTATCATCTTGGTCAAATAAATTATCACCGAAGATTGTTATAAGTGGAATTAATATAAAAGGCATTGAGTATGGACTTTCCAAACAATAATTGTTTGCAACTGCGATATCTCTAACCATAAGACCAATTAAGGTAAATTTATAAATGGATTTTACTGAAAAGGATTTACACATTTTAGAAGACACAGACTTTCTTCTGGCAAAATCATCAATTCTTAAAAAGATTTATAATTTGTTAGAAAAAACCAAAACCAGATTGATAAAGATTGTTGAAGAATCGGATTTTTCATTCCCAGAGGGAACAGATATTGTTATGGGTAAGATATCGCGAGGTGAAAATTATAAAAACTTGCCTTATATGGTTCTCGATTATCCGACACTATTCACAAACGAAAATTCATTTGCTTTTAGAACAATGTTTTGGTGGGGAAATTTCTTTAGCTCCACACTGCAATTAGAAGGAAGATCCCTTAATGAGTATAGGAAAATAATTGGGAATAATATCGATAAACTTTTAGACAAAAATATTTTTATAGGAGTAGGTGAAACTCCATGGGAGTATCACTATAATGAGGATAATTATTTAATCTTAACAAAGGATCATATTAAAATTATTAACAATTGTAATTTTCTGAAATTGAGTAAAAATATATCGTTAAGTGACTGGGAAAGACTTCCGGCATTTGCATCCGGGTTCTTAAAACTGATGATTTCTGTTTTGTCAATACCACAATTTGAAGAATAATTTTAAATGTATATAAAATGGATTAATTGTAATGTCTCATTGCATTTGAAAGATAAATTTTCTCTGGCTCAGGAAAAGTGGTTAAGAACAAAATCTGCAAAGGGTTTCGTTGCTCAGACTGGCGGTTGGAATTCAAAGGATGAAACAGAGGCTTGCATCATTTCATTTTGGGAAAATAAATATGCTCTCCAAAATTTTATGACAAATTTTCATGACCAAATATTTATAGAAAATAATCAAGATCAATTCTACAGTTCAATAGCTGTGGATCATTTTAATAGTAATCTAACATTGGAGGGAGAGGTTGAACATTTTGAGCAGATGCAGAAAGAGATATGGCAACCGGGAATGAAAAATGCAAAAGGGATGCTGATAGGATATTGTTCTAAATCGACAAACAATACAAATGCATATTTAATTACCACATTTTGGGATAGCCAGGAGAATCACCAAAAATATGTTGATAATATATTACACGGACTTATAGAAAAGGCGGATGTAATAAATGATCTCGAAACGATTGCCGGAAAACAATTATTTCTAGTTGATAGTTGGAAAATACTCAAGGATTATTGAATGTATTCTTCAACTGCTAAAAGTTAAAAATGAATGTGGATCAGATTACATATTATTCTTTAAGGGCTCAGGAGTATGAAAATATTTATGACAAGTCTGAAAGACAACATGACATCTTAAAACTAATCAATTACCTGCAAAAACATTTCAAAAATAAAGGTTTGATCGAGATTGCCTGCGGAACAGGTTATTGGACCCAACACATAGGTAAAACAGCTAAACATATTTTAGCAACTGACATAAATAAATCGGTTATAGATATTGCAAAATCAAAATATTATGAGGCGGATAATGTAGAATTTCAATTGGTGGATATATTTAATCTTCCAAGTAATTTGAGAAAATCTGAAGCCGGGTTTGGAGGTTTTATTTGGTCGCATATTCCTAAACAAAAACTAAAAGTATTTTTAAGAAATTTTTTATCGTTAGTTAAACCGAAAGGACTGGTAATCTTTTTAGAGAATAATTACGTGGAAGGCAGCAACACTCCTATTTATAGAACTGACGATGCCGGGAACACTTATCAGAAGAGAAAACTTCAAGATGGTTCAGAACATTCAATAATAAAAAATTTTCCTTCTGATGAAGAAGTCTTATCTTACATAACACCTTTGGGTAGAGATTTTGAAATTACTCGTTTTGAATATTTTTGGGCTGTTAAATTTTCTAAAAAATAGTTTGCATTTAGACGGAAACAAAATTTTATAAGGAAGAATATGGGCAATAATGTTTTAAAAGTTAATATTAAAATGGGAATACAAAAACCTGCAAAGGATGTCTTTGAAGCTATTATCGATCATGAAAGAATGAACAAATATTTCATTACAACCAGTACTGGGAGAATGGAAAGTGGTAAAACCTTAACCTGGACTTGGGAAGATTACGATGCTGAGCATAAGATTAAGGTAGGGAAGATTGAAAAAGATAAACTGG
>JARRKK010000292.1:0-5711 GCA_037388105.1 Ignavibacteriaceae bacterium | reverse complement strand
TGAGTTTAGATATCCAAAATATTTTTAACCGGTTAGCAAATGATTTTGATGATGAATTTTTTTGGTATCTGGATCAATCAAACGGAAATCCGTATTTCTTTTATCCTGACAATGTGTTAAAAGTGACAGGCTATACTGAAGAAGAATTGTTGGCAATGTCCGGCAAAGGAAAAGAAATTATTTTTGATGATGATCTGATAGTATTAAAAAAGTATGTTGAAGAATTCAATGGTGACGCTAATCGCAACAGATTGAATGTTGAATTCAGAATTAAGAGAAAAGATGATCAAATTGTTTGGGTTTCAGCTACTACGATTGTTGAGAGAAATAAAAGCGGCGATATAGTACGCTACTTCGGAAGGATATTTGATATATCCCGTTTCAAATCCAGGGAAGAATCTTTACAAAATGATGTGAATGAACTTGGCAGAGTAAACTCCTCAAAAGATAATTTTATTTCAATGCTTTCTCATGACCTCAGGGCTCCGTTTACAAGTATTCTCGGTTTTTCAGAAATTTTATTAAATGATACAGACTTAACTGAAAAGGAAAAAACTGAATATCTCTTATATATAAATAATTCATCGCAAAACCAGCTTCAATTAATAAATGATCTATTAGATTGGTCACGGCTCCAGACAGGCAGATTGAAAATTGAGCCACAAAGAACCAGCGTACAAAATCTGGTTTTTAACAGTGTCTCCTCACTTACTGGTGATGCAATAAGGAAGAATATCGATATTAAAGTTTATGTACCCGATAATCTTTACATAGAAGCAGACGAAAGATTAATAACACAAACAGTTACTAACCTTTTGGGGAATGCAATAAAATTTTCTCCTGAAAAAACTTCCGTAACTATAACCGCAAATATTTACAACGAAAAGCTCTCGGAAATTATTATTAAAGATGAAGGTGTTGGCATTTCAGATGCAAATAAGGAAAAACTATTCAAGGAAGGCAAGATATTTTCAACCGAAGGAACTAAAGGTGAAAAAGGTACCGGACTAGGTCTGGCACTTGCGAAAGAGATTATTGAAAAACATTCCGGTGATATATGGTTTTATTCTGTTCCGAGAGAAGGTAGTGAATTTCATTTTACAGTTCCGTCATCTGCAAATACGATATTACTTGTAAAAAATAGTAAAGAAAAGAGGGAAGAATATATTAAGCTTCTTAGAGATAGGTTCCCATTATACCAGATAATCGGTGCAGAAAACGGTTACAGTGCATTAGGAATTATATTAAGCCAGATGCCTTTTCTGATAATCACGGAACACGAAATGCCTCTTATGAATGGTGTCCAATTAGTACAATCTATTAAGCGTAAAGATAAAAGTTTAGATATTCCAGTTTTTGTCTTAGATAAAGAGCAATCTGATGACATAAAAATGATTTACAATAGCAAGGGTATTGAAATCCTTAGTGATGAACCATTTGATATTGATACGTTGGAAGAAAAGTTACAAGCTATTATACATTAATATTTTTTCTAAATTAATTATATAATCGTGAAAAATTCTATATCAGTTCACAATAATTTAATATAAAATTTATAGATGGAAGAAACATCGAAAGAAAAATATTGGTTTGCACTCTACACAAAACCAAGGAGCGAATTTAAAGCGGAACAACAGTTAATGGGCGCTGGGATAGAATATTATCTTCCTACTATTACCCGTTTAAAACAATGGAGTGATAGAAAAAAGAAAGTTACAACACCATTATTGAATGGTTATATTTTTATTTTTGCTAATGAAGCCGATAGGTTGATTTCGGTGGAACAGCCGGCTATTGTCCGATGTGTTTTTGATTCCGGACGACCAGCCCGAATTCCTGAATGGCAGATTGATAACGTAAAAAAGTTCCTTGAGACCGATCAGGATGTTATTGTACATAACGGAATTGTTCCCGGTGCAAATGTTATTATAAAAAGCGGACCGTTTGAAGGTGTGAGAGGAATTGTTATTGATGGTGATGAAGGAAAATCAATTTCCGTTTCAATCGATCTTTTAAACAGATCGATAATCGCACGTCTTCCTGATAGCGGTGATCTGGAAGTTGTTCGTGAATCCTCTTACTGATTGAACGAATTATCAAAGTTAATACTTGAAATTCTTATTTTAATATTTAATACAAAATTAAAATGGTAAATGCTGGATCAATCTGATTTAATTGATTTACAAAAGAGCAATTCTGTTGATCATTTCTTGATGATAAGAAAACTTGAATTGAGAAACACCAAAGCTGGTAAAGAATATCTTTCCCTGGAATTGGGGGACAAATCCGGAAGTTTAAGTGCAAATGTTTGGAGTGATACAAAAGGTTTTGACAAAATCTCTAATAAAGGGGATGTGGGGATGGTGGTTAAAGTTTTGGGAACCATTGAGGAATACCAGGGGAACTCACAGTTAAAAATAAAATCAATCAGGCTGACTGAAATTAAAGACGGTGTGAATCCACAGGATTTTCTGCCTAAATCTATTCGGAATCCTGATGAAATGGAAGAAGAGTTATTATCACGAATTAAAATGATTTCCGACGATTACCTCAGAGAGCTTCTTACAAATGTATTTAAAGGTGAGCGACTTGAGAAATTTAAAAATGCTCCTGCCGGGAAATCATGGCATCACGCCTATATTCACGGATTGATTGAACACACATTAGAGATGATCAGAATTTGTGATTTGATGTGTGATATCCACGTCGAGCTTAACAGAGATCTTTTGATTACCGGAACGATGCTGCATGATTTTGGAAAAACGGAAGAGTTATCATATGATTCAGCCTTTGAATACAGTGATAAGGGAAAATTAATTGGACATATTGTTATTTGCGCATCAATGATAGAAGCTGAAGCAAAACAAATTCCGGGGTTTCCGGAGGAATTGAAAAACTTAGTTATACATCTTGTACTTAGCCATCAGGGCAAACTTGAATACGCATCTCCTGTTATTCCAAAAACTTTAGAAGCAATTGCTCTTTATCAGGCTGATGAATTAAGTGCAAAAGTTAATGCTTATAAAAGTACTTTAAAGTCAGAAAAAAGTATTCGGGGTAACTGGACAAAATTTATTCATCTTGCTCAAACAGATCTTTATAAGCACGAAGAACCTGATGAATTGAACAAGGAAACAAAGGAATCACTTTTCGATTAAATGTGAGAATCATCTGAATTTTAGTTTTTATCTTACTTTATTGCAGTAACCTTTTCAAAATAAATAACATCTTTCCATTACCACAGTATAATTCTGTTTATGTAAAAAGAAAAGAACACTAGAAAACTTATTTTTTAATTGATAATTAATTCACGAATCCCAACCAAATCAGGGACATATTACAATTGCGGAATTACAAAATTTTTTTGATGTAACCGTTGTAACCCAGAACATCGATAATTTGCACAGGCGGGCGGGCAGTAAAAAAATATTTGAACTTCATGGAAATATTGAAAGAAACTACTGCGCCGAATGTAAAAAGTTTTACAATGAAGAGCTTGATTTTAGCAACGGTGTGCCTAAGTGCTTCTGTGGTGGGTTGATTCGACCGGATGTTGTTTGGTTTGGTGAATTTCTCCCCGAAGCTCAATTTGAAGGAGGTGAAAAAGCATCTAAAAATTCAGATATATTTTTTATTGTGGGCACTTCGGCTGTTGTATATCCAGCAGCGGGTTTGGTTTCCACTGCGAAAAAAAGTGGGGCAACCTTAGTTGAAATTAATATAGAGGAAACTGAAATATCATCTTCTGCTGATTACTCCTTTTTTGGTAAGGCGGGAAGTGTTTTACCCAAAATATTGCACGAATATAAAAGTAGAACTAAACAATAACTCCAATTTTTTTACAGAGCCTTTGTAGTTCGTTTTGTTCGTTCTTACTAAGAATGTTAACCTCATTTTTTATTCTGTTTACTTGTTGCAGTAAGATTTTTTCAACCAGACCAGTTCCTTTTATAGTTAAAGTTACTAAAAATACTCTTCTATCTTTTTCTCCACGTTTTCTCTTTACCAGTTTCCTTTTTTCGAGGTTATCAATAACCATTGTAATATCTCCACCACTTTTCAATAATTTATTACCTAGTTCCTTCTGAGTTAATGTTCCGAGGTGATAAAGTGCATCCAGTATGTTGAACTGACTTGCCGTTAGCCCTTTATCTGATAAGTGTTTATTAATCCTTGAACTCAATGTATCAGCAGCACGAATTAATTTTATATATGTATTTAGTGCCCGAACTTCTTTCTTTGATCCTTTGAAATGTGTTCCCATAAGATGCGAATGTTCTAATGTTCAAATATTATTTGTTAAAAAAATTGAACTGCTACTTTTTCTTTCTTGGTGAGATTAAGGCTAAAACTATTGTAAATAATATTGCACCCATTAACGACCATACGACCGGGTATTTCATATCGCGAATAGTAATTGACCAGATTTCGGGCAGATTATATTCTCTTCCCAGCCAGGTACCAATAACTGCACCTATAAAACCTACAATTGCTGAAACTATACATCCGCCTTTTTCCAATCCCACCACTTTTCGTGCAAGAGAACCAATAATCGCAGCAATTATGAATAATATTATAAAATCTATAAATGTCATTATTCTCCTCAATTATTGGGTTAAAAGTACTTTTTCTCATTCCTAATTTCAATTAAGGTGAACGAATTAAAGATTGATGCGTCATAATCAACAAATAATGCAGATTTTGTTTTAACGGTTTTGATTATAGGTTTATTATTAACGTATTTAAATACATTTGTGAAGAGATAATAATTGGATAGAAGAAAATTTATAAATCATGGTTTGGTGCTAACCCTGGTGGGATCAGTTGCACCCTCCTTATTATTAAGAGGTAAACAATTATCCTTACAAGATACAGGCAACTATCAGGTTTATAGGCCGACCCCTGATCAATGGAATGATGATGATATAAACATATCCTGGATAGGTCATTCTACTGTTCTCATTAACATTTATGGAAAAATAATTCTCACAGATCCTGTATTGTTTAGCTCTGTTGGTTTTTATGTGTTAGGAGCAACGATTGGTAAAATAAGAGCAACTTTACCGGCACTCGAGTTTGATGAATTACCAAAACCCGATATCGTGCTTCTATCTCACTCACATATGGATCATATGGATCATAAATCGTTGAAGGAATTGACAAATAAATTTCCTAATGAAATTAATTGTCTTACTGCTTACAATACAAAAGATATTATAGATGATTTGAATTGGAAATCTCTAAGTGAACTCGACTGGGGTAATGTAATTAACTTTGATGAATTGAAAATAAAAGCAATTGAAGTTAATCACGATGGTTTCAGGCTTCCCGGTGAAAGGGATAGAGCAGAGGGTCATATGTTAAACGGCAGGAGTTATAACGGCTATATAATGGAAAGCTATGGTAAAAAAATTCTTTTCGCTGGAGATACGGCGTTTACTGATAAATTTATTCAGTATAAGAATGAAAATATAGATGTTGCGATAATGCCTATTGGTGGCTACATACCACATCATCACAGGCATTGTAATCCTGAGGAAGCACTAATTATGGCCAGTGAACAAATGAAGGCAAAGTATTTTGTCCCGATTCACTGCAATACGTTTGATGGAGATGAGGGATTTCACACTCCCATAGATTGGATGATGAAATCTGCATACAAATATGATATTGAAATCGGTTTAAGTGAGATAGGGGAAACACTAACCATT